>NZ_JBJZOU010000002.1:0-282586 GCF_057808395.1 Serratia sp. TSO36 | reverse complement strand
AGTCACTCTTCAAGACTTGATATTTTTTTGCATCCGAAGATGCTGGATATCGTCTTGTGGAGTGCCCACACAGATTGTCTGATAAATTGTTAAAGAGCAGTGCCGAGAAACTCATCGGCGCGGGCTGAGTATATTACGCTTTTAGCCCGGAGAGTCAAGCGTTTATTTCGCTATCTTCTCGCTGACCCGGCGGCTTGTCAGTCGTTGTTCCCGGTCAGTGGAGGCGCATTATAGGGAGTTCTCGGCAGGCCGCAACCCCTAAATGCAAAAAACTTTTCAAGCGCGGATTTTTTCGGCAAAACGCTAGCCAAACCCGCGCTTTTGTCACTTTTCGTACGGGATCTGGCTAAATTCCTGGGCGAAACGATCGACCTGCTGCCAATCGGTGTACTCCACTTCCTTACTGGTATCCGTTTCACCACCCGTCATACGCATAATAAATTGAATCATGATGCGGTCGAACCAGCGATAGCGCGGATAACGCAATGCGCCGGCAAACACCGCGCACTGTTTTGGCTGCCACGGTGAGGCCAGCAGGAACTTGCGGGTATAAGCATTGGTTTGCGGCGAGCGCTTTTCCGGTTTGCGCGCCGTCAGGTTCACGGCAAAGAACGCGCTCGGCATTCGATTCAACTGCTCGGCATGACGTTTGACGAATTTATCCAGCGCCGGGTTAAAGTGCCCGTAACGGATAGAAGCACCGATCATCACCAGCTGATACTGATTAAGGTCGACCTGTTCCGCCTGCAGCAGATCGATCACCTCACAGCGCAGCGTATCCTGCAATTTGCTTGCTATATAAGAAGCGATAGCACGTGTTTGCCCGTCACGGCTCGAATAAAGTATCAATGCCTTCATGGCGTACTCCTTATATCAGGCTCACTCACGCCAGAAGGTTGGCGTGAACAGCACCAGCAATGTAAACACTTCCAGGCGCCCGAACAGCATCGTCACCACCAGGATCCACTTGGCCGCCGCCGGCATCGTGGTGAAGTTATCCGCCACTACGCCCAGGCCGGGGCCGAGGTTATTCAGCGTTGCCGTCACTGCGGCAAACGCGGAGAAATCATCAACGCCGGTAGCAATGATCGCCAGCATGCTGACGATAAACACCAGCGCATAGGCGGAGAAAAATCCCCACACCGCCTCCAGAATGCGTTCCGGCAGCGCGCGGTTGCCCAATTTGATGGTATAGACCGCGTTAGGGTGCACCAGCCTTTTCAACTCGCGCGAGCCCTGCAGGTACAACAGCAGAATACGGATCACCTTCAGGCCGCCGCCGGTCGAGCCGGCGCAGCCGCCGATGAATGCCGAACACAACAACAGCATCGGCAGGAACAGCGGCCACTTGGCGATGCTGTCGGTCGTAAAACCGGCCGTAGTCGCCATCGATACCACCTGGAAGAACGCCTGATTGAGCGTTTCCATACCGCTCTTATAGACGCCATGTCCCCAGAGCACCAACGTGCACACCACCACCAGCGTCAGCTGGACGAAGATGAACATGCGGAATTCAGGATCGCGCCCGTATACCTTCAGACTGCGGCCGCTGAGCAAAGCGAAGTGCAGGCCGTAGTTACAGCCGGAAATCAGCAGGAACACGGCGATGATGGTGTTGATGGTCGGACTGGCGTAATAACCGATACTGGCGTCGTGGGTAGAAAAGCCGCCGATGGCGATGGTCGAGAAACTGTGGCCGATGGCATCGAACACCGACATTCCTGCTCCCCAGAGCGCCAGCGCACAGGCTACGGTCAGCAACACATAGATTAGCCACAGGGTTTTGGCTGTTTCGGCGATGCGCGGGCGCATCTTGTTATCTTTCAGCGGCCCAGGCATTTCCGCCCGATACAGCTGCATGCCGCCGACGCCGAGTATCGGCAGTATCGCCACCGCCAACACGATGATCCCCATGCCGCCCATCCATTGCAGCATTTGGCGATAGAACAGAATGGCCTTCGGCAGCGAATCCAGTCCCACCAGCGTCGTCGCACCGGTGGTCGTCAGCCCCGAGAAGGATTCAAAGAAGGCGTCGGTCAGCGACAAGTTGGGCCGTTCAGAAAACAGGAACGGCAATGCCCCCACGCTGCCCAGCACGGTCCAGAACAGCACGACGATCAGAAAGCCTTCGCGGGGTTTCAGTTCGTGTTTCTGTTTGCGGTTCGGCCACCACAGCATCAGGCCGATGGTCAGCGCCACGAAGAAGGTTTGGCTGAACGCGCGCCCCGCCCCATCGCGGTAAATCAATGCCACCAGGCCGGGAATAAACATCGTCCCGGAGAACAGGATGACCAGCAGACCAACGATACGGGTTATGGCGCGAAAATGCATTTCAGCACGATCCTTAGCAATTCAATTGGGAGGAATTATTGCGAAATGGGGGTTAATTGCAAATTACCGCGACTGAGATCACGCAATTTATGCCCAAACAGCTCGACCTCCGTGGCCGGCAACGCCAGATGCAGCACGACGGCGGCGCCGTATTCCCCCTGCAGGATCCGACCTGCGGTTTGCTGCAGCAAGTTCTCCACCAACGCCAACTGCGCATAGTCGCACTGCAAGATATATTCGGCTTCCGGCACCTTTTGAGCCAACGCCAGCTGCTTCAACGCCTGTTGAACACCGTTGCCATAGGCTTTCACCAATCCGCCGGTGCCCAGCTTGACACCGCCGTAGTAACGAACGACCACGGCGGTCACTTCCCCGATGCCGCTGCCCATGAGCTGCGCGAGGATCGGTTTGCCGGCGGTACCCGACGGCTCTCCGTCGTCGGAGAATCCCAACTGCTGCGAGTCATCGGGGCTGCCGGCGACGAAGGCCCAACAATGGTGCCGTGCCGCCGGGTGTTCATCCCGCACCTGCTGAATAAACGTCTTTGCCGCTTCTACCCCGCTGGTCGGCGCCAGCAGGGTGATAAAACGGCTCTTCTTTATTTCTTCGGTAAAGCAGGTTGCTTCCGCCGGTATCGGATACGGCCGCATCAGGCCAGGTTCAGATCGCGCGTCATGTTCTCGATGCGCTTTTCGTGGATCACGATGTTGTCTTCGATGCGGATGCCGCCATACGGCTTCAGCGCATCGATGCGATCCCAGGCGAAGTGCTGCTTGAACTCACCGCTGCGCCACGGCGCCAACAGAGACTCGATGAAGTACAGACCCGGCTCGATGGTCAATACCATGCCCGGCTGCAACACGCGGGTGCAACGCAGGAACGGATACTTGGCCGGCGCCGCCAGATGGGTGCCTTGCTCGTCCTGCATAAAGCCGGCGGCGTCGTGCACCTGCAGGCCCAGCGGGTGGCCCAGCCCGTGCGGCAGGAACGGCGTGGTGATACCCGTTTCAACCATCGCCTCTTCGCTGAGGCCGTTCACCAGCTTGTGATTCTTGAGCAGCTTGGCGATGCGCTGGTGCATCTGCACATGGTAGTCGGTATAGCGCATGCCGGTTTTGATGGTGTCGATCAGCGCCAGCTGTTCACCGTTGAGATCTTTCACCAGATGGGCGAATTCGCTGCCGCTTTGCGCTGCGTAGGTGCGGGTCAGATCGGCGGCGTAGCCGTTGTATTCCGCGCCGGCGTCGATCAGGAAACTCAGGGATTCGGCCGGCGGCTGATGATCCAGCTTGGTGTAGTGCAGTACCGAAGCGTGTTCGTTCAGCGCCACGATGTTGTCGTAAGGCACGTCGGTATCGCGGTGGCCTGTCGCCGTGAGGTAGGCCAGATTGATGTCGAATTCGCTCATGCCGGAGAGGAAGGCTTCATGCGCCGCACGATGGCCGGTTACCGCCGTCTTCTGCGCTTCGCGCATGCAGGCCAGCTCGTAGCCGGTTTTGATCGAACGGTGGAAATCCAGGTAGTTCAACACCGCTTTCGGGTTGATATTTTCCGAAGGGATGCCGAGATCGCGGGCGCGCTGTTGCGCATAACCGATATAGCCCACGCGCTCGCGCTGCGGCGGAAGCTGCTGGGCGATAGCGTCGGCGTTGGCCAGCGGCATCAATTCAAGGGATTTGGTCCAGAAACTGTCCGGCAGCGGCTCTACACTGTGCCAGTAGTCAACCGGGGAGTAGAACCACAGCTTCGGCTTGTTGACGCCATCAATCCACAACCAGCAGTTCGGTACCGACGTCACCGGCACCCAGGCTTTGAAATGCGCGTTCACTTTGAACGGATAGCTATGGTCGTCCAAGAATACCTTTTGCAGTTCACCGGAGTGAATCAGCAGCGCATCCAACTTGTTGCGCTCCAGCACTTCGCGCGCGCGTTTTTGCAGCTCTGCCAGGTGGTCGTTATACAAAGAAGCCAGCGTTTCCATCACATTACCCTTATGCCTTAGCACGAAAGAAATCATCTTAACACAGCGCTCCGGCGCACCAACCTCATCGCGTTGGGCATGCGGAGCAGCTCGCAATTCCCGGCAAATGCCGTTACATCCGCAGTTTCACCTTAGCCAGCCGAGTGCCATCGTCAGCCCCGCATCGTCGTCGCCATGACGCCAGCCGCCTTATTCATGCCTAACCTCGCCTGAATGATAAATCGCCGCTGGCAAGTGTATGAAGACCGACAACCGCCAGCAAATGCCGATAGCACATAAAATATAACTTCGTTTTAAATCAAAACGCTAACTTGGTGAGATGTGATCCGACCAGCAAATATGCAATCTCTCATTTGCATATTTTTAACATAAAAACCACACTCCTCATCATCTGGTCATACCAGATCATACGCTGATTCAGGAGATAGACATGCTCTACCAAGGCGAAACATTACAACTGCACTGGCTCGATAACGGCATCGCCGAGCTGGTGTTCAACGCACCGGGCTCGGTCAACAAGCTGGACACCCGCACCGTCGCCAGCCTGGGCGAAGCGCTCACCGTGCTGGAAAACCAGCCTGAGCTGAAAGGGCTGCTGCTGCGTTCCTCCAAAGCCGCGTTTATCGTCGGCGCCGATATCACCGAATTCCTTTCTCTGTTCGCCGCACCGGCTGAAAAGCTGCAAGAGTGGCTGGTGTTCGCCAACAACGTCTTTAACCGGCTGGAAGATTTGCCGGTGCCGACCATTTCGGCCATTAACGGCTATGCGCTCGGCGGCGGTTGCGAATGCATTCTGGCGACCGATTTCCGCGTCGCCTCACCGGACGCGCGCATTGGCCTGCCGGAAACCAAATTGGGCATCATGCCGGGCTTCGGCGGTTCCGTCCGCCTGCCGCGCCTGCTGGGTAACGACAGCGCGCTGGAAATCATCGCCGCCGGCAAAGACGTCAGCGCCAAAGAGGCGCTGAAAGTCGGCCTGGTGGATGCGGTGGTGGCACCGGAAAAACTGGCCGAAGCGGCGCTGAAAATGCTGCAACAGGCGATCGACGGCAAGCTGGACTGGCGCGCCGCGCGTCAACCTAAGCTGGAGCCGCTGAAACTCAGCCCGATTGAAGCGGCGATGAGCTTCACCACCGCCAAAGGCATGGTGCTGCAGACCGCCGGTAAACATTACCCGGCGCCGATGACCGCGGTGAAGACCATTGAAGCCGCCGCCAAGCTGGGCCGCGATGAAGCGCTGAAACTGGAAACCGCCAGCTTCGTGCCGTTGGCGCGTTCCAACGAAGCGCGCGCGCTGGTCGGCATCTTCCTCAACGATCAGTTCGTGAAGGGCCAGGCGAAAAAGCTGGCCAAGAATGTGGATGCGCCGAAACAGGCGGCGGTGCTGGGCGCCGGCATCATGGGCGGCGGCATCGCTTACCAATCGGCGCTGAAAGGCGTGCCGGTGATCATGAAAGACATCAGCGACAAGTCGCTGACGCTGGGCATGAGCGAAGCGGCCAAGCTGCTCAATAAGCAACTGGAACGCGGCAAGCTGGATGGCCTGAAAATGGCACAGGTGCTGTCGACCATTCAGCCGACGCTGGACTACGCTGGTATCGAACGCGCGCAGGTGATCGTCGAAGCGGTCGTCGAGAACCCGAAAGTCAAAGCCGCCGTGCTGTCGGAAGTGGAAACCCTGATCGGTGAGGACACCGTGCTGGCGTCGAACACCTCGACCATTCCGATTAATCACCTGGCAAAATCGCTGAAGCGCCCGCAAAACTTCTGCGGCATGCACTTCTTTAACCCGGTACACCGCATGCCGCTGGTCGAAATCATCCGCGGCGAACAAACCAGCGATGACACCATCGCCAAAGTGGTGGCCTACGCCAGCCGCATGGGCAAAACGCCGATCGTGGTGAACGACTGCCCGGGCTTCTTCGTCAACCGCGTGCTGTTCCCGTATTTCGCCGGCTTCAGCCTGCTGCTGCGCGATGGCGCCGACTTCCGTCAGATCGATAAAGTGATGGAAAAACAGTTCGGCTGGCCGATGGGCCCGGCCTACCTGCTCGACGTCGTGGGCATCGACACCGCGCACCACGCGCAGGCGGTAATGGCCGCCGGCTTCCCGGATCGCATGAGCAAAGACTACCGCGACGCCATTGACGTGATGTTCGACAACCAGCGCTTCGGTCAAAAAAATCAGCTGGGCTTCTACCGCTATAGCCAGGACAGCAAAGGCAAGCCGCGCAAGGACAACGACGAGCAGACCGATGCGCTGCTGGCCGAAGTGAGTCAATCGCGCCAGACCATCAGCGACGAAGAAATCATTGCGCGCATGATGATCCCGATGATCAACGAAGTGGTTCGCTGCCTGGAAGAGAAGATCGTCGCCAGCCCGGCGGAAGCCGATATGGCGTTGGTCTACGGCATTGGCTTCCCTCCGTTCCACGGCGGCGCGTTCCGCTACC
The DNA here is from genome assembly GCF_057808395.1 of Serratia sp. TSO36. Taxonomy (NCBI): domain Bacteria; kingdom Pseudomonadati; phylum Pseudomonadota; class Gammaproteobacteria; order Enterobacterales; family Yersiniaceae; genus Serratia; species Serratia sp. TSO36. The sequence goes on along the minus strand of NZ_JBJZOU010000002.1, from coordinate 275,821 downwards.
TGGATACGCTCGGCACCGCCAACTACGTTGAGCTGGCCCAGCGTTACGCACACCTCGGCGCCCTGTATCAGGTGCCGGCCGGTCTGCGCGCCAAGGCCGAACGCAATGAAAGCTACTACCCGGTGGCGACACCGCTGTCCGACGTCGCTACCCGCCAACCGGCATGAGGTCATAAAGATGGAAAACGTAGTTATTGTTGATGCCGTACGCACGCCGATGGGCCGTTCCAAGGGCGGCGCCTTCCGCCAGGTGCGCGCCGAAGATCTCTCCGCTCACCTGATGCGTGAAGTGCTGAGCCGCAACCCGGCGCTGGACGCCGCCGAGATCGATGACATTTACTGGGGCTGCGTACAGCAGACGCTGGAACAAGGCTTCAACATCGCCCGCAACGCCGCGCTGCTGGCCGAGATCCCGCACCGCGTGCCGGCGGTGACCGTCAACCGCCTGTGCGGCTCTTCGATGCAGGCGCTGCACGACGCGGCGCGCGCCATCATGGTCGGCGACGCGCACGTCAGCCTGATCGGCGGCGTGGAACACATGGGCCATGTGCCGATGAACCACGGCGTGGATTTCCATCCGGGGCTGAGCCGCAGCGTGGCCAAAGCCGCTGGGATGATGGGGCTGACCGCCGAAATGCTGGCCAAGATGCACAACATCAGCCGCCAGATGCAGGATGAGTTTGCCGCCCGCTCCCACCAGCGCGCGCATGCGGCGACGCTGGCCGGTTACTTTAAAAACGAGATCATACCGACCAACGGCCATGATGCCGACGGCGTGCTGACCCGTTACGATTTCGATGAAGTCATTCGCCCGGAAACCACCGTCGAAAGCCTGTCGGCCCTGCGTCCGGCGTTCGATCCGGTCAACGGCACCGTCACCGCCGGCAGTTCTTCCGCCCTGTCGGACGGCGCTTCCGCCATGCTGCTGATGAGCGAATCGCGCGCCAAAGCGCTCGGTTTGAAGGCCCGCGCCCGCATCCGCTCGATGGCGGTCGTCGGCTGCGATCCTTCCATCATGGGTTACGGCCCGGTGCCGGCCAGCAAGCTGGCGCTGAAACGCGCCGGTCTGAGCGTGCAGGACATCGATCTGTTCGAGCTGAACGAAGCGTTCGCCGCCCAGTCGCTGCCGTGCATCAAGGATCTGGGGCTGATGGACAGCATCGACGACAAGATCAACCTGAACGGCGGCGCCATCGCGCTCGGCCACCCGCTGGGGTGTTCAGGCTCCCGCATCTCGACCACCCTGTTGAACAACATGGAACGTCGCGACGCGCAGTTCGGCCTGGCGACCATGTGCATCGGCCTGGGCCAGGGCATCGCCACCGTCTTTGAACGCGTTTAGCTGTGACTATCTTGGGATGACCGCGTCACCACTTCAAATCGCGGCATCCCGCCAAGTTTAGTTGCCGTTCTTCCCGCCTGTCAGGGGCGGGTTTTTTATGCCTGACGTTTGCCAGCGCCCAAATAATAACGGGGCGACCCTCGGCCACCCCGTTCACTGCGCATCGCATCGGTCAGATAAACGAAAACGCGTCGCCGAACATATGCGCTTCCAGCGCGCCGCGCTCGGCGCAGAAACGCTCACGGGCGATTTTCGCCATCTCGAAACGCCCGGCGATATAGATGTCGTGCTCCGCCAGCGTGCCGAAATCCTGCAGCACCGCACTGAGCACGGTGCCGCTGCGGCCGCGCCATTCGGCTTCCGGCTGCTCGACCACCGGGATCACCTTCAGATTCGGATGCTGCAACGACAGCGCTTCCAGCTCGCTCAGATCGTACAGGTGCTTCAGCTCACGCCCGCCCCAGTAGATAGAAATATCGCGATCGGGCTGCTGCTCCAACGCGGTCAACAGGATTGAACGCGCATAAGAGAAACCGGTGCCGCCGGCAATCAGCACCAGCGGACGGCTGCCCTCTTCCCGCAGCCAGGCGTCGCCGTGCGGCACGTCGACGGTGATCGCCTGCTCTTTCAGGATGCGATCCATCACCGCCATGGCGTACAGATTCAGCTCCGAAGCGCCGATGTGCAGCTCGATGTAATCTTGCTGCGTCGGGGTTGATGCCAGCGAGAACGGGCGCTTGTCGCGCTCGTCCATCACCACCATCAGATATTGCCCTGCCTTGAAAGAAAACGGCTGCTCGGGCACCAGACGTACCCGATAAACCGTATCGGTAATGGCCTCTACCGAGGTCACTTTACAGCTCAATATTGTCATGCGTTCCCTCTGTCGGGTCATCAATGCAAAGCTGAGAACAGGGCCTGACGCTACAGCGTCGGTTCCCTGTCACTGAAGATTGCGAGCTCATCCCAGATTTCGTCGACGCGCGCACGTACCTTTTCATCCATCTGAATCGGACGGCCCCATTCGCGATCGGTTTCACCCGGCCATTTATTGGTGGCGTCCAGCCCCATCTTCGAACCCAGGCCGGAAACCGGTGAGGCGAAGTCCAGATAGTCGATCGGCGTATTCTCCACCAGAACGGTATCCCTTGCCGGATCCATTCGTGTGGTGATCGCCCAAATTACGTCGTTCCAGTCGCGCGCATTGACGTCGTCATCGCAGACGATAACAAATTTGGTGTACATAAACTGCCGCAGGAACGACCAGACGCCCATCATCACGCGTTTAGCGTGGCCGGCGTACTGTTTCTTCATGGTCACTACCGCCAGGCGGTACGAGCACCCTTCCGGCGGCAGATAGAAATCGACGATTTCCGGGAACTGCTTTTGCAGAATCGGCACGAACACTTCATTCAATGCCACGCCCAGGATCGCCGGCTCATCCGGCGGGCGGCCGGTGTAAGTCGAGTGGTAGATCGCGTTGCGGCGCTGGGTGATGTGGGTGACGGTGAACACCGGGAACTGGTCGATTTCATTGTAGTAACCGGTGTGGTCGCCGTACGGGCCTTCCGGCGCCATTTCACCCGGCTCGATATAGCCTTCCAGCACGATTTCGGCGCTGGCGGGCACTTCCAGATCGTTGGAAAGGCACTTGACCACTTCGGTTTTATTGCCGCGCAGCAGCCCGGCAAAAGCGTATTCAGACAGGGTATCCGGCACCGGCGTCACCGCGCCGAGGATAGTGGCGGGATCGGCGCCCAGCGCCACCGCAACCGGGAAACGCTCGCCGGGGTGCGCCTGGCACCACTCCTGATAATCCAGCGCGCCGCCGCGATGCGACAGCCAGCGCATGATCACTTTATTCTTGCCCAGCACCTGCTGGCGATAGATGCCGAGATTTTGCCGTTCCTTATGCGGGCCGCGGGTCACCGTCAGCCCCCAGGTGATCAGCGGCGCGGCGTCTTCCGGCCAGCAGTGCATCACCGGAATACGGCCCAGATCGACGTCCTCGCCCTGCCATACCTGCTCCTGACAAGGTGCAGACCCCAGCACCTTGGTCGGCATGTTCAGCACCTGCTTGAACTTCGGCATTTTGTCGAACAGATCGCGGAATCCTTTCGGCGGCTCCGGCTCTTTGAGGAACGCCAGCAGTTTGCCGACTTCGCGCAGCGCGCTGATGTCTTCCTGCCCCATGCCCATCGCCACGCGATTGGCAGTGCCGAACAGGTTGCACAGCACCGGCATGTCGTAGCCTTTCGGGTTTTCAAACAGCAATGCCGGGCCGCCTGCCCGCAGGGTGCGATCGGCAATCTCCGTCATTTCCAGGTAAGGATCGATCGGCTGGCTGATGCGTTTTAGTTCCCCTCTCTTCTCCAGCAACGAGAGGAAATCGCGTAAGTCACGGTATTTCATGCTGATCATTATAACGGCCAGTGGGGAGGGCATTATAAGCCCTCTTCACGGTTGTTGCTGCAATTTTGTTAACGCCGCCCGCCATCGGGTGGCCCTCAGCCGCAGTTGAACGGCACCAGCGCAGCCAGCGCACGCGTATCCTGATATTCGCGCGTCTCCTCGCCGTGGCGGAACACCTTGAAGCCCTGCCCGTTGGCGCTGAAGTAACGCAGCGCATTGCCTTCAACGTGCAGCAGGCTGCCTTCACGCAGCGCCACCACCGATTCACTTGGGTTGATCGCGCAGAACTCCGCCAGGCGCTCGTCACGGGTTTCGCCCATGTGGCCGCTGATATGCGCGTCGATGTAATGCGGGTTGATTTGCACCGGGAATAGCCCCAGCGCCGGCAGCACCACGCTGCAGCGCACCGGCATATCATTGGTGGTGCGAATGCTCGGCGTGGCCACGTTGCAACCGGCGCTCCAGCCGACGTAAGGCACTTCACGCTCGCGCACCGCGCGCTGGATGGGCACGATCAGGCCTTGCTCGTGCAGCATTTGGTTCAGCAACCAGGTATTGCCGCCGCTGACCAAAATGCACTCCGCCTGCGCGATCGCCGCCGCCGGCGAAGCCGCGTGATGGATGCTGATGACTTCAATGCCCAGCGTTTGCGCCAGCTCCTGCGCACGCTGGTCGTAGTCATAACGGATCAGCGCATAAGGGATAAAGACGGCGGATTTGATGCCGCGACGCGCAATCATCGCCAGCAGTTGGCTTTTGGCGTACCCCAGCAGCTCGGCTTCGCCAGACAGCTTGCCGTTGCTCAACAGAAACAGCTCCATTTCTTTCTCCCTCGGTCAAAAACGACGAATAGCGTCACAGCCGGTGGCGCAACGCCTTGCCATACTGTAACGGTAACAAATTTTTAGCCCTCTGTTATACCAGCGCCGTATCGATAAGTGTGTGACCCCTCGCTAATAGCCGCATATTCATAGAGATAGGTGATGTTACACGCTGAAACTTGCATCACTATGTATCCGGAAGCGCTTTTGATATGCTTACCGGCTGGCAGAAAGGCATGTGAAATTATGGAATCCTGGTATCTACTTTATTGCAAACGCGGTCAGCTGTTGCGGGCGCAGGAACATCTGGAACGGCAGCAGGTAAACTGCCTCAGCCCGATCATCACGCTGGAAAAGATCGTGCGCGGCAAGCGTATCGCGGTCAGCGAACCCCTGTTTCCCAACTATCTGTTTGTGGAGTTCGACCCAGAGCGCATTCACACCACCACCATCAGCGCCACCCGCGGCGTCAGCCACTTCGTGCGCTTCGGCGCGCTGCCGAGCGTCATCCCGAACAAGGTGATCGATGAGCTGCGCACGCACGCCAGCGAAACCTATGTCGATCCGGAAACCCCGCAGCCGGGGGATACCGTCCTGATCGTCGACGGCGTGTTCGAAGGGCTGCAGGCGATCTACACCGAGCCGGACGGCGAGGCGCGCTCCATGTTGTTGCTGAACCTGATCAACAAACAGGTCAGCCAAAGCATCGACAACCGACAGTTCCAGAAGATGTAATGCAAAAGGCGCCCTCAGGCGCCTTTTTGTTGGCTCATTTCACGCTTAGCGACGCATCGCATCGTCGTGCAACCACTGGGCGACACGCTTGGCGAAGTAGGTCAGCACGCCGTCGGCGCCGGCGCGTTTGAAACACATCAACGACTCCATCACCGCAGGCTGCTCCTGCAGCCAGCCGTTCTGAATCGCCGCCATATGCATGGCGTACTCGCCGGACACCTGATAAGCGAAGGTTGGCACGCCGAAGGTATCCTTCACGCGGCGCACAACGTCGAGGTACGGCATGCCCGGTTTCACCATCACCATATCCGCGCCTTCCTGCAGATCCTGTGCAATCTCCTGCAGCGCTTCATCGCTGTTGGCCGGATCCATCTGATAGGTCTTCTTGTTGCCACCCTTCAGATTGCCGCTGGAACCCAGCGCATCGCGGAACGGGCCGTAGTAACAGGAAGCATACTTGGCGGAGTAGGCCATAATCTGGGTATTCACCAGACCCTGCAATTCCAGACGATCGCGGATCGCCCCGATGCGGCCGTCCATCATGTCGCTCGGCGCCACGATTTCCGCGCCCGCTTCGGCATGGGAAAGCGCCTGACGCACCAGGATGTCTTTGGTCACGTCGTTAATCACATAACCCTGCTCATCGATTACCCCATCCTGCCCGTGCGTGGTGTAGGGATCGAGCGCTACGTCAGTCAGAATGCCCAGCTCAGGCACCGCGTCTTTCAGCGCGCGCACCGTGCGCTGCACCAGCCCTTCCGGGTTATAGGCTTCTTCCGCATGCAGCGATTTCAGACCTGGCTCAATCACCGGGAACAGGGAGATCACCGGCACGCCGAGTTTGGCGATGGTTTCCGCTTCCTTGACCAGCAGATCGATCGTCATGCGCGATACGCCCGGCATCGAGGCCACTTCTTCCTGACGGTTGCTGCCTTCCATGACAAACACCGGATAAATCAGGTCGTTGACCGTCAGTTGGTTCTCGGCCACCAGGCGGCGGCTGAAGTCATGACGGCGCACGCGGCGCATACGGCGACCAGGGAAGGTGCCCGGAAATGCATAGCTCATAATTTTCTCCTAGCTCAAACCAGCCGGAATAGCCGGCGGGCGTTCTCATCGGTTTTTTGCCCCAGCCATTGCGGCTCTTCCTGTCGCCAGACGGCGACCTGATGCACGATATGGGGCAGGAAACAGGGTTCGTTGCGGCGAGATGCGGGTTTAGGCTGTAAATCCCGGGGCAACAGATAAGGGGCGTCAGTTTCCAGCAGCAGACGCTCGGCCGGGATCTGCGGCAACAGGGCGCGCAATTCCAGGCCGCGCCGCTCGTCGCAGACCCAACCGGTAATCCCGATCGACAGGCCCAGCGACAGGCAGCGGGTTAATTCTTCGGCGGTGCCGGTGAAGCAGTGCACCACGGCCGCGGGCAGTTTATCCAACCACGGCGTCAGTAGCTCGGCAAAACGTGCGTGTGCGTCGCGGCAATGAAGAAACACCGGCAGCGCCAACTCCGCCGCCAGCGCCAGCTGCGCGGTGAACGCCGCTTCCTGCTGCGCGGGCGTCGAGAAATTGCGGTTGAAATCCAGGCCGCATTCGCCGATCGCTGCCACTTCAGGGCGCGCGGCCAACGCATAAATCTGCTCGGCGGTGTGTTCATCCCAGCCGCTGGCGTAGTGCGGATGCACGCCGGCGGTAGACCAACAGTAGCCCGCATGTTGCCGCGCCAGTTCGGCGGCCTCGCGGCTCTCCGCCAGATCGGTGCCGGTAATCAACATCCCCGTCACGCCCGCGGCGCGGGCGCGTTCCACCACCGCCTGGCGATCTTTGGCGAATTGGCTGCTGGTGAGATTAACGCCGATATCAAACATGGTTTTTTCCAAAGCAAAAGCCGCCCAATGGGCGGCTTAGCAATCAATATGGATCAGGGTGCTGGGGGTTCGTCACCCTCGTCTTCTTCTTCCGCTTGCGGACGACGCTTGCCGGTATAGAAGCGAGCGAAGAATACCCCCACTTCAAACAGCAGATACATCGGTATTGCCAACAGGGTTTGCGAGAACACGTCCGGCGGCGTCAACAGCATGCCGACCACAAACGCGCCGACCAATACATACGGCCGTTTCTTCTTCAGATCTTCCGGCGAGGTGACACCACTCCAGCACAGCAGAATGATGGCGACCGGCACTTCGAAGGCGACGCCGAACGCCATAAACAGCGCCATGACGAAATCGAGGTAGTTTTTAATGTCGGTCGCAATGGTCACCCCCATCGGCGCGGTCTTGGCAAAGAAGCCGAAGGCCAGCGGGAACACGATGAAGTAGGCGAAGGCCATGCCGAGGTAGAACAGCAGGCTGCTGGACACCAGCAGCGGCATCATCAGGCGGCGTTCATGCTTGTACAGCGCCGGCGCGATGAATGCCCACACCTGATACAGAATCATCGGCGCGGAGACGAACACCGAGACGATCATGGTCAGCTTGATCGGCGTAAAGAACGGTGACGCCACGTCGGTGGCGATCATGCTCGCCCCGGCCGGCAGCTGCTTGAGCAGCGGTGCAGAAACCAGCTGGTAGATGTCGTTGGCGAAAAACACCAGCACCACGAACACCGCCAGCACGCAAATAATCGAGTTCAACAGCCGCTTGCGCAGCTCTATCAGATGACTGATAAGGGGTTGGGTATCTTCAACAGCCATGTATTAACGATCGCCACTAGGTTGGTGAGACGCTGGGGTTTTATCCGCAACAGGTTCGACAGGTGCCGGCGCAGTTTCCACCGGTGCTTTGGCCGGTTGCGCCGCCACGGGCGCAGCCGGGGATGCAGCCTCAACGGCCTCAGGCTCCGCTGCCAATTTTGGCACGGCGGCGGGCGCACTGACGCGGGTTGCCGCTTCCGCCGGCGTCACGCCGTCGTGCAAAGCTTCCGGATCGGTGATCTGCGGGTTATGAATGGTGTTCGCCAGCTCTTCTGTCTCGCCCCGGTAGGTGCGTTTCAATGATTCCGCCGCGTCTTTCAGCTCATCCATCGATGCCTTCAGTTCCGGCGTCAGGTTCTGCAGGCCGGCCTGTTCGGCTTTTTTCAGGCTGTCCTGCAGCTCCTGCAGCTTCAGTTCCTGAGACAGTTCGTGCTGCACCGAGGCCGCCAGCGAGCGCAGCGCGCGGATCCAGCCCGACACCGTTCTGACCGCGACCGGCAACCGTTCCGGCCCCAGAACAATCAGGCCGATCACCAGCACCAGCAGCAGCTCACTAAACCCAATGTCAAACACGGTTTATACCTGCTCTTTGTTCTTCGACTCTTCCGGTTTCACTTCCGGCTGCTTATCGGTAATAGGCTTGGCCGCGAAGTCAGCGTCATCCAGGCTGCTTTTTTCAGCCGTGTTGGGGTTCGACGGCGTATCGTCGCCGATCGCCTTTTTGAAGCCCTTGATCGAGGCGCCGAGATCGGAGCCCAGCGTGCGCAGTTTTTTGGTGCCGAACAGCAGCACCACGATCACTGCGATGATCAACAATTGCGTAATACTAATACCGCCCATTTCAATTACCTCTAATTTTAAAGGGTCTTTTAAAGCCAGCCCGCATTATAGGCTCGGCTTTACCAGAGTAACGAATTAAATCAGGTGGTTCGCTTCCAGCCAATCACCCAGCATACGATGCCGGCGGCCATCATCCAGGCGGGAAACACCTCGATTTGCCCCAGCAGCAACAGCGTACCGCTTACTAACAGTGTAGCGCCAACGCCGAACAAATAACGTGACTGCCCCTGACGAACCCGCTGAGCCTGCATTTGGTTGGTCAGCTTATCAACGCTTTGTTGCAACAGTTTATGCTGCTGCAGGCTGTCGTAAAACAGCTCGGGCAGTTCGGGCAGCTTCTCCGCCCAGAACGGCGCTTTCTCTTTCAGCGCGCGCACCACGGCAGGAATGCCGACCTGATCGCGCAGCCAGCTCTCGAGGAACGGCTTGGCGGTAGTCCACAGATCCAGCTGCGGGTAGAGCTGGCGCCCCAGCCCTTCAACATACAGCAAGGTCTTCTGCAATAACACCAGCTGCGGCTGCACTTCCATATTGAAGCGGCGCGCAGTGTTGAACAGGTTGAGCAGCACGTTGCCAAAGGAAATTTCCGCCAGCGGCTTCTCGAAAATCGGCTCGCACACGGTACGAATGGCGAATTCGAAGTCTTCCACGTTGGTGTCGCGCGGCACCCAACCGGAGTCGACGTGCAGTTCCGCCACCTTGCGGTAATCGCGGTTGAAGAAGGCGATGAAGTTTTCCGCCAGATAGCGCTTGTCATCCTTGTTCAGCGAGCCGACGATGCCGCAGTCGATGCCGATATAGCAAGGATCTTCAGGATGTTCGTAGCTGACGAAAATATTACCGGGATGCATGTCCGCATGGAAGAAGCTGTCGCGGAATACCTGGGTAAAGAACACCTGGACGCCGCGTTCCGCCAACAGTTTCATGTTGGTGCCCTGCCGTTCAAGCGTGGCGATGTCCGAGACCGGAATGCCGTAGATGCGTTCCATCACCAATACGCTTTCACGGCAGTAGTCGGAATAAACTTCCGGTACGTACAGCATCGGGCTGCCGTCGAAATTGCGGCGCAGCTGAATGGCGTTGGCCGCTTCGCGCAGCAGGTTCAATTCGTCCAGCAGGGTTTTCTCGTACTCGCGCACCACTTCACGCGGGCGCAGACGGCGGCCGTCCGGCAACAGCTTCGGCACCCAGCCGGCCAACCGGTACATCAGCCGCACGTCGGCCTTGATGATCGGCCCGATATCCGGCCGGATCACCTTCAGCACCACTTCCTGGCCGGTGGTTTTCAACCGCGCGGTATGCACCTGCGCGATCGAGGCAGAGGCCAGCGGCTGCTGGTCGAAATCGTCGAACCAGGTTTCCAGTGGGCCACCCATCGCCAGCTCGATATGTTTACGCGCCAGCGCGCCGTCGAAAGGCGCCACCCGATCCTGCAGCAACGTCAGCTGATCGGCAATGTGCGGCGGAAACAGATCGCGGCGGGTCGACATCATCTGGCCGAACTTGATCCATACCGGCCCCAGCTCCTGCAGCGCCAGCCGCAGACGTTCACCCAGCGACTTGTCCTTGTGCCGATTCGGCATCCAGAACAGCAGCCGGCGGCCAAAGCGCAGCGGCAGCGTCAAACGCATTTTAGGGATCAGTTCGTCCAGCCCATAGCTGAGAAAAACGCGAACGATAAAATACAAACGGCGCAGTTCGCCTGGGGTCATCGCTTGCCCTCCAACTTGTCCATGCGGGCAAACAGCGCTTCCGCGCTGCGGGCGAGAGCATCAACTTCTTCGTTGAACCACACCACTTCCAGCGGCCCCGGCGCCAGGCGCCACTCTTCCGTCAACGTCTCCGCCATGTCCTGCTGCCGGCGCATAAAGCCGGCTTTCAGCAGCGAGGCGCCTTTTCCCAGCGCCTGCGTAATGCCCTGGGCGGCGATATCGCCGATGTAAGGCGCCAGCCACTCCGCCGGATCCCACTCCGCCAGATCGAGCAGGCCAACCAGCTGTTGCACCACCTGAATATCGCCTTCCACCGTCAATTCGCCGCTGCGCATCAGCACCGGCAACTGCTGTCGATCGCGCAGCTTCAGTAAGACGGGAATGCGGCTGCGCACCGTGCAATCGGCGCTGTCTTCGGACTGCCCCAGCACGTCCACGCGCAGTTCGCTGAACACCAGCACCAGCGGCGAAGCCAGCTCTTCCAGTTCGATGCGCAGCACCTTGCCCGCCAGGCGTTGGCGAGCGGCTTTCATGCTGCGATCGCGAAACAGCAGGTTATTCAGCGAGGTTTCCAGCGCAGCGGTCAGCAGAGGGGTAAACAGCATCGGCATCTCCCTCTCAGAACTTGAAGCCGCGATGCAGGGCGACAATCCCACCGGTCAGGTTGAAATAGGTGACGTTTTCAAAACCGGCGTTGCCCATCATGCCCTTCAGGGTTTCCTGATCGGGGTGCATGCGGATCGATTCCGCCAGGTAGCGGTAGCTGTCCGGATCTTTCACCACCAGCTCGCCGATCTTCGGCAACACGTGGAAGGAGTAGGCATCGTAAGCCTTGCTCAGCGGCGCCAGCAGCGGCTTGGAGAACTCCAGCACCAGCAGGCGGCCGCCCGGCTTGAGCACGCGGAACATCGAGCGCAGCGCTTTGTCTTTGTCGGTGACATTGCGCAGGCCGAAGGAGATGGTGATGCAATCGAAGTAGTTGTCCGGGAACGGCAGCGCTTCGGCGTTGGCCTGCACGTAATTGATGTTGCCGACGATGCCGCGATCGCGCAGTTTCTCGCGCCCCATCTTCAGCATCGAATCGTTGATGTCCGCCAGCACCACCTGCCCCTGCTCGCCGACCATGCGGGAGAACTTGGCGGCCAGGTCGCCGGTACCGCCGGCCAGATCCAGCACGCGCTGCCCGCGGCGCACGCCGCTGCAGTCAATGGTGAAACGCTTCCAGATACGGTGGATGCCGAACGACATCAGGTCGTTCATCACGTCATACTTTGCCGCTACCGAATGAAAAACGTCCGCCACCATGGCCTGTTTTTCGTCTCTAGCGACGGTGCGAAAACCGAAATCGGTGGTTTCCTGCGGTTGATCTGCCATTGTCCTGCCTGCTATTCAGTCAATTTTGTGTGGATGAGTGTACCAGAAGCTCGGAGAATACCCCACCTCGCCACGGCCTCAGCCGTGCGAAACGAAGCCCGGTTCCCCGGCGGTATCGTCATCGTCTTTCGTCTGCGGCAGCGCGGCGACATCGTCGTCGTTCGCCTCTTCCGCTTCATCGTGTTGCGCGCCGGCTTGCTGCGCCAGCAGCGGGTTTATCGGCCGTTTGACCTCAACCCCCAGCGCGCGGAAACCTTCAATTTGGCCGATAAGATTACCACGGCCTTCGCTCAGTTTGTTCATCGCCTGACGATAACTGCCCTGCGCCTTGTCCAGGCTCTGCCCCAGCGCGGACATATCGTCCACGAACAGCCGCATCTTGTCATACAGTTTCGCCGCGCGATCGGCGATGCGCTGCGCGTTCTGGCTTTGATGCTCATAGCGCCACAGGTTGGTGATGGTGCGCAGCGCCACCAGCAACGTGGTCGGGCTGACCAGCATGATGTTGTGCTTGAGCGCTTCGCTGATCAGCTCCGGTTCGCGATCGATAGCCAGCAGGAAGGCGGGCTCGACCGGAATGAACATCAGCACATAGTCCAACGAGCGCAGCCCCGGCAGCTGCTGATAGTCCTTGCGGCCCAGCATGCGAATGTGGCCGCGCAGCGAGGCGATATGTTCGCTCAGCGCCGCTTCGCGCTCCACCTCGTCTTCACCGTTGAAATAGCGCTCGTAGGCGATCAGCGACATCTTGGCGTCGATCACCACGTCCTTGCCCTGCGGCAGGCGCACGATCACATCGGGCTGCATGCGGCTCTGGTGATCCACCCGCACGTTGACCTGCGTTTCATACTCGTGCCCTTCGCGCAGGCCGGAAGCCTCCAGCACCCGGCTCAGCACCACCTCGCCCCAGTTGCCCTGCGTCTTGTTGTCGCCTTTGAGCGCCTTGGTGAGGTTGATGGCTTCGCGCGCCATCTGCGCGTTCAACTGCTGCAGATTGCGTATCTCGTGCGTCAGCGTGTGGCGCTCCCGCGCTTCCTGACCAAAACTGTCCTGCACCTGACGGCGGAACCCGTCCAGCTGTTCACGCAGCGGCAGCAGCAACCGATCCAAGCTTTGCTTATTTTGCTCGTCCACCTTGCGGCCGCTGTGTTCAAAAATGCGGTTGGCGAGGTTTTCAAACTGGGTGGTGAGGCGCTGTTCGCTGTTGATAAGCAGGCGCTGCTTCTCTTCCGCCGCCATGCGCGTCTCTTCCAGACGGATGGTGACTTCGCGCAGCTCGGCCTCCTGCGCGCTGTTGACCTCACGCTGGGCGCGCAGCTCCTGATTAAGCAGTTCACATTCGTTGCGCCAATGGTTGAGCTGTTGCAGCTTTTCATGCCCGGCCGCCAACTGGCTGTGCAGGTTGCGTAGCTCCAGCTCGCTCTGCCGCAGCTGTTGCTCGTGGCGCTGCAGAGCATCCTGCCGCGCCGCCGTTTCCTGCTGCGCCTGCTGCAACGCTTGCTCCAGCAACCGCAGTTCGGTTTCATGTTGCGCATTCGTCTGCTGCACCCGCAGACTGGCGATCAGCCACCCCAACAGCATGCCGATCGCTACGCCGCCAATCCCATAAATCAGACTGGTATCCACCCTGCCTCCTGTTGCACCTTGCCGTTCCGGCGTTTCACACGCCCATTGCCCGTCACGTTAAGGGGAGGCTGTATGGATGTCCAGCCTGATTTTGCCCGCCGAGCACAATATTGCGCGGCGCTGCGCAATTTAGCGAGAAATCAGCCAAGCCACTGGCTGAGCCACTTGATGCCGAATGCCCCTGGCGCCAGAATGCCGAACGCCCAGATCATCGCCGACGTGACGTTGGCCAGTTGGAAATAACGCTGCGGCATGCCGCAAATGCCGCCCACCAGCGGCACCACGGCGCGCAGCGGGCCGAAGAAGCGGCCGATGAAGATGCCCAGCACGCCCCAGCGTTCAAAGAACGCGTGGCCGCGCGCCAGCAGCTGCGGATTGCGCGACAGCGGCCACATATGCGCCACGCGATCCTGATAGTGATAGCCGATCCAGTAAGAGAGCCAGTCGCCGAAAAACGCCCCGACGGCGGCGGCGGCCCAAATCGGCCAAAAGGCGATGCCGCTTTCGCCGATCAGCGCGCCCAGCGCCAGCAGGATCACCGTGGCCGGCAGCAGCAGCGACAAAAACGCCAGCGACTCGCCGAACGCCAGGAAGAAGATGATGGGAATGGCCCAGCCTTCGTGCTGACGCACGACGTCGCTGACCCAGTTGATAACGTCATTGAGGCTCAATGCGGGGCTCCTGATACGCGATAATTCGCCGCCTAGGATAGGCCGGGGCGAGTTAAACCCCGGCTAAACGCGCGGCGATTTACTCGAGGTAGAACGCCTGCAGCGCTTCGCGCTGGGCTGCGCCCAGGCCGTATTCCGCTTCCAGCCAGCGATCGGTGGAACCGTATTGCTGACGGATGCAGCCCAGCGCCGTCATCAGGAACTCCTCGCGCGCGCTGAGCACGTAGGCGAATTGCTCCAGCGCCGCTGCATTCAGCTTGATAGACAGCTGATCCAGCATCTGCTCGCGGAAAGTGGCCAGCGTGGTTTCGGTCAGCAGATAGTCTTCCAGCACCGTCGCTTCGTCGGCCCCCAGCGCGAACAGCACCAGTGCCGAACCGACCCCGGTGCGATCCTTGCCGACCGCGCAGTGCTGCACGATGGCGCCGCCGCCAGGATTGCTCAACAGCTGCGCCAGCCGCTGATAGGCCGCATTGCCGAACGGCAGGCGGCGATACAGCTCCAGCATGAACGCGCGGGCGTCGAAGGCGGCCAGCGTCTCGTTGGTGAGCTTCTCCAGGTTGGCGTTGACTTCGCTGCTCAGCGGGTTGGCCGGCACGTGGTGATAGTCGGCGCCACTCCACAGAATATCCGGCTTGGCCTGCACCTCGTCGGCATCACGGTAGTCCAGCACCGAGCGCACCGGCACGCCGGCGAGAAAGGCGCAGTCGTTTTCCGTCAGCCGCTCGAGGGAACCGGAGCGGAACAGCAGGCCGCGCTTGATGCGGCGCCCGTCGGCCACACCGTTGCCGCCGAAGTCGCGGAAATTGATGCCGCCGTCGAGCGGCGCGAGCGAAGGATGAAGCAGGATCTGGGCGGTCATAAACGTCCTCGTTGTTTTTGTTATGACAACGCGCGGCGGCCATCGGCGCAGCGCTGAGGAGTATCACCGTAACAGATTCGCCGCGAATGGAAAAACGGGCCGCGTCGGCGGCCCGTTGGGGGAAAGGCGATTACAGCAGGCGGCGGGCGGCGTCCACCACGATCTGCACCGCTTTGCTTTCGGTGTTTTTCATGGTCTCGGCGTTCGGGATCTCTTGCTGGGTGCGGTTGACGATCACCCCGGCCACCATGCCGGCACGCAGGCCCTGGCTGGCGCACATGGTCAGCAGCGTGGCGGATTCCATTTCATAGTTCATCACGCCCATCGCCTGCCACTCTTCCATCGAGCCTTTGAAGCGGCTGACCACGCGGCCGGAGTAAGTGTCGTAACGCTCCTGGCCCGGATAGAAGGTATCGGAGGAGGCGGTCACGCCGATGTGCGTGGTGGCGCCGCTGGCCTTGGCCGCTTCCACCAGCGCGGTGGTGCAGGCGAAGTCCGCGACCGCCGGGAACTCCATCGGCGCGAAGTGCAGGCTGGCGCCGTCGAGGCGTACCGCCGCCGTGGTGACCAGTACGTCACCGACGTTGATGTTTGCCTGAATGGCGCCGGTGGTGCCGATGCGCAGGAAGGTGCGAATGCCCAGCTGCGCCAGCTCTTCCACCGCGATAGAGGTAGACGGGCCGCCGATACCGGTAGAGCAGACGATCACCGCCTTGCCGTCCAGCTCCGCGCGCCAGGTAGTGAATTCACGATGGGAGGCCAGATGCACCGGATTTTCCATCAGCTTGGCAATCTTCTCTACGCGCTGCGGATCGCCCGGCACGATGGCAAGCTGGGCCCCTTGTAAATCGTTCTTGGTGAGGCCGAGATGAAAAACGTCAGACTGAGACATACGAGACTCCTCATGGATCATGTTTATTGGGAGGAACAAAAAAGCACTCTACTGAAAATCGCCGCTTAATTACGTGACGAAAATCACTATGAAAAGAGAAACAAATTACATGCTACATATTTTTTGTGATTTTTATCACAAAAAAAGAACTATGACGCATCCGGAACGCGCCGCTAAACCTCAGTCTAGCCGACAAACTCGGCTGCTCCTCGCCCGTTGGTTGCCGGCTGAAACTATTTAGCTCATCAATCCGAAATAACCCCAACTTATCGGTTGCTTAGGGACAAAAAAGCCCTCTAACGCACCTTATGGCACTTACGCGGGGCAAAACGCGTAATAACATGATAAAAAGCGCTTAAAAATGCCGCAAAGCCAGATAATTAGCCGTTTTTTATCGACTTGTCCGAAAGTGCGCCACGCAGCGCCAATAATGGGTAATCTTTCCTATAGTTAATCTCAGCGCTTTTTTCTATTGCACGGAGACCGCAATGAAAACCGAACATGTGATGACATTAGAACAGGCTCAGGGGGGATTCGCCCCGGCCGCCGCGCCATTGGCCGCCTCCGCGATTATCACCGACGAACAGGGCATTCACGCCGGGCAAACGACCATCCCTTCCCAAGGCGATGCGCTGCCGGCCTACGTCGCCAAACCCGCCGACCAGAGCGGCCCTTTCCCCATCGTGCTGGTGGTGCAAGAAATCTTCGGCGTCCATGAACATATTCAGGATCTGTGCCGCCGCCTGGCCAAGCAGGGCTATCTGGCGATCGCGCCCGAGCTCTATTTCCGCCAGGGCGACGCCAACGACTACGCCGATATCGGCGAGCTGTTCCAGCAGTTGGTCACCAAGGTGCCGGATCGTCAGGTGCTGTCGGATCTGGATCACGCCGCGCACTGGGCTATTCGCCACGGCGGCGACGCCGGCAAGCTGGCGATCACCGGTTTTTGCTGGGGCGGCCGCATCACCTGGCTGTACGCGGCGCATAACCCGCAGTTGAAGGCGGCGGTCGCCTGGTACGGCAAACTGGTCGGCGAGAAAACGCTGAACTCGCCGAAGCATCCGGTCGATGTCGCCACCCACCTGTCGGCCCCGGTGCTGGGGCTGTATGGCGGGCAGGACAGCGGTATCCCGCTGGAGACGGTTGAAACCATGCGTCAGGCGATCCGCGCCGCCAACGCCGAGGCCGAAATCGTGGTGTATCCCGAGGTCGGGCATGCATTCAACGCCGATTATCGTTCCAGCTACAACGCCGAAGCGGCGGAGGACGGCTGGCAGCGCATGCTGGCGTGGTTTGCCCAGCACGGCGTCAAATAATTTCCCCCGCATAAAAAAGGGCGCCGAAGCGCCCAATCATCACACCAGTAAATCTATAAGCGGCGGCTTATCCGCCGCACGACATCACGCTTGCTCGCGCAGGCGCTGTGCCGCCAAGACCATGTTGGCCAGCGACTGCCGGGTTTCCGGCCAGCCGCGGGTTTTCAGGCCGCAATCCGGGTTAACCCACAGGCGTTCCGCCGGGATGTTCTGCGCCGCTTTACGCAGCAGCGCTTCAATCCATTCCACGCTCGGCACGTTCGGCGAGTGGATATCGTAGACGCCCGGCCCGATTTCGTTCGGGTATTCGAACTCTTTGAAGGCTTCCAGCAGATCCATATCGGAACGCGAGGTCTCGATGGTGATCACGTCGGCGTCCAGCGCGGCGATGGAGTCCATGATGTCGTTGAACTCGCAGTAACACATGTGGGTGTGGATCTGGGTGTCGTCCCGCGCCACGGCGGCGTTCAGCTTGAAGGCGTCCACCGCCCAGTTCAGATACGCCGCCCAGTCGGATTGGCGCAGCGGCAGCCCTTCGCGCAGCGCGGGTTCGTCGATCTGGATGATGCCGATACCGGCTTTTTCCAGATCTTCCACCTCATCGCGCAGCGCCAGCGCAATCTGCTTGGCAATCACTTCGCGGGTCACGTCTTCACGCGGGAACGACCAGCACAGGATGGTCACCGGCCCGGTCAACATGCCTTTCACCGGCTTGTCGGTCAGCGACTGGGCGAATTTGGCCCATTCGACGGTGATGGCTTCCGGGCGGCTGACGTCACCGATGATCACCGGCGGCTTCACGCAGCGGGAGCCGTAGCTCTGCACCCAGCCATTCTGGGTAAACACGAAGCCGTCCAGGTTCTCACCGAAATACTCCACCATGTCGTTGCGCTCGGCTTCACCGTGCACCAGCACGTCCAGCCCAAGGCGCTCCTGCTCGACGATCGCCTGTTTGATGTGCTCACCGATGCTGGTGCGGTAGTTGTTGCCGTCCAAACGGCCCTGTTTGAAGTCCAGACGCAGGCCGCGGATCTCGGTGGTCTGCGGGAACGAACCGATGGTGGTGGTCGGCCAGGCCGGCAGGTTGAAACGTTCGCGCTGCGCCCTGGCGCGTTCGGCGTAAGCGCTGTGGCGTTCGCTGTCCTGCGCGGTGATCGCCGCCAGGCGGCGCTCAACCTGTGGGTTGTGCACGCGGCTCGACTGACGGCGGGCGCGGATCGGCGCGCTGTAGGCGTCCAGTTCGGCCCGTTTCGTCGCGTCAGGCGCGTTCAGCGCCGAGCTCAACAGCGCCAGCTCGGCGCATTTTTGCAGGGCGAAGGCGAACCAGCTTTTCACTTCTTCGTCCAGACGGCTTTCCACGCTCAGATCGATCGGGCTGTGCAGCAGTGAACAGGAGCTGCCGATCCACAGCGGACGGCTGCCCACCAGCGGCTGCAGACGTTCGAACCAGCGGCTCAGATCGGCGCGCCAGACGTTGCGGCCGTTGATTACCCCCAGCGACAGCAGCCAGTCTTGCGGCAATGCGGCGCTCAGCGCGGCGATATCGTCATGGCCGGCGACCAGATCGACATGCAGCCCCTGCACCGGCAGCGTGCGGACGGTATCGAGGTTGTGGCCGACGCTGTCGAAATACGTGGTCAGCAGCAGCTTCACCTGCCCCTGCAGCGCGTCGTAAGCCGGTTTGAACGCATCCAGCCAGGCTTGCGGCAGTTCCAGCACCAGCGCAGGCTCATCAATTTGCACCCACTCGACGCCGCGTTTCGCCAGCTCGGCCAGCACCTGTTGGTAAACCGGCAGGATGTCTTTCAGCAGCGACAGGCGGTCGAACGGCTCGCCCTTCACCTTACCCAGCCACAGATAGGTCACCGGGCCCAGCAGCACCGGCTTGATGCGATGGCCGAGCGCCAGCGCTTCGTCCACTTCGTCCAGCAACTGAGTCCAGCCCAGCTTGAACTGCTGGCCTTGCTGGAATTCGGGCACCATGTAGTGATAGTTGGTGTTGAACCATTTGGTCATTTCCGCCGCGGCCGCCGGCTCGCCGGTCGGTGCGCGGCCACGGCCGATGCGAAACAGCGTGTCCAGATCGATCGTGCCATCCGCATTCTGATGGCGCGCCGGCACGTTGCCCAGCAGCAGGCTGGTGGTCAACACATGATCGTACCAGGCGAAATCGCCGACCGGCACCAAATCCACCCCGGCCTGCTGTTGCTGTTGCCAATGACGAGCGCGCAGCTCGCGGCCAACCGCCAACAGCTCTTCCTGCGTTGAGTTGCCGGCCCAGTAGCTTTCCTGAGCTTTTTTCAGCTCACGTCGTAGCCCAACGCGAGGAAAACCCAGTGTGTGATTCAAAATTGCCATCGTCATATTCCCCATTTAGCCGTCCAGATGTTTACACATCCATAATCAGCAGGTACTGTATTAACCACAAGCGCAATTTATTCACTGTCAATGTGAAGGACTCTCATGATCGAACTGAAACATTTACGGACGCTGCAGGCCCTGCGCAACAGCGGTTCGTTGGCGGGGGCGGCGGCCCAACTTCATCAGACGCAGTCTGCCCTGTCGCACCAGTTCAGCGATCTTGAGCAACGTCTGGGCTTCAAGCTGTTCGTGCGCAAGAGCCAGCCGCTGCGCTTCACCGCCCAGGGCGAGATCCTGCTGCAGCTGGCAGAACAGGTGCTGCCGCAGATCCAACAGGCGCTGCAGGCCTGCCACGAACCGCACCAGACCACGCTGCGCATCGCCATCGAATGCCACAGCTGCATTCAGTGGCTGACGCCGGCGCTGGACAACTTCCGCCGGCGTTTCCCGCAGGTGGTGATGGACTTTACTTCCGGCGTGACTTTCGATCCGCAGCCGGCCTTGCAACAGGGCGAGCTGGATCTGGTCATGACGTCGGATATTCTGCCGCGCAGCGGCCTGCACTATTCACCGATGTTCGATTTCGAGGTACGCCTGGTGCTGGCGCCGGATCATCCGCTGGCCGGCAAGCCGCACATCGAGCCGGAAGACTTGAGTGACGAAACGCTGTTGATTTACCCGGTGCAGCGCCAGCGGCTGGATATCTGGCGGCATTTTCTGCAGCCGGCGGGCGTTAGCCCGGCGTTGAAGAACGTCGATAACACGCTGCTGCTGATCCAGATGGTATCGGCGCGGATGGGGATTGCGGCGCTGCCGCACTGGGTGGTGGAAAGTTTCGAACAACAGGGGCTGATAGTGACCAAAACCCTGGGTGACGGCCTGTGGAGCCGCCTGTATGCCGCCGTGCGCGACGGCGAACAGCGCCAGGCGGTGACCGAAGCCTTTATCCGCTCGGCCCGCCAGCACGCCTGCGATCATCTGCCGTTTGTGCGCGACGCGGCACGCCCTGGCGCCGCCGGCGCCAAAGCGTTGACGGCCGACGTATAAACGTGCCGGGTGGCCCGCCCGCTTAGCCGAGCCGTTTCGGCGCCACCCAGCGCCGGTGCACCCACAGCGAAGCGACGATCACCGCCCCGCCAATGATAAAGCTCGGCCAATGCGGCTGCTGTTGCCAGATGGCCAGGTTGACCAACAAACCGGCCGGCACATGCATGTTGTTCATGATGCCGAGCGTGCCGGCATCCACCTGCGTCGCACCATAGTTCCACATAAAGTAGCCCAGCCCCGATGCCACCACGCCCAGCCAGATCAACACGCCCCACTGCAGATTGGTGGTCGGCAGCTGCTGCGGATTGCCCCACAGGAACCAGGCCACCACCGCCACCACCGCCGCCCCCAGGTAGAACCAGGAAAATGCGGTGTGCTGCGGCAAGGGGTGCACCTCCATCAGGCGCTTATAGCCGACCATGCCGATGGCGAAGCTGATATTCGCCGCCTGCACCAACAGCAGCCCCCACCAAAAGTGTTCGCTCAGCTGGTGATAGCGGATGATCGCCGCGCCCAGCACCGCCAGCAGCGCGCTGAATACGTAGCCCCAACGCAGGCGTCGGCCGCTCAGCAAATCGTAGATCAAGGTGATGTACAGCGGCGTCAGCACGGTGAACAGCAGGAATTCGGGCACCGTCAGGTAGAGATAGGCGCGGAAGCTGAACAGGTACATGATGCCCAGTTGGAAAGCGCCCACAAGCATATACAGCAGGATCACCCTGGGCTTGATATTGCGCCAGCGCAGAAACGGCAGGAACACCAACGCCGCCAGCCCGATGCGCACCAGCGCCGAGAACCCGCTGTCGACCTGGCCCGCCAGGTACTCGCCAATCAGGCTGAAAGAAAACGCCCACAGGATGGTGGTTATAACCAAAAGCAGCACGATGGGTTCACCCTAAAAAGACCGAAAGGGCGATTGTAACGGAAGATGCGCGCCGCGTTGGCGAAAAGGCGGTTTACATCTGAACAAAAGACAAACTACCGGCAAAATTTCACCGTTGGGTTAGGCTTAATAAAAAGGCGAGGTAACCATCATGAAAACTTCTCACATCCTGTTTGTTCTGCTGTGGCTGCCCGGCCTGGCTGCGGCGGCCAACGGCGTAACCGACCTGCGCTCACAGCAGCAGTTGCTCAACCAAAACAGCCAACAGGCTCAGCAACAGCGCCTGTTGAACAATCGGCAGATGGATCAACGCCGCCTGCAGCAGCAACGGCAGTTCGACAATCAACGGCAGCAGCTGTTGCAAACCACGCCGAACGGCGGGCAGCTGCTGCCCAACGGCAACCAGCCGCGCGATCCGTTCAATCGCACCGCGCCGGCGGTGCCGCAGGCGCCGATGCCGGCTACGCCCGCACGCCCATAACGGTGAGGATCAGCGGCGTAGTGATCGCCGCCAGCACGGTGGACATCACCAGGCTGGTGGCGGCCGGGCCGGTGAGCGTATTGAACTGGCGCGACATCAGGTAGACGTTCACCCCCACCGCCATCGAGCCCAGCAGCACCACAACGCGGGTTTCCATCGGCGGCAGATCCATCATCCAGGCCAGCAGCCAAATCACTAATGGCTGCACCAGCAGTTTCAGCACGCAGATGGCGCTGCTCAGCCGCCAGCCTTCGCCGATGCGGTACTCCGCCAGCCCCATGCCGAGCACCACCAGCGACAGCGGCGCCGCCACCTGGCCGAGCATGCTGATCGGCCGATCGACGAAGGCCGGCAGCGGCAGGCCGATCAGGCTGAACAGGGTGCCGGACAGAATGCCGACGATCAGCGGATTGGTCAGCACGCTGCGCGCGGTTTTAACGAAACCGCTCAGCGTCGGCGAGCCGTTGCGCGCCCATTCGATCGACACCGTCACCAGCGTCCACAGGATCAGGCCGTTGAACACCAGCACCAGCGCCACCGACGGGATCGCCGCCTCCCCCAGCATCACGCCGGCGATCGGCAAGCCGAGCATCACGTTATTGGAGAAAATGCCGCCCAGCGCAAACACCGATCCGGCGACGCCATCCAGCCGGAAGAGATGCCGGGCGACGAGGCGGCCGAGCACGAACACGATCAGGCAACTGCCGAAAAACGCGATCAGCAGCCGGGCGTCGACCGCCGGGCGCTGCGAGAAGTCGCACATCATGCGAAACAGCATGGCGGGCAAGGCGAGGGAAAACACGAAGCGCGTCAGGCCATCGGTGATGCCGGCAGGCCATTTCCCCCAGCGAATCAGCCCATAACCCAACGCGATCAGCACAAACAGCGGTAAAGACAGCACGATCTGGTGCCACAGTGACATCCTAAAGCCAGGCATCGCATTCCTTCCGGTGGTGCGGCGGCAAGGCTTGTCGTCGCGGGATTCATCGGCGCCGGATTAAAAATCCGGGCCGATTAAATCTATCCGGTCGGTGCAAATGCAGTCAACGCCCCAGTCGAGCAGCAGGCGCGCGCGATCCGGCTGGTTGACGGTATACACCAGAATGCGCAGCCCGGCGTCTTTCAACGCTTTTACCCGCTCGGCGGTCAGCGCTTTGTGATCGATATGCAGCGAGACGCAATCCAGGCGTTCGGTCAGCTCGCGCCAGTTGTCGTCCCAGTCCTCCAGCAGCAGGCCGCGCGGCAAATCCGGCACGGTGCGCTGCGCCGCCGCCAGCGCTTCTACCGAGAAGGAGGAAAGCAGCGGATCGGTCTGCCCTTGCCACAGCAGCCGCGCCGCCAGCGCCACCACCCGGCCGGTTTCATCGTCGCTGCCGGTGGTCGGCTTGATCTCGATATTGGCCATCAGGCCGTGTTCCTGGCAGCGTTCCGCCACCTCCGACAGCAGCGGCAGC
Source organism: Serratia sp. TSO36 (assembly GCF_057808395.1). Lineage (NCBI taxonomy): Bacteria > Pseudomonadati > Pseudomonadota > Gammaproteobacteria > Enterobacterales > Yersiniaceae > Serratia > Serratia sp. TSO36. The sequence continues at coordinate 252,304 of NZ_JBJZOU010000002.1, read as the reverse complement.
CGCTCGCCCTTGAAGGCCGAGCTGTACCAGTTGCCGGCGTCCAGCTGCACCAGTTTGTCCCACGGCAGCTCGCCCGCCACGCCCCAACCGTTGCTGGTGCGATCCAGCGTGTCGTCGTGCAGCAGGAAAATTTGCCCGTCCTGCGCCAGCTTGGCATCGAACTCGATCATCTTGTGGCCGTGGCGCGAGCCGACGTCGATCGCCGCCAGGGTGTTTTCCGGCGCCAGAGAACCGCCGCCGCGGTGGGCGACGATATGAGGGTAAGGCCAGGGTCTAGTCATCAATCCATCCGTAATCCGCTGTCGGTGTCAAAGAAGTGCAGCGCCTGAGCAGGCAGCTGCAAATATAGCGTACTGCCCGCCGCCGGCAAGGTTTCGTGCGACAGCCGCGCGATCACCCCGTGGCCGCCCCACTGGCCGTGCGCCAGATTGTCGGCCCCCAGCAGTTCCAGCGTCTGCAGCTGCAGCGGCACGCCCTGGCCTTGCGCCACCAGTTGAATATGCTCCGGCCGAATGCCCAACGTCAACTGCCGCCCCGCCCACTGCGGTTTGGCCGCCGGCAACGGCAGCGCCATGCCGTCCGCCAGCAGCAGCTGGCCGCCGTCGGCGCTGAGGATGCCGGGCAGCAGGTTCATCGCCGGCGATCCGATAAAGCCGGCGACGAACAGCGAAGCCGGCCGCTGATACACCTCGCTCGGGGTGCCGATCTGCTCCGCCACGCCCTTGTTCATTACGATGACCCGCTGCGCCAGCGTCATCGCCTCCACCTGATCGTGCGTCACGTACAGGCTGGTGGTTTTCAGACGGCGGTGCAGCTGTTGCAACTCCAGGCGCATCTGCACCCGCAGCTTGGCGTCCAGGTTGGACAGCGGCTCATCGAACAGGAATACCGCCGGTTCGCGCACGATGGCGCGCCCCATCGCCACGCGCTGGCGCTGGCCGCCGGAAAGCTCGCGCGGTTTGCGTTTGAGCAGCGGCTCCAGCTCCAGGATGCGCGCCGCCTCCTCCACCCGCTGGCGGATATGATCCTTGCCGAAACCGCGGATCTTGAGGCCGTAGGCCATGTTGTCGTACACGCTCATGTGCGGATAGAGCGCGTAGTTCTGGAACACCATCGCGATGCCGCGATCCTTGGGCTCCAGATCGGTCACGCGCCGGGTATCGATATAGATATCGCCGCTGGTGGTGCGTTCCAGCCCGGCCACCATCCGCAGCAGCGTGGATTTGCCGCAGCCGGACGGGCCGACCATCACGATGAATTCGCCGTCCGCCACATCGAGGTCGATCTGTTTGATCACCGGCGTTTTACCGTCGTAAGACTTGGTGACCGCCTGTAGTTTTAATCCTGCCATCGTCGTTATTTCTCGCTATCAACCAGACCGCGCACAAACCAGCGCTGCATCAGAAGCACCACCGCCAGCGGTGGCAATAAAGTCAGAATCATCGCCGCCATCACCTGGTTCCACTGGGTCGGCGCGCCGGAAGTGGAGATCATGCTCTTGATGCCCGCCACCGCGGTGCCCATCGAGGCGTCGCTGGTGATCAGGATCGGCCACAGGTATTGGTTCCAGCCGTAGATAAAGGTGATGACGAACAGCGCCGCCAGATTGGTTTTCGACAGCGGCAGCACGATGTCCCAAAAGAAACGCATCGGCCCGGCGCCGTCGATGCGCGCCGCCTCCAGCAGCTCATCCGGCAGCGTCATGAAGAACTGACGCAGCAGGAAGGTCGCGGTGGCCGAGGCCATCAGCGGCAGCGTCAGGCCGGTGTAGCTGTCCAGCAGGTTGAGGTTGGAGATCACCTCCACCGTCGGGAAAATACGCACCTCCACCGGCAGCATCAGGGTGAGGAAAATCAGCCAGAAGAACAGGCTGCGCAGCGGAAAGCGGAAGTACACGATGGCGTAAGCCGACAGCACCGACACCGCAATTTTGCCGAAGGTGATCGCCAGCGCCATGATCACGCTGTTGAGCAGCAGCAGCGAGAACGGCACCTTGAGGTTGCCCACGCCGCCCTGCCAGATATTGCGGATGTTCTCCCACAGGTGGCCGCCGGGCACCAGCGTCATCGGCACCTGAAACACCTGCTTGTCGTCCAACGTGGCGGCGACAAAGGCCACGTACAGCGGGAACAGCACCACCAGCACGCCGATAATCAGCATCACATGGCTGAAGATATCCAGCCCGCGTCGATTCTCAATCATTGATAGCGCACCTTACGTTCAACAAAGCGGAACTGGATCACCGTCAGGCCGATCACCAGCAGCATCAGGATCACCGACTGCGCGGCAGAGCTGGAGAGATCCAATCCGGCGAAGCCCTCGCGGTAGATCTTGTAGATCAACGTGGTGGTGGACTGCACAGGCCCGCCGCCGGTGGCGGCGTCGATCACCGGGAAGGTATCGAAGAAGGCGTACACCAGATTGACCACCAGCAGGAAGAAGCTCACCGGCGCGATCAGCGGCAGCACCAGATGGAAGAAACGCCGCACCGGGCCGGCGCCGTCGATGGCCGCCGCCTCCACCAGCGAGCGCGGGATCGACTGCAGCGCCGCGAGGAAAAACAGGAAGTTATAGCTTATCTGCTGCCATACCGAGGCCAGCACCACCAGGAACATCGCCTGGCCGCTGTTTTGCGCATGGTTCCAGTTATAGCCCAGCCCGTTGAGGAAATGGGTGATCAACCCCAGGCCGGGGTTGAACAGAAAGATCCACAGCACCGCCGCCACCGCCGGTGCCACCGCATAGGGCAGGATCATCAGCGTGCGATAGAGGCGGCTGCCGCGCAGCACGTAGTCCACCAGCGCGGCGAAGAACAGCGAAACCGCCAGCCCGATGCCCGCCACCAGGAAGCTGAAGATCAGCGTGGTGTAGAACGAGTCGAGGTAGTAAGGATCCTGAAACAGCTGCTTAAAGTTATCCAGCCCGACAAACTGGCTGGACAGGCCGAACGGATCGAGACTCTGCACCGAATACCACAGCGCCTCACCGGCGGGCCATAAAAAGAAGACGGCGGTAATCAGCAGCTGCGGCAGCACCAACGCATAGGGCAACCAGCTGCAGCCGAAACCGGGACGGGAAGATGACATAGCAGTTAAACCATTAATCGGGTACGGAAGGATCGGCGTGAAGACGCGAGCCCGGTCTGCCGGGCCCGCGACGCAGGGTTACTTGGTCGATGCTTCGAAACGGCGCAGCAGCACGTCACCGCGCTGCACGGCGGCGTCCAACGCCTGCTGAGGCGTTTTCTTGCCGGTCCACACGCCTTCCAGTTCCTCATCCACCACGCTGCGGATCTGCGGCATGTTGCCGAGGCGCAGGCCCTTGGTGAACGGCAACGGCGGCTTGTTCAGCATCTGGCGAGTGGCGACGTCGGCCCCCGGGTTCTTGTCGTAGAAGCCCTGCTGCTTGGTCAGATCGTAAGCCGCGGTGGTGATCGGCAGATAGCCGGTCTTCTGGTGCCATTCGGCGGCGATTTCCGGCTGCGCCAGGTACTGCAGGAACTCGGCCACGCCCTTGTAGGTGGCGGCGTCTTTGCCGTTCATCACCCACAGGCTGGCCCCGCCGATGATGGCGTTCTGCGGCGCGTTTTTCGCGTCGGCGTCGTACGGCATCATGCCGACACCGTAGTTGAATTTGGCGTAGTGCTTGATGTCCGCCAGCGAACCGGATGACGCGGTGGTGATGGCGCAGTCGCCGTTATAAAACTTCTCGGTGGATTCGTCTTTGCGGCCGAAGTAGGTGAAATCGCCCTTCTTGTTCATCGCTTCAAGCAGCGCGATATGCTTGACCTGCAGCGGCTTGTTGAACTCCAGCTTGGCGTTGGTGCCGCCGAAACCGTTGTTTTCGCTGGCGAACGGCACGCCGTGCCAGGCGCTGAAGTTCTCCAGCTGGATCCAGCCCTGCCAGCCGCTGGCGTAGCCGCACTTCATGCCGGCCTCACGCAGTTTGGCGGTATCCGCCGCCAGCTCTTGCCAGGTTTTCGGCGGCTGATCCGGGTTCAGGCCGGCCTTCTTGAAGGCGTCTTTATTGTAGTACAGCACCGGCGTGGAGCTGTTGAACGGCTGCGATAGCAGATGGCCGCTCTTGTTGTCGGTGTAATAGCCGGCTACCGTCGGCACGAACACCGACTCGTCGAAGTTGATGCCGGCCTCTTTAAACACTTCATAGACCGGTTTGATGGCCTTGCTGGCCATCATGGTGGCGGTGCCCACCTCGTAAACCTGCAGGATCGCCGGCGCCTTGCCGGAGCGGTAAGCGGCGATGCCCGCCGCCAGGCTCTGTTCGTAGTTGCCTTTGTAAACCGGCACAATCTTGACGTCGCTGTGCGACTGGTTGAAGCGATCCGCCAGGGAGTCCACTTCCTTACCCAGTTCGCCTTCCATCGAATGCCAGAACGGGATCTCGGTCGCCGCCAGCGCCTGAGTGCTGACCGCCAGGGTCAATGCGACGCACAGCGTGGTTTTGCGAATAGCGTAGGTGAGCATGCCTAACTCCTGAAAAAAGCTGGTGTAAAAGCGCGTGAGCGAAAAGAATCAGTTTTTTGTTCGGAAGCTAACATGCCATGCGCGGATGACAGAAAAATAACTAAAAAGTGACAGCCATGTGACAGGAGAGTGAAGTGAAGATGGCAGTTTGATGTCGGCGGCGGGCATGCGCTCCGCCGCCGCGGGGATTACAGCGAACGGCGCAGGCGCGCCACCGCTTCCTGCATTTGTTGCTCGGTGGCGGTGGCGAACGACAGGCGGAAGGTCGAACGATCCGGATTGTCGGAGAAGAAGTATTCCCCCGGCACGAACACCACGCCCTGCTGCAGCGTGGTATTCAGCCATTCGGTGGCGTTGAACGGCTGGCGGAAACGCGCCCACAGGAACATGCCACCCTTCGGCTTATCGAAGGTGATGTAGTCGCCCAGCTCCTGCTCCACCAAACCGGCCAGGATCTCGCCCTTTTGCTTGTAGGCGGCGCGGATCTTGTCGATCTGCGCCGGCAGGCGATCCAGGCCGAGGTAGCATTCGACTATGCTCTGCGACAGCGCGCTGGCGTGCAGATCCGCCGCCTGCTTGATGATCGCCACTTTATGCAGCAGGAACGGCGGCAGGATCGCCCAGCCCAACCGCAGACCCGGCGCCAGGATCTTGGAGAAGGTCGAGGTATAAATGATGTGGTCGGTGTTGCCCAGCACCCGCTGCGACACCTGATGCAGCGTCGGGTGGCGCTCTTCGGTGAAACGCAACTCGCCGTACGGATCGTCTTCGATGATCAGGAAGTTATGTTCGGCGGCCAGTTTCACCAGCAGTTCGCGGCGCGCGGCGCTCAGGGTGATGCCGCTGGGGTTGCCGAAGTTCGGCACCACGTACACGCCCTTGATGCGCTGGGTTTTCAGCAGCTCGGCCAGCTCTTCCACCACCATGCCGTCGCTGTCGGACGAGACCGACATGATGTTGGCCTCCGCCAGCTCCAGCGTTTGCAGCGCCGCCAGGTAGGTCGGGCGCTCCACCACGAACACGTCGCCGGGGTTGACGATGGCGCGCATCACCAAATCCAATGCCTGCTGCGAGCCGGCGGTGACCATCACCTCTTCCGCGCGCGCGGTGACGCCGCGCTCGGCGCACAGCGCGCAAATGCGCTCACGCAGCAGCGGGCTGCCCTCGGTCAGGCCATACTGGAACGCGCTTTTCGGCTGTTCGGTGATCGCCTGCTGGGTGGCGATGCTCAATCCTTCGAAATCGAACAGCGCATCAGAGGGGATGCCGCCCGCCAGCGAAATGACGTGTTCCATCTTGCTGTGTTTAAGCAATTCACGGATGGCCGAACTTTTTACGTTAACGATGCGCTGCGCGAGTAACCCTTCTGTCTTCATTTCTTCTTCTCGTACCTGATTATTTTAATTCGTAGGGGGGCGGATTAACCGCCCAGATACGCCGACCTCACTGCTTCGTTGGCTAACAATGCAGCCCCCGTATCTTCCAACACCACGCGGCCGTTTTCCAGCACATAACCGCGGTCCGCCAATTTCAGCGCCTGATTGGCGTTTTGCTCCACCAGGAAGATGGTCATGCCCTCTTCCCGCAGCTGCTGAATGATGTCGAAGATCTGCTGGATGATGATCGGTGCCAGCCCGAGCGAGGGCTCGTCGAGCAGCAGCAGCTTCGGCTGGCTCATCAGCGCGCGGCCGATGGCCAACATCTGCTGTTCGCCGCCGGACATGGTGCCGGCACGCTGGTTTCGGCGCTCCAGCAGGCGTGGGAACAGAGTGAACACCCGTTCGATGCGCTGTTGATACTGCCGGCGATCGGCGAAGAAGCCGCCCATCGCCAGGTTTTCTTCCACCGTCATGCGCGAGAAGACGCGCCGCCCTTCCGGCACGATCGCCACCGCTTCGCGCATGATGCGCGAGGTTTGCCACTGGGTGATGTCCTGATCCTGAAAGACGATGCTGCCTTCGCTGGCGCGCGGCTCGCCGCACAGAGTCCCGAGCAGCGTGGTTTTACCGGCGCCGTTGGCGCCGATTAACGTCACGATTTCACCCTGGCTTATCGTTAAACTGACCTGATGCAGCGCCTGAATTTTGCCGTAGTGGGCGGATACCTGATTGAATGACAACATATTATTCTTCGCCCAAATAAGCCCGGATCACGTCCGGGTTGTTGCGGATCTCCGCCGGTGTGCCCTGCGCCAGCGGCGTGCCCTGATTCACCACGTAAATGCGGTCGGAGATGCCCATCACCAGCTTCATGTCGTGCTCGATCAGCAGCACCGATACCTTATGCCGATCGCGCAGCTCGACGATCAGGTGGTCCAGCTCGTCGGTCTCTTTCGGGTTGAGGCCGGCGGCCGGTTCGTCCAGCATCAGCAGCTCCGGCCGGGTCACCATGCAGCGGGCGATCTCCAGCCGCCGCTGCTGCCCATAGGCCAGGTTGCCCGCCGAACGGTTGGCCATCTCCAGCAGGCCGACGCGCTCCAGCCACTCCGCCGCGTGCGTCAGCGCCTCGGCTTCGGCGCGGCGGAAGGCCGGGGTTTTCAACAGCCCGGCAAACACGCCGCTTTTCAGGTGCTGATGCTGCGCCACCAGCAGGTTCTCGATCACCGTCATTTCACGGAACAGCCGCACGTGCTGGAAAGTGCGCACCACGCCCATGCGGGCGATGGCCTGCCCCGCCAGCCCTTCCAGGTGGCGATCGCGCAATTTGATGGTGCCGCCGGTCGGGCGGTAAAAACCGGTCAGGCAGTTGAACACCGTGGTCTTACCGGCGCCGTTGGGGCCGATCAGCGACACGATTTCGCCTTCGTTCAGCGTCAACGCCACGTTGTTGACCGCCAGCAGCCCGCCGAAACGCATCGACAGGCCTTCCACCTGCAGTAAAGGTTGAACGCTCATGCCTGCTCCCCCTTGCCCGCCTGAATGTCCGCCGCCTGCAGCTTCAGCTGCGGCCGTTTCATCGGCAGCAGCCCCTGCGGCCGCCAAATCATCATCAACACCATCAGCGCACCCAGCAGCAACATGCTGTATTCATTCAGATCGCGCATCAGTTCGCGCGACACTACCAGCAGGATCGCCGCCAGAATGACCGCGAACTGCGAGCCCATGCCCCCCAGTACGACGATCGCCAACACGAAGGCCGATTCGACGAAGGTGAAAGATTCCGGGCTGACGAAGCCCTGGCGCGCGGCGAACAGCGTGCCGGCAAACCCGGCGAAAGCGGCGCTGATGGTAAAGGCGGTCAGCTTGATGCGCGTCGGGCTGAGGCCCAGCGAGCGGCAGGCGATCTCGTCTTCGCGCAGCGCTTCCCAGGCGCGCCCCAGCGGCATGCGCAGCAGGCGGTTGATGACGAACAGCGTCAGCACCACCAGCAGCAGCGCCACCAGATACAGGAATATGATGCGATCGCTCGGATCGTATTTCAGGCCGAAGAAGTTATGGAAGGTATCCCAACCGCCGTCGCGCACGCTGCGGTTGAACTCCAGGCCGAAAAAGGTCGGTTTCGGGATCTGGCTGATGCCGTTCGGCCCGCCGGTGATCTCGGTATTGTTCAGTAGCAGGATGCGCACGATCTCACCGAAGCCGAGCGTCACGATCGCCAGATAGTCGCCGCGCAGCCGCAGCACCGGGAAACCGAGCAGGAAGCCGAAGGCGGCGGTGACGATGCCCGCCAGCGGCAGGCTCTCCCAGAAGCCGAGGCCGTAATAGTGATTCAGCAGCGCGTAGGTGTAAGCGCCGATGGCGTAGAAACCGCCGTAGCCGAGCACCAGCAAGCCGGACAAGCCCACCACCACGTTGAGGCCGAGGCCCAGCATCACGTAGATCAGCGTCAGGGTGGCGATATCCACCGTGCCGCGCGATACCAGGAACGGCCAGGCGACCGCCGCGACGATGAGCAGAGCCGCCAGCAGCTTTTGCCGCGGCGTGGTGCCGTCGAAGCTCGGCAGCACGAACGCCGGGCCGGAGACTTTTTTCAATCCCTGCTGCAGCAGCGGGCGCAACAGCTGGAAGAAAAAGACGATGACGCAGCCGATGCCGATCCACATCCAGCGCACTTCCGCCGCGCCGTGCACCACCAGCTTGGTGCCGTCCAGGCTAAGCTGCATGCCCATCAGGAACGACGCCATCACGAACAGCACCGCCGTGGCGATCAGCGCATTGAGCAGATTGAGTTTCATACTTTCTCAACCTCCGGACGCCCGAGGATGCCGGTCGGCATGATCAGCAGCACCACGATCAGCAACGCGAACGACACCACGTCTTTGTATTCGGTGCTCAGGTAGGCGGAGGTCAGCGCTTCCGCCACGCCCAGCACCAGGCCGCCGATCATCGCGCCGGGAATGCTGCCGATGCCGCCCAGAACCGCGGCGGTGAAGGCTTTCATGCCGGCCATAAAGCCGATGTAAGGGTTGATGACGCCGTAGAACTGGCCGAGCAACACCCCGGCCACCGCCGCCATCACCGCCCCGATGACGAAGGTCAGCGAGATCACCCGGTCAGTGTTGATGCCCAGCAGGCTGGCCATCTTCAGGTCTTCCGCACAGGCGCGGCAGGCGCGGCCCATGCGCGAATAGCGGATAAACAGCGTCAGCGCCAGCATCGCCAGGAAGGTCACGAGCCAGATGGTCAGCTGCATGGTGCTGATGGTGGCGGCGAAACCGTTGCTTTCCCCCAGCACCCACTGGCCGGTCACCAGGCTGGGCAGCGCCAGATCGCGTGAGCCCTGCGTCAGGCTGACGTAGTTTTGCAGGAATATCGACATGCCGATGGCCGAGATCAGCGCAATCAGGCGCTTGGAGTTGCGCACCGGCTTGTAGGCCACCCGCTCGATGCTCCAGCCGTAGGCGCTGGCGATGACGATCGAGACCAGAAACGCGGCACCGATCAGCAACCAGCCGACGTCGATGCCGAGCATCATCAGGGCGGCGATCACGATAAAGGAGACATAGCTGCCGATCATGTACACCTCGCCGTGGGCGAAGTTGATCATGCCGATGATGCCGTAAACCATGGTGTAACCGATGGCGATCAATGCATAGGTGCTGCCCAACGTTAAGCCGTTGAACATCTGCTGCAGAAAATAGAGGAGTTGCTCTGACATACTCTGAACCCTTGGCTGCGAAACCCGCCGGCGGAGAACCGGCGGGTAAAGGGAGGCGGGGCCGGCAAGCCGACCCGCCGGGCGCAGCGAGCCGCGCCCCACCCTAATCATTATGGCTTATTTGATCGGTGTGGACGTGCCGTTGGCATGCCACTCGAACACGCCGAACTCGAAGCCTTTCAGATCGCCCTTGTCATCCCAGCTCAGCGGCCCCATCACGGTCTCCACCGGCTTGCCGGTTTTCAGATCCTTGACGATGTCCGCCGGCTCCTGGCTGCCGCTGCGCTCCATGCCGGTGGTCAGCGACTGCAGCGCGGCATAGGTGGTCCAGACGAACGGGCCGGTCGGATCCAGCTTCTTGGCTTTCAACGCATCGACGATCGGCTGGTTGGCAGGCACCTGATCGTAGCGCTTCGGCAGCGTCACCAGCATGCCTTCCGAAGCGGCCCCGGCGATGTTGGACAGCGAGGAGTTGCCCACGCCTTCCGGCCCCATGAAGCGGGTGGTCAACCCGGCCTGCTTGGCCTGGCGCAGGATCTGGCCCATTTCCGGGTAGTAACCGCCGAAATACACGAAGTCGATATTCTCTTTCTTCAGGCGCGCCACCAGGGTGGAGAAGTCTTTGTCGCCGGCGGTGATGCCTTCGAACATCGCCACTTCGGTGCCCTGTTTTTTCAGGCTGTCGCGCACCGAGCGCGCCAGGCCTTCGCCATATTGCTGCTTGTCGTGCACCACGGCGATGCGCTTCGGCTTGATGTCGCTGAGGATGTATTTGGCGGCGGTCGGGCCCTGATCCGAGTCCAGGCCGGTGGTGCGCATGATCATCTTGTAGCCGCGGGTGGTCAGATCGGCGTTGGTGGCCGCCGGGGTAATCATGATCACGCCTTCGTCTTCATAAATATCGGACGCCGGCTGGGTGGACGAGGAGCACAGGTGGCCGATCACGTAGCGAATGCCGTCGTTGATCACCTTATTGGCGACCGCAACCGCCTGTTTCGGGTCGCAGGCGTCGTCGTATTCCACGCCGACCAGCTTGTCGCCCTTGATGCCGCCCTTGGCGTTGATGTCGGCAATCGCCTGGCGCGCGCCGGTAAACTCCATGTCGCCATACTGCGCGACCGGGCCGGACATCGCCCCGACGATCGCCACCTTGATGTCTTTCGCCATGGCCGCCTGGCTCATGGCCATCGCAATACAACCCGCCAGCAGTGCCTTACCTGTTGTTAATTTCATCCGCAAATCCCCATCTGTCGTTGTGAACGTACCTGTTGTGTTTGCCTGCACCGGATCGTTATTGACCGCTTTTGTTATAAGTAATAATGATTTAGGCGCTTTGTCGGCATTATTTTCTAATAAGACTTTATTTTTCATGCCATTAAACAGGAATTTTCTTCTGCAAATCAACTTCATCAGGCAGAAACAAGCGGTGTAAACAGGATAAAATTCGAATTAAATCTGCGCTCTTTACCTTGAGGCGTAGTGCGTTGTGCTGGTTAACAATCCGTTTACTAACTATTTACTCGGAAAATGCCCCGTGCAAAAAACATATTGCACAGTAATCGTACAGAAAAACTTACACAACGCTCTGCACAAGATCTATTACACTGTCGGCATCATTTAGCTGCGCGGAAATTCTGCATGAAACTGACCATCGAGCGCCTGACCGCGCTGTCCCCGCAAGATCTTATCGACCTCGGTAAAATTTGGCCGCACCAGCAGCCGGAACAGTGGCAGAGCTGGCTGAGCGACGGCAAGGCGCTGTTCGCCGCCCGCTTCAACGAGCGGCTGCTGGGGGCGGTGAAAATCGCACTGCAGGACGACCGCGCCGAGCTGCAGGACCTGCTGGTACGCGAAGTGACGCGCCGCCGCGGCGTCGGTCTTTACCTGGTGCAGGATGCGCAGCGTCAGCTGCCGCAGATCGCCCACTGGCAGCTGTCGACCGCCGGCCTGGCGCCGCGCGAACGCGGGGAAGTCGATAACTTCATGCGCGCCTGCGGCTTCGCACCGCAGGGCGATCTCTGGCAAAAATGAAACGCCGGCTGGCGGCGCTAATCTTGATTGTGCTTGGGCTGGCGGTCGCGCTCCTCGGACGCCAGCAGGCGCTGCGCCTGGCCTCAGGCTGGGATCAGCAGGTTTATATCTGGCAGCGGGTCTGGACGCCGCAGCACGCCGATGCGCTGGCACACAGCCGCGATCTGTTCAGTGGGCTGCGCGTGCTGGCGCTGCAGGTGCATCCGCGCGAGGGCTGGCGGGAGATCCCGGCCGATCTCAGCCTGTTGCGGCAGGACGGCCGCCCGCTCTGGCTGGTGGCGCGCCTCGACGGCCAGCTGCCGCAGCTGGACCAAGAGGCCATTATCCAGCGCCTGCAGGCGCTCACCCAGCGCTGGCAGGCGGCCGGGCTGCCCGTCACCGGCGTCGAGATCGATCATGACGCCGCCACCGCCCGCCTGCCGGACTACCAACGCTTTCTGCAGCAACTGCGCCAACGGCTGCCCGCCGCTTTGCAGCTCGGCATCACCGCCCTGCCGGCCTGGATCCGCTCGCCCGACCTGCCCGGCGTACTGCAACAGGCCGACAGCTCCGTCCTGCAGGTACATGCGGTGCTCTCGCCGCAGCAGGGGCTGTTTGACGGCTCCTTGGCGCTGCGCTGGGTGCGGCAGTACGCCTCCGTCACACCGAAGCCGTTTCGCGTCGCGCTGCCGGCCTACGGCATGGCGCTGCTGGGGTTTGATGCGCAGGGCGCGCAGGTGGAGAGCGAGTCCTCGCTGCGCGTGGCGGGCAACGGCCGCGAGCTGACGGTCGCGCCGCAGCAGATCGCCGATTTTCTGCAGACGCTGGCGCAGCAAACGCCGCCCCGGCTGCGCGGCATTATCTGGTTCCGCTTGCCGCTGGCGGACGATCGGCGCGCCTGGTCGCTCGCCACGCTGCGAGCGGTGATCGAACGGCAGCCGCTGAACGTCGACTGGCAGGTAAAATTTAGGCCTCAGCCACAGCAAAACGGGCTGTATGATCTGATAATTCATAACAACGGGCCGGTGGACGCCCCGCTGCCGCAAGAGGTGGCCATCCGCGCCGACGACTGCCTGGCGGCGGACGCGGTCGGCAACTACCGGCTGGAATCCGCACCGCAGCGGCAACGCTTTATTCGCATCAGCGGCGATCAGCTGCGCGCCGGGCAATCCCGGCCGCTGGGCTGGCTGCGCTGCCAACAACTGACGCCAGGAGGCACCCTTGTCACACCTTGATTCGCGCGCGGCACGGAACACCCGCCGCCTTCTTCCGCTGGCCATGCTGATCGGCGCCGCGCTGGCGCTGCCGCTGAGCGGCTATGCCTGCGGCCCGGATTTCCCTAACCGGCTGCTGATCGACCGCAACGGCACCCTGCTGTATATGCCGGAGGGCAATTTCGCCTTCGAAGCCGGCCGACTGGTGCCGGCGGATAAGCAGCTGCCGCGCTGGCAAGGCCCGCCGCCGCCGATGCCGCCGAAACCGATGCCGCAATCGCCGGAAACGGTGGCGATCGGCAAAATGCGCGCCGCCAAAACGGTGGAAGAGGCTGACGCCGTCAATACGCAGGGGTTGTCCAACGCCGCGCGCCTGTATCAACTGGGCGCCGTCGCTTTCACCAGCCAAGATCCTCGCGCCACAGACTATTTCCAGCAGGTGCTGAAGCTCCCGGCCGTCGAACAGGGCGACTGGGGGCTGCGGGCGCAGTATTCGCTTGGGCGGGTGTTGATGGCTGACCACGGTACGCCGTTGAATGAATCGGGTGAAGCGGCCCCCGCCGCCGAGCATCCGCCTAAAGCTGAACTTGAACAGGCGCTGGCGGCGTTCCAGCAGGTGATCGATCGGGTGAAAAGCGGCGCCGCCGATCCCGACCAGCTGGCGCTGAGCAGCCTCGGGCAGCAGGCGCGCATCCACCTGTGGCTGGGTGACGTCGCCCCCGCTGCCCACCTGTACGCACAGCAGGCGGCGCAGGGCGATCCGAGCGGCGGGCAGTCGCTGCAGTACGTCTCCAGCTACCTGGTCAATCCCGACCATCTGGAAACGCTGAAGCAGGTGATCGGCGATCCGTTGATCCAGCAGTTGGTGACCATTGAGCTGTTCGCCCGCAGCGGCAACCTGCAAATGGCGGATACCGACGGCAACGGCCGCTCTGCCCAGATCATCAGCCAGATCCTGACGCTGCTGGACGGCACGGTAAAAAGCGGCTTCGCCGGCAGCGATCGGCTGGCGGCATTGGCCTACCGTTCCGGGCAGTACCCGATGGCGGCGAGCCTGCTGAAAAACGCCGGCGACGGTGGCCTGGCGTGGTGGCTGCGCGCCAAAATGGCGCTGCGCGACGGTGACGTGAAAGCCGCCACCGCTGCCTACGCCAAGGCGGCAAGCGCGTTCCCCGCCGACGAAAGCTGGGGCGAACAGCGTAACGCCGACTTTGTCGCGGAAACCATCGTCCCCGAGTGCCGGGTGGCCGGTGAGCAGGCCATCCTGGCGCTGAACCGCGGCGACTATCTGCAGGCGATGGACCTGCTGTATCGCGGCAAGGCGCTCTACTGGGCCGACGTGGCCGATGTGGCGGAGCGCGTGCTGACCGTCGATGAGTTGAAAGGCTTTGTCGATAAGCACGCTCCGGCGCCGACGACGCCGCTCAAGCCGGTTAACCCGGACGACTACGGCGGCCAGCAGATCACGCCGGAAGTGCAGCTGCGCGAACTGCTGGCGCGGCGCTTGATGCGCGCCGGGCGGGCCGCGGAAGCGCAGGCCTATTTCGATATCCCCAACTACCGGCAAGCGGCGCAGCAGTACGCCGATGAGCTGAAGGCCGCCAAGGACAAGTCCGCCGCGCCGCTGGCGCGCGCGCAAGCTTACTATCGCGCGGCCAACCTGCTGCGCGCCCAGGGGCTGGAGTTTACCGGCTATGAGATGACGCCGGATTACGCCATCTATGGCGCCGGCTATTCCTATCTGGGGGATGCGTTCGATACTCGCGAGCTGAAGCACAAAAGCTGGATCGACAGCGCAGAAGCGGCGCGCGCCAAGGCGGCGCTGCCGGCGCAGGACAACCGTTTCCTGCACTATCGCTGGCAGGCAGTGGGGCTGGCGCAACAGGCGGCCGATCTGCTGCCGCCGAAGAGCCAGGCCTATGCCGCCGTGCTGTGTAACGCCGCCAGCTGGGTTATCAAGCGCGACGCCAAGACCGGCCGGGCGCTTTATCAACGCTACATCAACACCGGCACTCGCTACCCGTGGGCGGCGAAATTCGGCTACGACTGCCCGGCGCCGGACTTTACCGCCGTGGCGCCATAACGCCGAATTTCAGGCATGAAAAAGCCCGGCTTGCCGGGCTTTTTTTTCGAATATCGCATCGACTCAGGCTTCGATCGCCATTTTCAATTTCTTCATGGCGTTCTTTTCCAGCTGGCGCACGCGCTCGGCGGAAACGCCGTACTGATCGGCCAGCTCCTGCAGCGTCGACTTGTTGTCGTCGTCGAGCCAACGGGCGCGGATGATATGCTGGCTGCGCTCGTCCAGACCTTCCAGCGCATAGGCCAGTTTGTCTGCGGCGTTGCTTTCCCAGTTATCTTCCTCGATGCCTTCAGCGAAGTCGGAGCTCTTGTCCTGCAGGTACAGCACCGGCGCCATCGACTGGCCATCGCGGGCCTCGTCGTCCGGAGTCGGATCGAACGTCATGTCCTGCGCCGCCATGCGAGATTCCATCTCGCGCACGTCTT
Organism: Serratia sp. TSO36; assembly: GCF_057808395.1. Classification (NCBI taxonomy): domain Bacteria; kingdom Pseudomonadati; phylum Pseudomonadota; class Gammaproteobacteria; order Enterobacterales; family Yersiniaceae; genus Serratia; species Serratia sp. TSO36. Next base: position 236,991 of record NZ_JBJZOU010000002.1, on the reverse strand, counting down.
TGCTGGTTACGCCCAGCTCGCGGGCCACCAGTTCCACTTCGTCCTGGTTGAACCAGCCCAAACGCTGTTTGGTTTTGCGCAGGTTAAAGAACAGCTTGCGCTGCGCTTTGGTGGTCGCCACTTTCACGATGCGCCAGTTGCGCAGTACGTACTCGTGGATTTCCGCCTTAATCCAATGCACCGCAAAGGAAACCAGACGCACGCCGACTTCAGGGTTGAAGCGGCGAACGGCTTTCATCAGGCCGATATTGCCTTCCTGAATCAGATCCGCCTGTGGCAGACCATAGCCTGAATAGTTGCGGGCAATATGAGCGACAAAGCGCAGGTGAGACAGGATGAGCTGCTTAGCGGCATCCAGATCGCCCTGATAATGCAGCCGTTCAGCCAGCTCCCGCTCTTCCTCTGCCGTCAGCATCGGATAGGCGTTGGCTGCCCGGATATAGGCTTCCAAGCTACCTTGGGGTACTAAGGCTAAAGTTTGCATTTCTTTGGTCATTCAAACCCTCTCTATGAGAATACAAAATCATGCAGGTGATTATTACAGCGGGGAAATGATTGATTCTACGGCAGTTGCTGAAGCAAAAGCGGTTCCACACGCCGGGCACCTTAACATTTGCTGCAATTTTTGACCGTACTCCGCCCTAAAAGTTCACCCTTTTTTGCAAGCATTGTTGCTGACAATACGTGACGAGGGTGCAGGCCGATAGGGAATTTGTGCGCTAAGAAGAGAGGGATGGTGCTGACTTCGCTTGAGGTCACTCTTCTCCCGCAACGCGATCAAAAGCAGCAGGAGAAGAGTATACCAAAAAAATCTTACTGTGGTGTAAATCGGCGTAAATGTTGCACCGTCGCCAGCCAGGCGGCGATCCAACCGATCATCGCGGAGATGATCAGCAGCAACAGCGCCTCGTCCCAGCCCAGCCCGTGCAGGGTGAAGGTGGTGCCGAACACCTTGGCCACCCCGGCGACCACTGACTCCAGCTGCCACACCAGCGCACCGGACAGCACCAGCGACAGCAGCGCGCCGGCAAAGCCGAGCATCGCCCCGCCGTTAAGGAACGGCCGCAGGATAAAACCGTCGGTGGCGCCGATCAGCTTCATCACGTTGATGGTGTCGCGGCGGCTGAAGATGCTCAGACGCACGCTGTTGCCGATCACCAGGAACACCGCCACGATCATCAGCACGCCGATGATCGCCGCGATCTGGCCCGCCAGCCCGGTCAGCGCCGCCAGGCGGGCAAACCAGCTGTCATCCATACGCACTTCTTCCACGCCCTGCACCGCCGCTACGCGATCGCGCAGGGTGTTGAGGGTATCCGAACTCTGGAAGCTCATCTTCGGCGTGACGATCGCCACCGCCGGCAGCGGGTTCTCTTCCAGCATGTCCAGCGCGCCGCCAAAGCCCGACCAGTTGCGGAACTCGCCGCGCGCTTCTTCACGCGACAGGTAATTGACCTTCTCCACGCCGGCTTCCGCCTTGATGGCGTCGAGCACTTTCAGCGCGGCGTCGTCATCGAGCGATTTATCCAGATAAACGGTCAGCTGCGGCGTCGGGTACCACTGGCTGGCCGCGGTGCTGACGTTTTTCCACACGATGTAGCACACGCTCGGCAGCGTCAGGGAGATGGCGATCACCATCACCGTCAACAGCGTCGCCAACGGCTGGCGCAGCATGTCTTTGATGGCGTTCATCCAGGCGTAACGCCACTGTTCGCGCCAGCCGCCGCGCAGCGCCTTGCTCTTGGCGGTTTTTGCGTTATTGGCCATGGTGAGCGCCCCCTTGCATGCGGCCCTGGCTCAGCGTCAGGATGCGGTAATTGCGGCGGGCGATAAGCCCGGTGTCGTGCGTCGCCATTAATACGGTGACGCCGACGCGGTTGAATTCTTCAAATAGGCGCAGAATGCCTTCCGACAGCGCGTCGTCCAGGTTGCCGGTCGGTTCATCCGCCAGCAACACCGCCGGCTTGTTCACCACCGCACGGGCGATGCCCACGCGCTGCTGCTCACCGCCGGACAGTTGAATCGGGAAGTTCTTCGCTTTATCCAGCAAACCGACCTTGTCCAGCGCGGCGGAGACGCGGCGGCGGATGTCTTCGGTACTGGCGCCGGCAATGATCAGCGGCATCGCCACATTGTCATACACCGTGCGATCCAGCAGCAGGTGGTGATCCTGGAAGATCATGCCGATCTGCCGACGCAGGAACGGCACCTCGCGGTTTTTCAAACGACTGATGTCGTGGCCGCCAAACCAGATGTGGCCGGCGCTGGGCCGCTCGATACCGCAAATCAGTTTCAGCAGGGTACTTTTCCCCGCGCCGGAATGGCCGGTCAGAAACGCCATTTCCGCCGGGCGCAGATGGAAATCGACCCCCTGCAGCGCTTGCCGTCCGCCCAGATAAGCTTTACTGACCTGTTCAAAGCGAATCATCCGTATTAATCCTCTCGGGCAAAAAGTGCCTCAATAAAATCGTCAGCCTTAAACGGCCGCAAATCTTCGATGCCTTCCCCGACGCCGATATAGCGAATCGGGATACCGAACTGATCGGCGATGGCGAAGATCACCCCGCCCTTGGCGGTACCGTCCAGTTTAGTCAGCGTGATGCCGGTTAAGCCCACGGCCTCATTAAATAATTTCGCCTGGCTGACCGCATTCTGGCCGGTGCTGGCATCGAGCGTCAGCATAACCTCATGGGGGGCCTGGTCGTCCAGTTTTTTCATGACGCGGACGATCTTCTTCAGCTCTTCCATCAGGTGCGATTTGTTCTGCAGACGGCCGGCGGTATCGGCGATCAAGACATCGATGCCGCGCGCCTTGGCGGCCTGCACCGCATCGAAGATCACCGAAGCGGAATCCGCCCCGGTATGCTGCGCCACCACCGGAATGCGGTTGCGTTCGCCCCACACCTGCAGCTGCTCCACCGCCGCGGCGCGGAAAGTATCCCCCGCCGCCAGCATCACCGACTTGCCTTCCGCCTGGAATTGGCGCGCCAGCTTGCCGATGGTGGTGGTTTTACCCACGCCGTTCACGCCGACCATCAGAATGACATACGGGGTTTTCCCGCTGACATCCAGCGGCTGATCGACCTTGGCCAGAATTTCGGACATTTCCTCCTTCAGCTTGCCATACAGCGCTTCGGCGTCTTTCAGCTGCTTGCGGCTGGCGTGCTGGGTCAGGGAGGTGATGATCTTGCGCGTGGTCTCCACGCCGACATCGGCGATCAGCAGCTGTTCTTCCAACTCGTCGAACAGGTCGTCGTCGATCTTTTTACCGCGGAACAGCCCCATAAAGCCGGAGCCGAGGTTTTGCTTGGTTTTCAGCAGGCTGCGCTTCAGGCGAGCGAAGAAGCCCTCTTTGGTCGGCCGCTCCTGCTCTTGCGCAGCGGCCGGCACCACGGGTTCAAGCGGCGCTTCTTCTTCCGGTTCTGGTTCAACGACCGGCTCAGGTTCAACGACCGGCTCTGGCTCGACAACCGGCTCTGGCTCGACAACCGGCTCTGGCTCGACGACCGGCTCAGGTTCAACGGCCGGCTCTAGCTCGACAACCGGCTCTAGCTCGACAACCGGCTCGGGCTCGACGACCGGCTCAGGTTCGACAACCGGCTCGGGCTCGACGACCGGCTCAGGTTCGACAACCGGCTCGGGCTCGACAACCGGCTCAGGCTCAACAACTGGCTCGGGTTCAACGACCGGCTCGGGCTCGACAACCGGCTCAGGCTCAACAACCGGTTCAGGCTCAACAACTGGCTCGGGTTCAACCACCGGCTCCGGCTCGACGACCGGCTGCTGCTGCGCCACTACCTGCTCGGTCACGCTGACAATCTCTTCGGCCAACGCTTGCGCCGTCGGGTGTTCGGCCGCCGCAGGCAGGTTTTCCGCGATGGGTTCACCGGCCTGGCCGCTATCCCACTCTCCCGGGGTGTCGACGGAGGCGGCAGGTTCAGATTCCTGGGCGGGGAGCTTGTCATCCAGCTTGGCGGTGGCCGGTTCAGCCGGCGTCTCCGCGGCCTGAGGCTCCGCCTGCTCTACCGGCTGCTCAGGTTGCTGTTGCTCTTCTTCCTTTTCCTTCTGGCCAAACCCCAGCCAGGAGAAAAACCCACGTTTCTTATCTTTTGCCATGTTATGACTCTACTCCGTACCGAAGGCTCGCTTACCCTACATACCTGAAGGATATATGCTGACAATAATCCGCCGAGTCTATCACTTTCCCTCGCGCAGCAACACGCATCCGGCACGCTTTCCGGTGTGAAATCAGACAACAAAGTTTTACCGTTCCCCCCGAAGCCCGTCACCGGTAGAATAGGGGCAACTTTTCGTTAACCTCTGCGGCTCCGCGCCGCAAAAGAAATCAAACAACGCTTATGACAAGACTCTCGCCACGGGCGGCGGCCAAAAAACCGCCCCAGGCCGCAGCCGGACAGATCCGCATCATCGGCGGCCAATGGCGCGGTCGCAAGCTGCCGGTGCCGAACAGCCCGGGGCTGCGCCCCACCACCGATCGGGTGCGCGAAACCCTGTTCAACTGGCTGGCGCCGGTGATTCAGGGCGCGCGCTGTCTGGACTGTTTCGCCGGCAGCGGCGCATTAGGGCTGGAAGCGCTGTCGCGCTACGCCGGCAGCGCCACGCTGCTGGAATTCGAACGGCCGGTGGCGCAGCAGCTGGAAAAAAATCTGGCGCTGCTGCAGGGCAAAGGGGTGGTTATCAACACCAACGCGCTGAGCTGGCTGGCGGGCGAGGGCCAACCGTTTGACGTGGTGTTCCTCGATCCGCCGTTTCGCAAAGGCCTGCTGGCGGAGACCGCCTTGCTGCTGGAGCAGCGTGGCTGGCTGGCCGACGAGGCCTGGATCTATGTAGAAGCCGAGGCGGAAAGCGCCGCGGCGGACGTGCCTGCCAGCTGGCAGCTGCATCGGGAGAAGGTCGCCGGCCAGGTGGCTTATCGCCTTTATATTCGTTCGCAAGAGAAAACCGACCATGCTGATTAATCTGGGCCGCCTGCTGATGCTGTGCGTGTGGGGCTTCCTGCTCTCTAACCTGTTCCATCCGTTTCCCAAGCCGCTGAAGTATTTCATCGACGTGGCGCTGTTCTTTATGGTGGTGATGCACGGCCTGCAGCTGGTGCTGCTGAAATCCACCCAGCCGAAGGATCAGCCGATCAGCTACTGGCAAGAAGCCAAGATCTTTATCTTTGGCGTGTTCGAGCTGTTGGCCTGGCAGAAGAAACAGCCGCCCATCAAGAAAAAGTGACCGCTACGGCTGAACGCTGAAAGAGACGAAGCGCGTGCCCTGCATGTTCAACGTGCCCTGCGCGCCTTTTTCTATCGGGTTGTATTGCCACTGTTTCAACCGCAGCGTGATGTCTTCACCGCCCTGGTTCGGGCGGAACACCACCTCGTAATACATCGGCTCATTGACCAGCGGTTCACGCTGCGGCGCACGGGTTTTGGCAACCGGGAAGCTGCGCTTGTCGCTCACCGTCACCTGCAGGCTGCGCATCGGCGCACGATCGTTTTCCGCCTCCTGCTGGCGCTGTTTGAAATAGCGTTGCGTGGCCAGCACGGCAATCAACGCAATCACGGCGACAAAAAACAACGGTGGCTTGCTCATCGGTTTCCCATTTCCTTCACGGCCAAATCGGCGTAAACATAGCATTCTCAAGAAAGCATTGTCGATCGTCGGCAGGCTACCTACACTGAAATAAGAAGTGACATTGGTGACAGTTTGGAGCCGGTTGTTGCGGCTCCCTCATGCATAAGGAAGACATAAATGAGTTGGCCGTTCCTTGCCGTATTCTTTTCCGGTTGGCTGTTCGTCGACGCCTCTTACCGTGGCCCGCGCTGGCAGCGCTGGGTGTTCAAACCCGTCACGCTGCTGCTGCTGTTGCTGTTGGCCTGGCAGGCACCGGTGCTCGGCGCCGCGGGTTATCTGATCGTACTCGGCCTGTTGGCGACCCTGATCGGCGACGCGCTGCTCCTGCTGCCGCGCGAGCGGGTGCTGTACGCCATCGGCGCCTTTTTCCTGTCCCATCTGCTGTATACCCTGAGCTTCGCCAGCCAGATGACGTTCAGCCTGTTCTGGCCGCTGCCGCTGGCGCTGCTGGCGATCGGCGCGTTGCTGCTGGCCACCCTTTGGACCCGGCTGGAAGAGATGCGCTGGCCGATCGTCACCTACGTGGCGATGACGCTGCTGATGGTCTGGCTGGCGGGCGAGCAATATTTCCTGCGCAGCACCGATTTCGGCTTCTCGCTGCTGACCGGCACCTCGCTGCTGCTGCTGGCCAACGTGGTTTGGCTGCTCAACCGCTACCGTTTCACCTTCCGCGCGGCGGACGCCATCGTGGCTTTCTGTTACTTCTCCGGCCACTTCCTGATCGTGCGTTCGCTCTACCTGTAACTTTCTGCCGCGGGTTCGGTGCGCCGAACCCGTTTTTCATTATCAAGCCAGCGCTTTCAACGTCAGGGCATCATCGGCGCCCAGCTGATTGCGATACAGATCGCCGTCGCGCGAGAAGAACGCCAGCGTGCTGCCATCCGCCCGCAGCAGAGCGATGCCGTCCGGCGCCGGGCGCCAGCCCACGACTTCCGCCGCAAACACGCTTTGCAAACACCGTTGCCGATCCACCAGCTGATAGCCGTTGGTCTCGCTTTGTTCATTCGCCAGAAATTCGATTTGGCATTGCCGTTCGCTGTCGGCCACCTGCCATTGCCCCGCCAGCGACTGCGCGGTCGGCAGCACCAGGCTGCCGGCCATGACCGCACTCGTCACCATCATGCCGCCCGCCGCCAAAGCGGTGCGCGTTAAAGTACCTTTCATACCCGGCTCCCGCATCACGCCCGGCCGAGACTGCGCCGGGCGTTCCGTTACTGTGTTACACGATAAAGTCAGTGGCGACGTCAACCTGGCCGACGATTTTCACCAGGAAGTCCGGCGCCTGATGGCCACCGATATTCACCGACAAATCGGTCACGTTGTTGGAAGCGTTGTAGCTCAGCAGCGCTTCGCCGGCCGTGCCGCTGAAGTGATCGACGAAGTGAATGAAATCGCTGCTCTGCGCCTCTTTGTTGAAGAACGACAGGTCAATTTTGTCGATCCCTTTCTGGAAGTCGCGGATCCAGTCTGAAGCGCCCGGTGCGGAATCGCTGGCGGCAGAGAACACGAAGATGTCTTTGCCGGCACCGCCCCACAGCTCATCCGCCCCGCCGCCGCCGAACAGCACGTCGTTACCCGCGCCGCCTTTCAGCACGTTGTTGGCCGCGTTGCCGACGATCACGTCGTTGCCGGAACCGCCGATGGCGTTCTCGATGGTCACACCGGCAGCGATCGAGACGTTGCCCTTCAGGCCGCCCACGTCGGAGAACGATTTCTCGTTCAGGTTGATGCGTTGGTTAGCGGTGTAACCGGAGAAATCGAAGGTATCGTTGCCGCCCGCATCCCAGGCCGCAAAGATCACTTTCTGCGAGTTGCTGGTGGTGCTGAGGAAGTCGCGACCGGTGTTGGAGTTAAAGCCGTACACAGTGTCGCCGGTGCGGGTCGACAGGTTGGCGCCATACAGATGCTGAATGGCGGCAATGTCATCCAGCAGCGGAGCCGCGGCATAGTGGCCGCCGTTGTCGCCACCGGTGTTGGTTTCACTCCAGTAGCTCATCAGGCTGAACTGGCGGGTATCCTCTGCATAGGTGACGTCGCGATAGGTCGGGTTACCCTCACCGGCGTTGTAGTCGCCCGGGTGGCTCAGGCCCAGCGCATGGCCAATCTCATGGGTGAACGTCTGACGGCCGTAGTCTTCGGTCGCCGGATGTTTCACGTTGGATTGGTTGACGTTGTACCAGGTCTGGCCGCCCAGATCCTGGCCCTGCCAAATGGTGTTCGGCAGGAAGGCGTAGGCCTGGGTGCCGTAATCATAGTGGCCGGGACGATCCTGGCTGTAGTTGCCGAAGGTGATGTTGGCCTTTTGTCCGGCCGCCACTTCGGTGAAGGTGATATTGGCGACGTCGGCCCAGGACTGCAGCGACAGCTTAGCCTGCTGCTGCTGTTCCGCGCTGAACTTGCTCAGCCCGGTGTCGCCGGCGACGTTGGTAGAAGAGAACTTATAATCCGGGAAGGAGAAGGTTAATTTGACCGGCTGGCCAAATACCTTGTAACCGTTCCAGGTTTGGTTCTCGCGGGTAATAAACAGCCCTGCTTGCTCGTTAGAAAATGAATCCTTGCCATTAATCTGAATCCCGTTGCCCCGCTCATGATAATGCAGCAGGTCGTCTACAGCATCGTAGCCGGTTGTTGCGGCCGCAAGGCTGGATTCAGTAATTTCAATTGCCTTTTTAGTAGATTGCATTGGTTCGATTCCACTCATTACCTGATTGATATCAATCAGACAGATAGACATAACCTCCCCGTAAGCCAGGGCTAATGAACCTCAGGCCTGCTGGAAGGGGCTTATGCGCCGTTGCCGGCAGTGTGTTAGGTAGAATTAATGCATATATATCAGCAAATAAGATCACCATTAAAAATGGTAATCGATTCCAATTATAGGCAGGGTCGCAAAACTGCACATAAAATAATCAACCATTTATTATCGCAACGAAAGTTTGTTATGCTGCTTTTTTGGCTTCTTTACAAAACAAATGAAGCTTGATGAGGAGAAGTTGGCACCAAACTTCAATAGCAATGCGGCCTGCAGACTCAAGCGAATCATGCTGGCTTTCCCCAGGGTAAAAGGTAAATTTTGCTAAAGCGTTATAGATTAATAACTCTTTATTATTAGGTCGGGCGATTTTTTAGTTTCTATAGGAATATTATTTTCTTATTTAAACTATCGGCGGCGAGCCTGTTTCCCCAAATAGGGGATAAGAAAAGCCGATAGATTAAAATTCGCATTATTCATTATTGAATGAATCCCCCTTTCTACGCTTGAACGCCGTTAGCAATAATTCTCATCCGGCGCTTGACTCTGGAGTGGACTCCAGGGTGTAGAGTCAACTGAGCAAACCCGTTTAACAGCCCGAAGGGGGACGTTATGCACAATCAGCAAAACCATAATCATCAGGAACATCACCACGCCGAAGGCGGATGCGGCTGCAACCACAGCCACAGCAAAACGCAGCATGGCTGCAGCAGCGAACCGAAAAACGCCGCCGCGCAGGCCGAACAGGCCCACCATCATCACGATCATGGCGATAGCGGCTGCTGCGCCGCCACGCCCGACGATCCGGACGAGGAAAGCGACAGGCTGGCCGCCGCTCCCCCTTCCGGTAGCCAACGTTTCAGCTGGAAAGTCACCGGCATGGACTGCCCCAGCTGCGCCAAGAAAATCGAAAATGCCGTCACCGCACTCCCCGGCGTCGACAGCGCGCGCGTGTTGTTCGCCACCGAAAAGCTGGTGGTCGACGCACAGTCCGACATCAGCCTGCGGATCCAGGACGCGGTCGCCCAGGCCGGCTTTACTCTGCTCGGCACTCAGAACGCCAAAGCCGCCGCGCCGAAAACCTCACGCTTCGGCGAATTCGCACCGCTGCTGCTGTTAACTACCCTGATGGTCGTCAGCTGGGTGCTTGATCGGGTTAACCCGGAGCTGGGGCGCATCGCCTTTATCGCCACCACGCTGGTCGGATTGGCGCCGGTCGCCGCCAAGGCGCTGCGTTTGATCCGCTCCGGCACGCCATTCGCCATCGAAACGCTGATGAGCGTGGCGGCCATCGGCGCGCTGTTCATCGGCGCCACCGCCGAAGCGGCGATGGTGCTGCTGCTGTTTATGGTCGGCGAACTGCTGGAATCCTACGCCGCCAACCGCGCGCGACGCGGCGTGACGGCGCTGATGGAGCTGGTGCCGGAAGACGCGCTGCTGCTGCAAGGCACGGAACGCAAACGCGTGCCGGTCGCCAGCCTGCGCCCTGGCGACGTGATTGAAATCGCGCCCGGCGGGCGCCTGCCGGCCGACGCCGAGCTGCTCAATCCGTTCGCCAGCTTCGACGAAAGCGCCCTGACCGGCGAATCGGTGCCGGTCGAGCGCCAGCAGGGCGAGAAAGTGGCCGCCGGCAGCCTGTCCGTCGATCAGGCGGCGCAGATGAAGGTGATCTCCGAGCCCGGCAAAAACGCCATCGACCGCATTCTGCAGCTGATTGAAGAAGCCGAAGAGCGCCGCGCGCCGATCGAACGCTTCCTCGATCGGTTCAGCCGTTATTACACCCCGGCCATTATGCTGCTGGCCGTCGCGGTGATCCTGGTGCCGCCGCTGCTGTTCTCACAGCCGTGGGATACCTGGATCTATCGCGGCCTGACGCTGCTGCTGATCGGCTGCCCATGCGCATTGGTGATCTCGACCCCGGCGGCCATTACATCCGGGCTGGCGGCCGCCACGCGGCGCGGCGCGCTGATTAAAGGCGGCGCGGCGCTGGAGCAACTGGGCCAGATACAAACCATCGCCTTCGATAAAACCGGCACCCTGACCGAAGGCAAGCCGACGGTGACCGACGTGCTGCCGATAGGCACACTCACCGAACAGCGGCTGCTGCAGCTTGCCGCCGCGGTGGAAGCCGGTTCACATCACCCGCTGGCGCAGGCGATCATCAACCGCGCCGCCGCAAGCGGGGCTGAGCTGCCGCTGGCGCAGGCGCGCCGCGCGCTGGCCGGCGTCGGCGTGGAAGGGATCGTGGACGGCAAGACCGTGCTGATCAGCGCGCCGGGCAAGCTGGCGCCGGGCCTGCTCGACGCTCAATGGCAGAGCCAGGTAGACAAGCTGGAAAACGCCGGTAAAACGGCGGTGGTGGTGCTGGAAGACGGCGCGCCCATCGGCTTGCTGGCGCTGCGCGATACGCTGCGCAGCGACGCCAAACAGGCGATAGCCGAACTGAACGCGCTGGGTATTCGCGGCGTGATGCTGACCGGCGACAACCCGCGCGCCGCCGCGGCGATCGCCGGCGAGCTGGGCCTCGACTATCGCGCTAGTCTGTTACCGGAAGATAAGGTCAGCGCGGTCACCGAGCTGAGCGAACTGCGCCCGACGGCGATGATCGGCGACGGCATCAACGACGCCCCGGCGATGAAAGCCTCCAGCATCGGCATCGCCATGGGCAGCGGCACCGACGTGGCATTGGAAACCGCCGACGCCGCCCTGACCCACAACCGGCTGCTGGGCGTCGCGGAGATGATCCGCATCTCGCGCGCCACCCACGCCAATATCCGGCAAAACATCACCATCGCGCTGGGGTTGAAAGGGGTCTTCCTGATCACCAGCCTGCTGGGGCTGACCGGTTTGTGGCTGGCGGTGCTGGCCGACTCCGGCGCCACCGCGCTGGTCACCGCCAACGCGCTGCGGCTGTTGAGAAAGCGCCAATAACGCGGCGCCAGGCCGGGTTCCTCAATGGGAACCCGGCATGATCGATTGCAGCGGCAGTATTAAGGATATTGTCGGCGCGTATATAAAACCCGCAACACCCGGATGTGAGTTTCCAACACCTGGTAAACCAGGAGATAATGGGGATGTAGGGGGGATTTCATGCGTGCCGTCCACTCTGCCGCGCCGGAAAATTCGAGGATGTCTGGCGGCGGGAATGACGGCCTCCATGATGAGAACCTTCATTTTTCTGGCCGCCAGAGGGTTATCATTGGCGATGAATCCCACAATCTCCGCCAGATCCTGACGTGCGGCTCGAGTCCATTCGATGTTGAGCATTATGCCTGCTTCGCTTTGATCCTGGCTTCTGCAGCAGCGATAACAGCATCCATTTCAGCCATCACGTCATCATGAGGAATGCCGGGCCGCGGCTCATCCATGGCTTCCTGAACTTTTTCAAGAAACCAGCGCTCATAGCCCTGTGTACGTTCCTCATTTTCCATCTTGGCAACCGTAGGCAGTAGTAAAATACTCATCGTTTGTCCCCTTCGAACGCTCCCCGATCGCAGGGAGCTTATCTCACGAGGCGATTAAAAACTATACACCTTTACGTAACAGATAACGGTATGGCGCCTGCTCGGTCTCCTGCGCCACCAGCGTGTGCTCCATAAAGCGGCAGAACCCCGGAATATCGCGGGTGGTGGCCGGATCGTCGGCGATAATCAGCAGCGTTTCGCCGTTGTCCATATGGCGCACGGTTTTGCGCACCATCATCACCGGTTCCGGGCAACGCAGGCCCAGCGCGTCGAGCGTCTGGTCTGCCTGGGCAAATAAGTCAGTCATGCAATTTTTCTCGTTCAAAAACGATCGGCGAACGCTCGCCGCATCTCATTAGCGCCTAGTTTACGCCGGTAGTTTTTCTGCGCAAGATGCGTTAACGTTTGCGTTAAATTTAACCATTGCATTGGTTGCGCAAACGCGTATCATGCCGCCGCGCAGCGTTTTTTGCTGTTTTGACAAGACACACTGGGTTCCCTCACCCCACTGCTAAAAAGGCTACAATATGTATTCGTTTACCGCACAGCAGCGCTTCACGGCGTTGGTCTGGCTTTCGCTGTTTCATATCGCCATCATTACCTCCAGCAACTACCTGGTACAGCTGCCGATCACCGTTTTCGGCTTCCATACCACCTGGGGCGCCTTTACCTTCCCGTTTATCTTCCTCGCGACCGATCTGACCGTGCGCATCTTCGGCGCGCCGCTGGCGCGGCGGATTATCCTGGCGGTGATGGTGCCGGCGCTGTTCATCTCCTACGTGATATCCACCGTCACCTATCAGGGAGAATGGCAGGGCTTCGCGGCGCTGGGCAGTTTTAACCTGTTCGTGGCGCGTATCGCCGTCGCCAGCTTTATGGCCTACGTACTCGGCCAGATCCTCGACGTTCACGTCTTCAATCGCCTGCGCCAACGCAGCGCCTGGTGGGTGGCGCCGGCGGCGGCGATGTTCTTCGGCAATATCAGCGATACGCTGGCGTTCTTCTTCATCGCCTTCTACAAAAGCAGCGATCCCTTCATGGCCAACAACTGGGTGGAGATCGCGCTGGTGGATTACAGCTTCAAGGTGATGATCTGCCTGCTGTTCTTCCTGCCGATGTACGGCGTGTTGCTGAACATGCTGCTCAAACGCATCGCGGCGCGCAGCGGCAGCCTGCAGCCGGGCTGAGCCGTGTTATTCTGGGCGGCCCTATCCTTTGGAGGCCGCCCATGACCCCAATCGTCCGCACCGCCACGCTCGAAGAAATCCACCGCCTTTACCAACGCATCCCCGAATTCGGCGGCCTGCATAGCCTGGCCGATCTGCAGCGGCGTATCGGCGGTGCCCCCGCCAGCCTGTTGATCGCCGACATCGACGGCCAGCCGGCCGGTTTCAAACTCGGTTATCAACAGCGGGAAACGGTGTTTTACAGCTGGCTGGGCGGCGTGCTGCCGGCATTTCGTCGCCACGGCGTGGCACAGGCCTTGTTGGCCGAACAGGAGCGCTGGACGCGGGCGCAGGGCTATCGCCGGCTGACGGTCAAAACCCGCAACCGGTTCCGCGCCATGCTGACGATGCTGCTCGCCCACCACTATCAGATTGTTCAGCTGGAAAAGAAAGGCGAAGTGGCTGATTATCGGCTATTACTGGAGAAAAACTTGTGACAACATCTGCCTTGCATTTCAGCCTGGAATAGGTTGCGATACGACAGTGAATCCCTACCGGAAAGGAAGAAGGAAGCCCGATGCGTAAAGTAGCGAAATTGATGGGTATCAGCCTGCTGGCACTTGGCCTCGCGGCCTGCGACGGCGACACCAAAGACACCAAGGCAGCGTCTGACGGCGCGGCGGCCAGCGCGCCGGCCGGGCAGCAGGTCAGCCTGCTGGACGGTAAACTGGCGTTCACCCTGCCGGTCGGCATGGCGGATCAGAGCGGCAAGCTGGGCAACCAGGCCAACAACATGCATGTTTACGCAGACAGCACCGGCCAGCGCGCGGTGATCGTGATCCTGGGCGACAAGACCGCCGACAGCCTGGAGACCCTGGCCAAGCGCCTGGAGAATACCCAGCGCGCGCGTGACGCCAACCTGCAGGTGATCACCAACAAAGCGCTCGACGTCAACGGCGTGCCGCTGCGTCAGCTGGACAGCATCATCACCAGCGGCGGCGAAAAAGCCTATTCCTCCGTCCTGATCGGCTCGCTGAACAACAACATGCTGACCATTCAGGTGACGCTGCCGGCGGACAATCAGCAGCAGGCGCAGGCCGAAGCCGAAGGCATCATCTCCACCCTGAAGCTGAAGCAGTAATCCCACAGAGGGCCGGCTTGCCGGCCCTCTCGTTTTTATACCAGCGCCTGCGCCAGCAGGGTGATCGGATGCTCACAGTGCTTGCTGGTGGACATTTCTATCTGCCATTTGCAGGTCTCGCAGTCGGTCACCACCAGATCCACTCCGCTCTCTTCGATCTGCCGGAACAGCGGCGCGCCTATGCCTTGCGAGGTGGCGTAGTTCTCCGATTTGAACCCGTAGGTGCCGGCGATGCCGCAGCACTGCGAATCCAGCACCACCAGCTCCAGCCCCGGTATCTGCCGCAGCAGCTCCAGCGTGTAGGCGGTCCAGCCCATCTTCTCCATATGGCAAGGCGTGTGATAAGCCACCCGCAGCGGCGTGCGCTTCAGCGGCAGGCTGCGCCCCTGATTGATCAGGCGATAGAGATAGCGCGTCGCCAGCTCCACCCGATCGCGCACCGGAGTGGTGTCCACGTCCAGCAGATGAGGGTATTCGTCGCGCAGGGTGAAGGTGCAGCTCGATGAGGTCGCCACCACCGGGATGCCGCGCTCCAGCACCGCTTCATGCAGCGACTCGGCGTTAACCCTGGCCTGCTTTTTGGCCTGCTCGATAAACCCGTTGGCGATCAGCGGCACGCCGCAGCATTTCTCGCGTTTCAGCAACTGCACGCCGATATCCAGCGCGTTGAACACCCGGATCAAATCTTTGCCCAGCTGCGGATGGTTATAGTTGACGAAGCAGCCGTGGAAAAACGCCACCTGCTCGGCATAGCGCCGCTGAGCCTGCGCCTGCTGCCGGTACCAGCGGCGGAAAGTGCCGAACGAGTATTTCGGCAGTTCTCGCCGGTGATCGATCTTCAGCGCCTTGTCCAACAGCTTGCGCACCGGTTTCAGCCCGGTGGCGGCGTTGACGATCGGCGCGAACGGCGTCGACAGCGAGCCCATGATGTCGGTGTGGCTGAGGATGGCGTCGCGCAGCGTCGGCTTGCTCTGGGCGAAGTCGGCGCGGGCGCGCTGAATGATATCGCCGATTTTGACGTCGGACGGGCAGGCCACTTCACAACGTTTGCAGTTGGTGCAGTATTTCAAGGCTTCGTCGTACAGCGCCGGATCTTTCAGCCGCAGCCGCTCGCCGTCCGGCCCCGCCTGTTTTGGCCCCGGATAGAGCGGGTTCACTTTGGCGACCGGGCAATAGGTGGTGCAGACGGTGCATTTGATGCAGCTTTCAAAGCTGTGGTCCTGATGCAGGCTCATGCGTTTTCCTCCGCGGCGATCTGCTGCGCGACGTGCAGCGCACCGATCAATGACACGCCGGCGCCGCAGCCCTGTTGCAGCGGATCGTAGCCGCCGGCGACCGCGCCGATGACGTACAGATTGTCGAACGGCATGCCCTGCTTCATCGCCCGCAGCCTGCCGTCGGTGCGCACGCCAAACTGCAGATAAGGCTGCGGCGCGAACAGCTCGCACCGGCTCCAGTCGGCGCGATCCGCGCGGCTGTGTACGTCCAGCCCGAAGATCGGCTCGCGCACCCCGTCGAAATCCGCCACCAGCCCGTTGCTGAAGAAGCTGCCGCTGGCCAGCACCACCTGCTGCGCCCGCAGCGGAATATCACCGTGGTTGCGGGTATACAGGCCCGTGACGCGGCCGGCTTCGCACTCGGCGCGCAGCACGCTGTCGCCGGGCATGAAAACGCCACCCAGCTGTTGAAAACGCCGCCGCAGCGCCTGATGCAAGCGCATGCCGGGCACCGAAGGCGGCAGCGTCGGCAGCAGCCGGATCGGCTTGCCGACCGCATCCTGCAGCACTGCCAGCGACGCGTCGTCCTCCAATCCCAAACAGGCCGGCAGGAAGAGCGCGTCGGCTTCCCCCGCCAATCGCCGCAGTTCCTCGGCCATCGGCGGCAGATTTTCCATCAAATCCAGCACCCGGGCGATGTTTACCGCGCGGAACTCGCTGGGGTTATTGCGTAATCTGTCCAGCGCCGGCATGTGCAGATAGGCCACCTCCGTCTCTACGCCGAGCTCCCGGCTCAGAGAGTCGGCAGCCATCTGCGGCTGGAAGTCGAGGAAGCCTTCGATGCCGATCACCGCAATGCGCCGCCACGGCAGTTGGCCGGTCAGCGGCAGCGTCGGGATCGCCTGCGGGCTGAGCCAGGTGGCGCGGCGCGTGCCGAGCGGCGTAATGCGCAGATGGTTGTTGGCACCCTCGCCCTGCAGGTTCAGCCCGCAGCGCTCCAACAGCCGCTGCGCGGCGGCGGACAGCGCCGCCACCCGGCCGGGCCCGATCAGGGCATACGGATGCTGCGGCGCCTGCTGCGCCAGCTGCGGTAGCGCCGCCAGCGGCATTTCGACCGGCGTGCCGTCCGGCAATCTCGCCAGCAGGTCGAGCGAGCCGGAGGAGAAGTAGAGCGCGCTCTGGCCGGAACTGACCACCGCACAGCGCTTGCCCTGTTCGGCCACGGCAATGGCGCAGCTCAGGCCCGCCAGGCCGCCGCCAATCACCACTACGTCAAATCGCATCATCCGCCTCCTGCTCCTTGTCGGCCTGGGCTTCAAGCCCGCATAGCCCCTGGTAAACCCAGCTGGTAAATTCACTCTCGCGCAGCGCGTCGCCCCAGGCGATCGGCCGTACGCCTTTCCACCGTTCGTTGAGGAACTGCGACAGCTGCGCGATGGACTGCTGCGGCGTGCTGACGTTAAAGCGCGTCAACAGCCCGGCGGCGCGGCAGGCGCAGAGTTCGCCCTGGCAGGTGCCCATGCCGACGCGGGTGCGGCGGCGCAGATCCACCAGGTTATTGACGGTCAGCGAGTTGACTGCATAGCGCACTTCCCCGGCGGTCACCGCCTCGCATTCGCACACCAGGCTGGTGTCGAGTCGATCGGCCGCCGGCACCTGGCTGGCGCGATCGCCGTGGCGGTAAATTGCCGAGCCGCGAATGCTGGCGGGCAGAGAAACCACGCTGCGCACCGTCTCCTCCGCCGACTGGCGGGAGCCGGGCAACGCATCCTGCGCGGTGGTGCACGGGCGGTTTACGCCAAGCTTTTCGCACACCTTGTCGGTGGCCCACTCCGCCATCAGGCGGTAGGTCATCAGCTTGCCGCCGGTGATGGTGATAAACCCTTCCAGCCCGTCGCGGGCGGCGTGATCGAGCAGCACGATGCCACGGCTGACGTTGCGCCCGCTGGGGTCGTCGTCGCTGGCCACCAGCGGCCTTACCCCGGCGTAGGCGCGCAGAATGCGGGTCTGCGCCAGGGTGGGCGCCAACAGCGCCCCCTCGCGGATCAGAATGTCCACTTCCTGCGGGGTCACCAGCATGTTGTCAATTTGGTCGTAGTCGATATGGGTCGAGGTGGTACCGATCAGCGAGATGGTGTCGCCCGGCACCAGGATGTCGGCGTCTGCCGGTTTGCGGCAGCGGTTGATCACCATGTTGTTGATGCGGTGGCCGAGGATCAGCAGCGCCCCCTTGGCCGGGAACATGCGGATGCGCAAATCGGCGTATTCGGCGATCTGCTGGCCCCAGATGCCGGCGGCGTTGACCACCACCGGCGCATGCAGCGCATAGCGCCGCTGATTCTGATGGTCGTAAACGCGCACGCCCGTCACCCGATCGCCGCTGCGCAACAATCCCACCACCTGGTGGTAGGTCAGGATCTGCGCGCCATGTTCGCGCGCGTCCAACATGTTGGCGGCGGTCAGCCGGAAGGGATCGACGGTGCCGTCCGGCACGCGCACCGCGCCGATCAGCGCCGGGTTAGCCGCCGGCTCCAGCCGCAGCGCCAGCTGCGGGTCGATCGCTTCGGCGTCGATGTCGGCCTGGCGACAGGCGGCGATAAACTGTTGCTGATAGTCCAGCGAGTCCTGCGGCAGGGTGATGAACAGCCCATCGGTGCGCTCGATGCAGTGATGGGCGATGCGTTTCAGGATGCGGTTCTCTTCGATGCACTCGCGCGCCGACTCGCCGTCGGTCACCGCATAGCGCGCGCCGCTGTGCAGCAAACCGTGGTTGCGGCCGGTGGCGCCGGTGGCGATGTCGTGGCGCTCCAGCAAGATGCAGCGCAAGCCGCGCCGCGCGCAGTCGCGGGCGATGCCTGCGCCGGTGGCGCCGCCGCCGATGATGATCACATCCGTTTCGCCGCCGTCAAAATAGCTGCTCATGTCGCTCCCTCAGGATCGGTAGTTATGAGCCTATTGAGCCACGGTTATAAGGGTCTTTGTTTGATAAGGAACAAGAACGAACATAAAACGAAATAAAAATGTCCACAAAAAACCATCAATGTGATCATAATCACGATTTTTGGACGTTTTTCTATTTCATAACGTTAACGAATCGCTCAAAATCCGCCGTGGTTTCATAAAAGTGTAACAATTGCGCCATTCGTCACAGCGACACCAGGCGTATTTGACGACAATGGCGCTCGTTATGGAACACAAAAACACCACATTCGATATCCGCTCAATCATCAAATGAACGTAAAAGGTCATATTGATGTGATAACAGATAAAGCCATCGGAGGCGCTCATGTTGAGTATTTTTAAGCCGGCCGCACACATCGCCCGTGTGCCGAGCGATAAGGTAGACCCGCTCTACCGTAAGCTGCGCTGGCAAATTTTCCTGGGGATCTTCTTCGGTTACGCCGCTTACTATCTGGTGCGTAAGAACTTCACCCTGGCCATGCCTTACCTGATCGAACAAGGCTTCAGCCGCGGTGACCTCGGCTTCGCGCTGTCGGGCATTTCCATCGCCTACGGCTTCTCCAAATTCATCATGGGTTCGGTCTCAGACCGTTCCAACCCGCGAGTGTTCCTGCCTGCCGGCCTGATCCTGGCGGCGGCGGTGATGCTGTTCATGGGCTTCGTGCCGTGGGCCACCTCCAGCATCGCCATCATGTTCGTCCTGCTGTTCCTGTGCGGCTGGTTCCAGGGCATGGGTTGGCCGCCGTGCGGCCGCACCATGGTGCACTGGTGGTCGCAGAAAGAACGAGGCGGCATCGTCTCCATCTGGAACTGCGCCCACAACGTGGGTGGCGGCCTGCCGCCGCTGCTGTTCCTGCTGGGCATGGCCTGGTTCAACGACTGGCACGCGGCGCTGTACATGCCGGCCTTCGGCGCCATCCTGGTGGCCCTGATCGCCTTCGGCCTGATGCGCGACACCCCGCAATCCTGCGGCCTGCCGCCGATTGAAGAGTACAAAAACGACTACCCGGACGACTACAGCGAAAAAGACGAAGAAGAGCTGACCGCCAAGCAGATCTTCATGCAGTACATCCTGCCGAACAAGCTGCTGTGGTACATCGCGGTCGCCAACGTGTTCGTCTACCTGCTGCGTTACGGCATTCTGGACTGGTCGCCGACCTACCTGAAAGAAGTGAAGCACTTCGCGCTGGACAAGTCTTCCTGGGCTTACTTCCTGTATGAATACGCCGGTATCCCGGGCACCCTGCTGTGCGGCTGGATGTCGGACAAAGTGTTCAAAGGCAACCGCGGCGCCACCGGCGTGTTCTTCATGACGCTGGTGACCATCGCCACCGTGGTGTTCTGGATGAACCCGCCGGGCAACCCGACCGTGGACATGATCTGTATGCTGGTCATCGGCTTCCTGATCTACGGCCCGGTGATGCTGATCGGCCTGCACGCGCTGGAGCTGGCGCCGAAGAAAGCCGCCGGCACCGCCGCGGGCTTCACCGGCCTGTTCGGCTACCTGGGCGGCTCGGTCGCGGCCAGCGCCATCGTCGGCTACACCGTAGACTTCTTCGGTTGGGACGGCGGCTTCATGGTGATGATCGGCGGCGGCGTGCTGGCGGTTATCCTGCTGCTGCTGACCATGCTGAACGAAAAGAAACACCACGCGGAAATCGCTGCCGGCAAGCGCGGCTAACCGTCACACGACTTTTGCATGATTTAAAGGCCGCCCTGCGGCCTTTTTACTACCCTGCCCCCAACAACACGGAGAAAACGGAATGCGGACTCAAGTCAAAGCCCTGCTGACAGGGATCATTCTCGCTACCTCAATGGTCAGCGCCGCGCAGGCGGCGGACAAAGTGGTGATCGCCCATCGCGGCGCCAGCGGCTACCTGCCGGAACACACCCTGCCGGCGAAGGCGATGGCCTACGCGCAGGGCGCCGATTACCTCGAACAAGATCTGGTGATGACCAAAGACAACGAGCTGGTGGTGCTGCATGACCATTACCTCGATCGCGTCACCGACGTCGCCGAACGTTTCCCGGACCGCGCGCGTAAAGACGGCCGTTATTACGCCATCGACTTTACGCTGGCGGAGATCAAATCGCTGAAGTTCACCGAAGGCTTTGACATCGAAAACGGCAAGAAGGTGCAGGGCTACCCTGGCCGCTTCCCGATGGGCAAATCCGACTTCCGCGTACACACCTTCCAGGAAGAGATCGAGTTCGTGCAGGGTCTGAACCATTCGACCGGCAAGAACATCGGCATCTACCCTGAAATCAAGGCGCCGTGGTTCCACAAGCAGGAAGGCAAGGACATCTCCAGCAAAGTGCTGGCGGTGCTCAAGCAATACGGCTACACCGGCAAAAACGACAACGTCTACCTGCAGTGCTTCGACGCCAACGAGCTCAAACGCATCAAGAACGAGCTGGAGCCGAAGCTGGGCATGGATCTGAAGCTGGTGCAGCTGATCGCCTATAACGACTGGCAGGAAACCTACGAGCAGAAAGCCGACGGCAAATGGGTGGAGTACGATTACGACTGGATGTTCAAGCCGGGCGCGATGAAGAAAATCGCTCAATATGCCGACGGCATCGGGCCGGACTACCACATGCTGGTGGTAGCGGATAAATCCAAGCCGGGCCACATCGTGCTGACCGACATGGTGAAAGAAGCGCACGCCAGCAAGCTGGCGGTGCATCCGTTCACCATCCGCGCCGATGCGCTGCCGAAGTACGTGACCGACGTGAACCAGCTGTATGACGTGATTTACAACCAGGCCGGTGTCGACGGCGTGTTCACCGATTTCCCGGACAAGGGCGTGCAGTTCCTGCAGAAGCAGGGCCAGCACAAGTAATGCCAAGGGCGCCGCAAGGCGCCCTTGTTATTTCCGAGAAACGCCCGGGTTATGTCAGAGGAACATCTTGCGCAGGTAGTGCGGCACCGCGTTATCGACGTTGGAGCCGATCACTTCCAGCTCCGGCAACATATCCTTCAGGCGCTGATGCGCGTCGCGCATGATGCAGCCCTTGCCGGCCATCGACAGCATCTCCAGATCGTTCATGCCGTCGCCGAAGGCGATGCACTCTTGCAGCGTATAGCCGATGATCTTGGCCACTTCTTCCAGCGCATGCCCTTTCGACACGCCGCCCGCCATCACTTCCAGGCAGGTCGGGAACGAGAAGCTGACGTTGACCCGATCGCCCCAGCGCGCGTTGATGGCGTCTTCCACCTGCAGCAGCCGCTCGTGATCTTCGCAGGTGAAGTAGACCTTGCAGACGCCGTCGGTTTCCAGCAGGCCCGGTTCGAACAGCTGGTATTTGAACACCGACTCCTGGAAGAATTCTTCCTGCTCCGGGCTTTCGCGGTTGGTAAACCAATCGTCGTTGCGGTAGACGTTGGTGGTGATCTCCGGATCGTCGTGCAGCATGCCGTACAGATCGCGGGCGATATCCTCGTCCAGGTTATGACTGAAAATCAGCTCGCCGGCGGTGTTGTGCACCCGCGCGCCGTTGGAGGTGATCATAAAGGCGCTGATCTCCAGGCTGTCGCGGATCTGCGCCACGTCGATATGGTGGCGGCCGGTGGCGAATACGAAATGCACGCCGCGCTGGGTCAGCAACTTCAGCGTTTCTTTGGCGTACGGCGACAGGGTATGGTCGGGAGACAGCAGCGTGCCATCTAAATCGGAAGCGACGACGTGATACATAGCGTTATGTTCTAACCTCTGATGGAGTTGTCGGCGGCAGCGCGCCGCCTAAGTGTTGAGCAAAGAAGCGCAGGATTGCGTTCAGTGCTTCGGCGCGCATCGCGTCCCGCTCGAACAGGATCTCATGGCGTGCGCCGTTGATAACCCACGGAAGCCCCCCTTCGCAAGGGCGCCCCGCGTCTGACAGAGCCTGACAAAAAGCCTGGTGCGAACGGTTGTCGACGACTCGTTCTTCACCGGCTTGCAAAAGCAACAGCGGCGTTGTGATCGCCCCGGCTCGAGCGATAATCTGCCGGCCGGCGCGGATGCTCTCCCACACCCAATGGTAGGTCGGCCCACCCACCTGCAGCTCGGGGTAATCGGCGTAATAGCGCAGGCTGCGCCGGTAGCGTTCGCGGCTGTGGGTCAACACGTTGACCACATACGGCAGCGGCCGCCACTGGCCGGTGCCCACCGCGTAATAGTCGCGGATCGCCGGGCGGCTCTCCGCCCAGTCGAGAATGCGTTCGGCCAGCCAATCCGGCATCGGCAACTGGATGCCGAACATCGGCGCGCAAAACGCCGCCGCGTCGAACGCCTGCGGCCGGCGCTGCAGGAACTGCGCCAGGATCGCGCCGCCCATCGAATGCGCCAGCGCGAAGCGCTGCCGATAACCGCGCGATTCGACCTCGCGCTGCCACAGCTGCTCGAAATCGTCCACGTAGTCGGCGAAGTTTACCACATGACCGCGGTGCGTATCCGCCAGTAAACGGCCGGAGCGCCCCTGGCCGCGATGATCGACGATCACCACGTCGTAACCGCAGTGGAACAGATCGTAGGCCACCTCGGGGTATTTCACGTAGCTTTCGATGCGGCCGGGGCTGACCACCACCACCCGCTGATGCCGCGCGGAGCGAAAACGCACAAAGCGGATCGGCACGCCGTCCACGCCGCTGAACTCGCCCTCTTCCCGCAGCCGCCAGAAGTCCAACAGCGGCCCGGTGGCGAAGGCAGCGAACTGCGTTTCACGCGTTAACCAGTCATCGGAGCTGAGAGTGAACGAGGTCATCGAGAGCGTTTTCCCTGTGGGGCCGGCGGAAAATGTGACCGCTGGCACAAGAAATCATACTAGCGTATTGTGATTCAATTCTTACAAAAACGGCGCCGCCTCGGCGCATTGTGGCACAAAACGACACTTTCAGGGAGCCGAAGAACCATGACCTTGGACTGGTGGTTAACCTATCTGCTGACCACGCTTATCCTCAGCCTGTCCCCCGGCTCAGGCGCCATCAACACCATGAGCACCGGCATCAGCCACGGCTATCGCGGCGCCGCCGCGTCGATCGCCGGGCTACAGGTCGGGCTGAGCGCGCACATCGTGCTGGTGGGCATCGGCCTCGGCGCGCTGATATCGCAATCGCTGCTGGCGTTCGAGCTGCTGAAATGGCTGGGCGCCGCCTACCTGGTGTGGCTCGGCATCCAGCAATGGCGCGCCGCCGGGGCGCTGGATCTGCATGCGCTGGCGGGCAGCATGCCGCGCCGCCGTCTGTTCCGCCGCGCGGTGCTGGTCAACCTGACCAACCCGAAAAGCATCGTGTTCCTCGCCGCGCTGTTCCCGCAGTTCATTTTGCCCAATCAGCCGCAGGCCGAGCAGTATCTGGTGCTCGGCGTCACCACCGTGGTGGTGGATATTCTGGTGATGATCGGTTACGCCACCCTGGCGACGCGCATCGCCGGCTGGCTGAGAACGCCGCGCCAAATGCAGCTGCTCAACCGGGTATTCGGTTCGCTGTTCATTTTGGTGGCGGGGCTGCTGGCGACCGCCCGCAAGGCCTGAAAAAAAGGCCGGGCATCGCTGCTCGGCCTTGGGCATGTCACTGCCGGTCAGCGGGTAAAGATCAGGTGTAACCCGAAGCCGGTGAACAGCACCCCCGCCACCCCGTCGATCCACTTGGCCAGCCGCTGGTAGCCGCGGCGCATCGCCGGCAGCGCGAACACCACCGCCACCAGGCTGAACCAGACGAAGGTCTCGGCGACGATCAGCAGAAACAGCCCCCAGCGCGCCCCGGCGCCGACGCTGTCGCCGACGAACAGCGAGAACACGCTGCCGAAATAGATCACCGCCTTCGGGTTGGACAGATTGGTCAGGAAGCCGCGAATAAAGCTGCGCCCGGCCTTCGGCAACGCTACCTGGGCTTCCGCCGCCGGCTGCGCTTGCTGCGCCCGAGCGGAACGCAGCAGCTGCCACCCCATCCAGCACAGGTAAATGCCGCCGCCGACCATGATTATCTGATGCAGCCAGGCCATCTTCTGCAGTATCAGATGCAGCCCCATCAACGCCACGCCAGCCCACACCACGATGCCGAGCGAAATGCCGACCACCCCCATCATCGCCTCGCGGCGCGAGCGGCTGGCAGCGGTTTGCGACACGAAAAAGAAGTCCGGCCCCGGGCTCATCAGCGCAATCAGATGCACCAGCGCCACGGTGAGAAACAGCATCAGCATGATTTATCGCCCTCAGTCTTCGTCATTGTCGAGATGGTCACGGATCATCGCCATAAAGGGCGCGCCGAAACGCTCCAGTTTGCGCTGGCCGACGCCGTTGACGCTCAGCAGATCGCCGGCCTTGATCGGCATCTGTTCGGCCATTTCCAGCAGCGTGGCATCGTTGAACACCACATACGGCGGAATGTTTTCTTCGTCGGCGATCGATTTGCGCAGTTTTCGCAGCTTGGCGAACAGCTTGCGATCGTAATTGCCGCCGTAGGATTTTTGGTTGGCGCTGCCGCGCGACTTCAGGCTCTGGATGCGCGGCACCGCCAGCTGCAGCGCCACTTCGCCGCGCAACACCGGACGCGCCGCCTCGGTCAATTGCAGCGCCGAGTGCATGGCGATGTTCTGGGTGATAAAGCCCAGGTGGATCAGCTGACGCAGCACGCTGGTCCAGTGCTCCGTGGTTTGATCGCGGCCGATGCCGTACACCGGCAGCTTGTCGTGACCGTATTCGCGAATGCGCTGATTGTTGGAACCGCGCAGCACTTCCACGATGTACCCGAGGCCGAAGCGCTGGCCGACGCGGTACACGCAGGACAGCGCCTTGCGCGCGTCCTCCAGCCCATCGTAGCGCTTGGGCGGATCGAGGCAGATATCGCAGTTGCCGCAGTTCTCGTGCTTGCCTTCGCCGAAGTAGTTGAGCAGCACCAGGCGGCGGCAGGTTTGCGCCTCGGCGAACGCGCCCATGGCGTTCAGCTTGTGGCGCTCAATGTCCAACTGCTGCCCGGCGGGTTTTTCCTCCAGACAGCGGCGCAACCAGGCCATGTCGGCCGGATCGTACAGCAGGATGGCTTCGGCCGGCAGGCCGTCGCGCCCGGCGCGGCCGGTCTCCTGATAATAGGATTCGATATTGCGCGGGATGTCGAAATGCACCACGAAGCGCACGTTGGGTTTGTTGATGCCCATGCCGAAGGCGACGGTGGCCACCACCACCTGCAGATCGTCACGCTGGAACGCTTCCTGCACCTGCGCGCGGCGATCGTTGTCCAGCCCGGCGTGGTAGGCGCCGACGCTCAGCCCGCGGCTCTGCAGACGCGCGGCGGTGTCTTCCACCTTGGCGCGGCTGTTGCAATAGATAATGCCGCTCTTGCCGCGCTGATCCTGCACGAAGCGCCACAGCTGATCGAGCGGCTTGAATTTTTCCACCAGCGTGTAGCGGATGTTCGGCCGGTCGAAGCTGCTGACCTGCACCAGCGGATCCTGCAACGACAGCAGGCGCACGATATCGCCGCGGGTGGACTCGTCGGCGGTGGCGGTCAGCGCGATCACCGGCATCGCCGGGAAGCGCTGTTTCAGCTGGCCCAGCGCGCGATATTCCGGCCGGAAGTCATGACCCCACTGCGAGATGCAGTGCGCCTCATCCACCGCCAGCATCGCCGGCGGGCAGTGATCGAGCAGGTTGAGGAAGCTTTCCATCATCAGCCGTTCCGGCGCGATGTACAGCATCTTGATGGTGCCGTTGCGGCAGCCGGCCATGACGTCCAGCTGCTCCTCGCGGGTTTGCGTCGAGTTGTAGCAGGCGGCGGAAACGCCGTAAGCCAACAGCTGGTCGACCTGGTCCTTCATCAGCGAGATCAGCGGGGAAACCACCAGGGTCAGGCCGTCCATCACCAGCGCCGGGATTTGGTAACACAGCGACTTGCCGCCGCCGGTCGGCATCACCACCAGGCAATCCTGCCCGCCGATCGCGGCGTTGATAATCGTTTGTTGGCCCGGACGGAATTGCTGGTAGCCGAAGGTATCGCGCAATACCTGCTCGGCCAGCAACTCTCTGTTAATCACTGCTGCGGTTGACACACACTTCCCCATTTTTTCATCGGTACACACCCACCGGGTATGATTACATAATATCGTTCAGCATGACACCAACGCCCACCCGTGTCTGCCGGAAGTTATAGTCGATCAGCGATTCGCCGTAGCCGCTGAACACCTGGGTATAGAAACGCACGTTGCGGGTGATCGGATAGCTCCAGCCCAGTTCCGCGCCGCCGTAGCCGCTGTTCCAGTTGTAGTGGCTGTCGACGCTGAACACGCTGTCCCCCCAGGCGTAACCGACCTTCAGACGGTAGTATCCCATGTATTTGGTGATGTCCGGGTTGTCGTCGTTGCTCGAGCTCTCCGAGAAACGGAACCAGGGCTTGAGATCCACCTGCCAGTTGCCGTTTTGCGCCATCAGCCGCGCATAGCCGCGATTCCAGCTGCGCGACGTCGGGTCCGAGCGGCCGTTAGACTGGTGGTTAACGCCGATTTCAACATCGCGCAGCGTCCAACCGGCAAAGCGGTAATCGGTCGCCCACCCCACGAACAGCTGCGGCTCGTAGTTGGTTTCGCGGAACGGTGAAGACTCGCCGCGGTTGGACAATTGCCACCAGGAGCGCTGAGTATAAGACGCGCCGAGCACCGAGTTGTCGCCGGCAATGCCCCGCCACAGCGGAAACGCCAGGCTAAGCTGGTATTTCACCTCGTCCTTGCGCGCCTTGTCGGCCCAGTTGTATGTCTTGATGGCCTCTTGGTTGATATCGCTGGTGTCGGTATACAGCAGGTAATTGGGATCGTAAGGGTACAGCGTGAACGGATTATCGTGCTCCTGCAGCAGGTTGGCGATAATGCTGCCGCGCACCGCCGGCTTATCGTGAATCTGCTGCTCTTTGGCTTCCGCAGCCAATCCCAGCGCCGGCATCAGCAGCGTGGCGGAAACGATCCCTGACAAAATGCGCATAACCTCTCCTCACTCCAACGAAAAAGGGCAATCCCGGAAAAAATCAGGCCATTTTACACACAAAGGAGGCTTTACCGCAGCGCAGGCCGGTTTTATTGGAATAGTCTGGAAAGCAACAAAGGTTAAGCATAAAATCAACATTCCATTAACCTGGACTGACCAGTTAGCTCCCTTAAAACGCAAAAGAAAAACGGAAACCCGCTATGTCGACCACACCACTGACCCTGGAAGCCGCCCGCCGCAAGATCGGCGAAATCTTTGTCTACCACATGCCGTTCAACCGCGAGCTTGGCCTGGAGCTGCGCCGCTTCGACGATGATTACGTCGAGCTGAGCTTCACCAACCAGCGCAAGCTGGTGGGCAACGCCGCACAGGAAATTCTGCACGGCGGCGTGATCGCCGCGGTGCTCGACGTCGCCGCCGGGCTGGCCTGCGCCGGCGGGGTGCTGACGCGCATGGAGCCGCTGATCGAAGAAGAGATCGCCGCCAAACTGTCGCGCATGGGCACCATCGATCTGCGCGTCGACTACCTGCGCCCCGGCCGCGGCGAACACTTCGTCGCCTCCGCCAGCGTGCTGCGCAGCGGCAATAAGGTCGCCGTCGCGCGCGTAGAACTGCATAACCACGACGGCCTGCATATCGCGACCGCGACCGCCACCTATCTGGTCGGCTGATGATTGTGTGCGGTGGGCGTCTTCAGTACACTCACCGCATCTTACGTTCCCCACCGAGTGACGTCATGGACGCAAAGCAAACGCGTCAGGGCATTTTCTTCGCCCTGGCCGCCTATTTTATGTGGGGCATCGCCCCGGCCTATTTCAAACTGATTCAGCAAGTATCCGCGGACGAGATCCTCACCCACCGGATCATCTGGTCGTTTTTCTTCATGCTGGCGCTGATCACGCTGGGCCGCAACTGGCCGAAAGTGCGCGCCGCCTGCCAAAATCGCAAACGGCTGCTGCTGCTGGCGGTCACCGCGCTGTTGATCGGCGGCAACTGGCTGCTGTTCATCTGGGCGGTGAACAACCACCATATGCTGGAAGCCAGTCTGGGTTACTTCATCAACCCGCTGGTTAACGTGCTGTTGGGGATGCTGTTTCTCGGCGAGCGCTTTCGCCGCATGCAGTGGGTGGCGGTGACGCTGGCGTTCACCGGAGTGCTGGTGCAGCTCTGGCAGTTCGGCTCGTTGCCGATCATCGGTCTGGGGCTGGCGTTCAGCTTCGCCTTCTACGGCCTGCTGCGCAAGAAAATCGCCATCGACGCCCAGACCGGCATGCTGATCGAAACGCTGTGGCTGCTGCCGGTGGCGGCGGCCTATCTGTTCCTGTTCGCCGACAGCCCCACCAGCCACCTGAGCGCCAACCCGTGGTCGCTGAACCTGCTGCTGGTCGCCGCCGGCATCGTCACCACCGTGCCGCTGCTGTGCTTCACCGCGGCGGCCACCCGGCTGCGCCTGTCGACGCTCGGTTTCTTCCAGTATCTCGGCCCGACGCTGATGTTCCTGCTGGCGATCACCTTCTACGGCGAAACCGTCGGCCAGGACAAACTGGTGACCTTCGGCTTTATCTGGGCGGCGCTGATCCTGTTCACCCTCGACGCGCTCTACACCCAGCGCAAGCTGCGCTGAGCCCGGCGCCGCCGGGTTACAGCCAGTTCTTGCGCTTGAAGTACAGGTAAGGGGCCAGACCGGCCAGGATCATCAAGGTGATGGCGCCCGGGTAGCCGAACGACCATTTCAGCTCCGGCATGAATTCGAAGTTCATGCCGTAGCTGGAGGCCACCAGCGTCGGCGGCAGGAACACCACCGACACCACCGAGAAGATCTTGATGATGCGGTTCTGTTCGATGTTGATGAAGCCCATCGCCGCCTGCATCAGGAAGTTCACCTTCTGGAACAGCGATTCGTTGTGCGGCAGCAGGGATTCGATGTCGCGCAGCACTTCGCGCGCCTGCTCCAGCTGGCCGGTCGGCAAACGCGCCTTGCGCACCAGGAAGTTGAGCGCGCGCTGGGTATCCATCAGACACAAACGCACCTTCCAGCCGATATCTTCCAGCTCCGCCAGCGTCGATAGCGCGGCGTCGTATTCATCGCCCTGATGCCCTTCCATGATCACCCGGCTGAGCTGTTCCAGATCGCTGTAGATGTTCTCTATCTCGTCCGCCAGCTGTTCAATCTTGGTTTCGAACAGATCCAGCAGCAATTCGTAGGCGTTGCCTTCGAGCATGGTCTGGTTGCGGGCGCGCAT
This sequence comes from Serratia sp. TSO36, assembly GCF_057808395.1. Lineage (NCBI taxonomy): Bacteria > Pseudomonadati > Pseudomonadota > Gammaproteobacteria > Enterobacterales > Yersiniaceae > Serratia > Serratia sp. TSO36. The sequence goes on along the minus strand of NZ_JBJZOU010000002.1, from coordinate 207,455 downwards.
GCGGTACAGGCGAAACGCCGGCAGCTCACGCTCGCGCAGGGTATACAGGCGGCCGTCGCGGATGGTGAACGCCACCGTGGAGTTGCCGGCGTGATCTTCCGCATCTTCAAAGTAGAAGAAGGAGTGGATATGCAGACCGTCTTCATCTTCGAAGAAACGGGCGGAGGCTTCGATGTCGTCCAGTTCGGGACGCGTCGCCAGGCTTTGTCCCAGCTCATTCTGCACGCGCTCACGCTCGCCCTCTTCCGGCTCGACCAGATCAACCCACAGCGATGACGTGAGATCATCCGAGTCGTCCAGTTCCAGACGGGACAAGCGGCGGTTATCTAATTTAAAAGCGCTCAGCATGTGCCAAAACTCCGTGAAGGTAACGGGTGCGGACAACGCGTTGAAGCACAGAAACAGAGGGGATGCGTATCACCGATTTGTTTCAGACCATGAAGAGATCTGACTCATAGCGACGCTTTGCGGGGTCGCCGACAACCACGAAGGCTATCAGCAAAAACGGAGAGCCTTAGAAGTTATACCTGCGGCGCAGGTCAGTGAGCCAGTATCTACTGGGTGTGTCCAAGGCGTCTGTCCTCAATGATAATAGTGCGCGCATGTTACGCCGAGAAGAAAAAGCCTGTCAACACGTTAGGCGGGATAATTGCGCAACAAATCATCACGATGTTCAATGGCAAAAATGGCGCCTAAACCGTACTGAAAAAGTCGCGGCGATCGCTTACCGCCACCAAGAATGTTGCTAAGATGACATCACCCTAATGGTACGACAAGCATGCGGATTTAAACGATGAAACAGATTACCGCCCATGAACTGACCGCGATGAGCGAACAGGCCGCCAGCGTGCCCCGCCTGCGCGCGCACCGCACCTTACACGAAGAGTTGAGCGACCCGGTGCAACGCCTGGCGATCGCCATGGAACCCGGCACCTATATCCGCCCGCACCGTCACCCGCAAACCTGGGAACTGCTGACGCCGCTGCGCGGCCGTTTTGTCGTGCTGCAGTTCAACGATGACGGCGTCGTGACGCAGCGCACCCTGCTCGGCGAAGAAACCAAAGTGCTGGAGATGCCAGCATTTACCTGGCATGCGGTGTTGTCGGTCGATGCCGGCGGCGTGGTGTTCGAAGTAAAGCAGGGCCCGTATCAGGCGTTGACCGAAGAGGACTGCATGCCGTGGGCGCCGCAGGAAGGCGGTGAAGGCACCGAAGCGGTGATGCGCTGGTATGCCACCGCGCAGGTCGGCGATCGCTACCCTCACTGATCCTGAACGATTGCAGGGGCTGCCCCCTGCAACGCGCCCCTCTCTTTTATACCGTTTCCAGGCGAGCGTAGGCCGCCACCAGCCACTTGATGCCCTCGCCCGGGAAGGCGATCTGCAGCCGGCTGTGCTCGCCGCTGCCCTCCAGATTGACGATGGTGCCTTCGCCAAACTTGGGATGGCGCACGCGCTGGCCCAGCTTGTAGCCGGTATCGTTCTCGCTGATCGGCGTGCCCATGCGGCGGTGATTGACCGGGCGCGATACGCTGGCGCGCAGGCGCACTTCTTCCACGCACTCTTCCGGCAGTTCGCCGATAAAGCGCGACGGCCGGTGGTAAACCTCTTTGCCATACAGACGGCGCGTTTCGGCATAGGTCAGCGTCAGCTTCTGCATGGCGCGCGTTACGCCCACATAGGCCAGGCGGCGCTCCTCCTCCAGACGGCCGCCTTCATCCAGCGACATCTGGCTCGGGAACATGCCCTCTTCCATGCCGACGATAAACACCAGCGGGAACTCCAGCCCCTTGGCCGAGTGCAGGGTCATCAGCTGCACCGCGTCCTGATAGGCGTCGGCCTGGCCTTCGCCCGCTTCCAGCGCCGCATGCGACAGGAACGCCTGCAGCGGCATCAGATCCTGATCTTCGTCCTGATAGCTGAACTGGCGCGTCGCCGTCACCAATTCCTCAAGGTTTTCGATGCGCGCCTGCCCCTTTTCGCCTTTCTCCTGCTCATACATGATGAACAGCCCGGAATCGCGGATCACCCGGTCGGTCTGCACGTGCAGCGGCATGTCGGCGGTTTCGTGCGCCAGCGACTCCACCAGCTCGATAAAGCGCTGCAGCGCCGACGCAGCGCGGCCGGCCAACACCTTGTCCTGCATCAACTTGCGCGTCGCCTGCCACAGCGTCAGCTGGCGATCGCGCGCCGCCTGGCGCACCACGTCGAGGGTGCGATCGCCGATGCCGCGCGTCGGGGTGTTGACCACGCGCTCGAAGGCTGCGTCGTCGTTGCGGTTGGAAATGAGGCGCAGGTAAGCCAGCGCATCCTTGATTTCCTGGCGTTCGAAGAAGCGCTGGCCGCCGTAGATGCGGTACGGCATCGCCGTCTGCAGCAGCGCCTCTTCCAGCACGCGCGACTGGGCGTTGCTGCGGTACAGGATGGCGCAGTCGTTCAGCGCCCCGCCGTTGTCCTGCCAGGTCTTGATGCGGTTGACCACGAAGCGCGCTTCGTCGAGTTCGTTGAAGGCGCAGTAGATGGAGATCGGTTCGCCTTCGCCGCCTTCGGTCCACAGGTTTTTGCCCATGCGCCCGTCGTTGTTGGCGATCAGGGTGTTGGCCGCTTTCAGGATGTTGCTGGTAGAACGGTAGTTCTGCTCCAGGCGGATGGTTTCCGCGCCGGGGAAATCTTTCAGGAAGCGCTGGATGTTTTCCACCTGCGCGCCGCGCCAGCCGTAGATCGACTGGTCATCGTCGCCGACGATCATTACGTTGCTGTTGCCGCCCGCCAGCAAACGGATCCAGGCGTACTGGATACTGTTGGTATCCTGGAATTCGTCCACCAGCACGTTGGTGAAACGTTCGCGGTAGTGGTTGAGGATATGCGGCTTGTTCAGCCACAGCTCGTGTGCGCGCAGCAGCAGCTCGGCGAAATCCACCAGCCCCGCGCGATCGCAGGCTTCCTGATATGCCTGGTAGATGCGCAGCCAGGTGGCCTCTACCGGGTTGTTGTAGGTCTCGACGTGCTGCGGGCGCAGACCCTCGTCTTTCTTGCCGTTGATGTACCACATCGCCTGACGCGGCGGCCACTGCTTCTCGTCGACGTTCAGCGCCTTGATGATGCGCTTGAGCAGCCGCAGCTGGTCGTCGCTGTCGAGGATCTGGAAATCCTGCGGCAGGTTGGCTTCCAGGTGGTGGGCGCGCAACAGACGGTGCGCCAGGCCGTGGAAGGTACCGATCCACATGCCGCCCTGGCTGGTGCCGATCAGATGTTCGATACGGTGGCGCATTTCCGCCGCCGCCTTGTTGGTGAAGGTCACCGCCATGATCGAATACGGCGAGCAGTTCTCCACCGACAGCAGCCAGGCGATGCGATGCACCAGCACCCGCGTCTTGCCGCTGCCCGCTCCGGCCAGAACCAACAGGTTGCTGCGCGGCGCCGCCACGGCTTCACGTTGTTTTTCATTCAGGCTGTCGAGCAGATCGGAGACGTCCATAGGCACCACTAATGGTTAAGGGAAAACCCGCCGCTGACGGGTTTTTCACTGGAAATTTATACAGAGTTCTGGCAGGGATTATAACAATGCTGTCAGCGATGCCAACTGCGAAATCTCAATATGCGGCAGCAGGCGGCTGTCGGCGGCCTGCATCAGGCAGCGTTGCCGATCGTTGATCCAACAGGCCTGCAGCCCCGCGCGCAGCGCGCCGGCGACGTCGGTGGTCAGATCGTCGCCCACGTGCAGGATCTGCTCGGGCGCCACGCCCAGCCGCTCGACGGCCAGGTGATACATGTCCTGATACGGCTTGGCGCGCCCGTCCGGCCCGGAGCGCAACACGAACTGGAAATAACCGTCCAGGCCGCACTGCGCCGGATCGGCGTTGCCGTTGGTGATCGCCACCAGCGGGTAGCGCGCGGCCAGCGCCTTCAGCGTGGCGTGGGTCGCTTGCGGCACCTCGATGCGGCTGCGCCACAGCGCGAAGTTTTGCATGGCCGCATCGGCCCCGATCGCCGCGTCGGCATCGCGCAGCCCCTGCCGGCTCAGCGCCAGATGAATGGCGCGCCAGCGCCACTGGGTGACGTCGTGGTAGATCTCCGGATCCTGTTCGCGCAGCTCCTGGCGCAGGCGGTGGAAATCCGCCGACTGGAAGCTGTTCAGACCGGGATGGTAGCTCTGCAGGAAGGCCACCGACTGTTGTTCGGTTTGCCGGATCACCGGGCGATTGTCATACAGCGTGTCGTCCAGATCGAAAGTCAGCGCCGCCAGCGGGCGCAGCGGGCGATAAAAATGCATCAGGATTTCCCCCGTTTGGCACGCGGATGCGCGGCATCGTACACGTTCGCCAGATGTTGAAAGTCGAGGTGGGTATAAATTTGCGTGGTGGTCAGGTTGGCGTGGCCGAGCAGCTCCTGCACCGCGCGCAGATCGCCGCTCGACTCCAGCATGTGAGTGGCGAAGGAATGGCGCAGCTTGTGCGGGTGAATATGGCTGTTGACGCCCTGTTTCACGCCCCATTCGGCGAAGCGCTTTTGCACGTTGCGCGTCGAGATGCGCCGCCCCTGATTGGACAGGAACATCGCGTCATCTTCCGGCCCGAACAGATCGCGCATCGCCAACCAGTGTTCCAGCCAGGTGACGGCGGTGCGCCCGATCGGCAATTTGCGCTCTTTGCTGCCTTTCCCCATCACCCACACCTCGCCGGCCGCCATATCGACATGGCGGCAATCCAGCCCCACCAGTTCGGAGAGGCGCAGACCGGCGCCGTACATCACCTCCAGCATGGCGCGATCGCGCACCGCCAGCGGATCGTTGAGATCGATCTCCAGCAGCTGGTTCATTTCATCGACGTCGATGTTTTTCGGCAGATGGCGGCCGCTGCGCGGCGTGCGGATGCCTTTGGCGGGGTTGGCGTGCAATACGCCCTGGCTGACCAGCCAGTCGAGGAAACTGCGCAACGAAGAGAGCCGCAGCGCCAGGCTGGCGGACTGCAGGCCGGCGCGTTTGCTGCGCGCAGCCAGCATGCGCACCCGGGCGGCGTCCAGCGCCGCCCAGTCGGTGACGCCGATCTCCTGCGCCAGGCGCATCAGCGCCGCCAGCTGGCGCGAATAGCTAAGCTGCGTCAGCGGGCTGAGTTGCCGTTCTACCTTGAGATAACGCAGAAAAGCGTCCACCGGCTGCTGCAGGCTGGGCGCAATCGGCGTCATGCGCGTTCGACCCAGCGTTCCAGCAGCGCCGGCAGCATGCGCGCCAGTTGATTGAGCATCACCGTGCCCATGCCCTGCTGATAGTGTTGCGTATCGCGGCTGCTGAAGATCACCATGCCCAGTTCGCCATCGTCGCCCAGCATCGACAGCGCCACCGAGCCAATCTGGCCAATCTGTTTGGCCTGCGGCAACAGCAGCAGCAGTTCGGGGCCGTTCAGGCCGCCGAGGTAATGTTGTTCGCTGCCCAGCCGCTGAATGCGAAACGGCTCGAACGCCGAACGCGTCAGCGCCAGATGGGTGAAATCGGAAGGCGCGCCGATCTTCCAGCGCTCGGCGAACAGGCGCACCGTGGCGCCGGCCAAACCAAAACCGCGCGCCCAGCGCTGCAGCCGGTTGAGCATGTCCTGCAGGCTGTCGGCGGTGGCCAGATCGGCCTGCAGGTGCAACAACCGGGCGAACAGCCCTTCGTTGGCGCTGGCCTGCTCCATCAGCAGCGTGATCTCTTCTTCCAGCCGCTCGATGTGATTGCGCTGGCGGGCCAGATGCCATTCCACCAGCGAAACGGTGCCGCGCACCGGGTGAGGCACGCGCATCTGCTCAACCTGGCGCGCGTTGCGAATAAAGAAATCCGGGTTCTGCAGCAGGTACTGCATCACGGTGTCGTCATCCAGCGCCAGGCCGGCGACGCTCTGTTCTTCTACGCTTTTCATAGATGAATAAATCCGTCATAGACATGGGTTGCCGGGCCGGTCATAAACAGCGGGTTGCCCGGCCCTTTCCAGCGAATATGCAGGCTGCCGCCCGGCAGTTCTACATGCACCTCTTCTGACAGCAATTCCTGTTGGATCCCCACCGCCACCGCCGCACAGGCGCCGCTGCCGCAGGCCTGCGTTTCGCCGGCGCCGCGCTCGTAAACGCGCAGCTTGATATGATCGCGGCTGACCACCTGCATAAAGCCGATGTTGGCCCGTTCCGGGAAGCGCTCATGCCCTTCCAGCACCGGCCCGAGCAGCTCCACCTTGGCGGTTTTTACATCGTCCACCTGCAAAACACAATGCGGGTTGCCCATCGACACCACGCCGCACAGCACGGTGTGTTCCGCCGCGCGCATGATGTAGGTCTTTTCAGCCTTGGCGGCGCGGAACGGCACCGCCTGCGGATCGAAATTAGGCTCGCCCATGTTGACACACACCAGATCGTCGTCGGTGACGCTGAGCACCATGCGCCCGGTTTGGGTGCTGACGCGGATGTCGCGTTTGTTGGTCAGCCCTTTCAGCCGCACAAAGCGCGCGAAGCAGCGCGCGCCGTTGCCGCACTGCGCCACTTCGCTGCCGTCGGCGTTGAAAATTCGGTAGTGAAAATCCAGCTCGGGATCGTAAGGCGGTTCTACCACCAGCATCTGGTCAAAGCCGACGCCCAGGTGCCGATCGGCCAGCCGGCGGATCAGCTCAGGTGAAAAATAGACATTCTGTGTAACGGCATCGACCACCATAAAGTCGTTGCCCAGACCGTGCATTTTGGAGAACTGCATATCATACTCCGCTATCTGGACGCGCTATCCGTCTTGATTTTACGGCGGCGCTCGCCACCGTAAACAGGGTGTTACTGGTCGACCATCGACGGTTTTTGCTGAGAGCCAGACTGCTCCTGCTGGTTCTTTTGCACCTGATCGCCCGTTTGCACCGGCGGCTTGGCCGGTTTTTGGCTGGCGGGGTCGGCAGGCGGGAAGTAAAGCGGGCCTTTCAGACCACAGCCGGCGAGGCCGGTAACCAGAACGGCCATCAGCGCATAGCGTAGTTGTTTTTTCATTTGCATTAATGCCTGTAATTCATGCGTCCAAGGTCTCTATAATCGCAGGTGGATCATGAAAAGCAATAGGAATTGAATATGAACGACAGCGAGTTTCACCAGTTGGCCGACCAGCTGATGCTGAATATTGAAGAGACACTGGACGATTTTGACGGCGATGCGGACATCGATTACGAAACCAATGGCGGCGTAATGACGCTGAGCTTCGAAAACGGCACCAAAATCGTCATCAACCGCCAAGAGCCGCTGCACCAGGTGTGGCTCGCCACCAAGGCCGGCGGCTACCACTTCAACTACCGCGACGGCGTTTGGCTATGCGATCGCAGCGGGCAGCCGTTTTATCAGCTGCTCAGCGAAGCGGCCAGCGCGCAGGCCGGCGAGGAATTGCGTTTTTCCTGAGGCTAAGCAGGGCTCGGCAACCGAGCCCTTGCGGCGTCAATGCAGCTGGAACTGCTGTTTCAGCGGCTGAGCGGCGCCGTCGGCCACCGTCACGCACAGGCTGGACAGCACGTTGCTGCGGAACGGGATCACCTGCGTGCGCCCGTCGAGCTGCACGATCTGATAGAACTGCGGCAGGTTGAAGTTGATGAAGCTGGAGCCGTAGGTGAAGCGATCGTGCGAGGATGAATAGAAGCGGCTGACGTCGCGCACCAGCTCCTCTTTACTGCCCTCGCAGTGGTGGTACACCTCCACCCGATTCGACTCGTCCAGAATATAGATATTGAAGCCCTTGTCGTCTGAGGTGTCTTCGAAGAAGAACTGGATGATCCCCTCGCTGGCGAAGCCGTCCACCACCGGCGGCAAATGCACCTGATCGGTTTCCACCTTGATAGACAGGCCGTGCAGCTTGTTGTTGGAGATGGCGCCGTAAAACTCCACCGCGTTCTCCAGCTTTTGCACCGATACGCTCAGGCGCTCGAAGAACAGCCCCCAGGTCTGCCCGGCGACGCGCACCGCCTTGAAGCGGCCGGGCTCCAGGCGGGTGCTGGACAGGCGCAGCTCGATGCACTCCGACACCAGCTGCTGGATACGGGTGCGGATCAGGCCGCGCAGGTGCTGGCTGTAGCAGAACACTTCCACCGACTCCGGCGGCGCGGCGTCCTGGTGCATTTTGCCGAGAATGGTTTTCAGCGCTTCCAGCACCGACTGCTCGCCGCTGAAATGCAGGGTGCGCACTTCATTCCAGGAGTTGCGATACAGCAGATCGATGCTGCCTACCAGGCACTGCTGCTGCTGGCCGAAGCTGAACACGTCCAGCTTGCGGAAATCGAAATGCACCACCTGATTGCGGAAGACGGCGGTCGGATCGTTTTCCAGGTTGACGATGATCGCCAGATGGCGAATTTCGCACGGGCTGTACAGCGCTTTCGGCGTCGGCGCCGGCAGGCGCAGCGGGAAGTGATGGGAAACGTCGGCCACCAGCTCCTGCAGCTTGGCGGTGTCGCACAGGTTGCCGCTCTTGATGTGCAGGCGGGTCTGCGGCGTCAGCAGGCCGTTGAAATAGGCCCAGGCCACCAGCTTGTTCAGGTAGCGGTTATATTCCAGCGGCTGATGGCTGACAATAGAATCCATAGCCGGCGCCTGATTATACAGGTACCAGCCGGTGCGGTTGGCGCGGCCAACCGGCACGTGAATAAAGGTTAAGTCGTTTTCCGACAGGTCCGGCGAAATCTGCGGGTTCACCAGCGTCACCTTGCCGGGCAGCGCTTCGAACGCCGCGTACAGTTTGCGGGTCAGCACGCCGATATCCTGCGGGCTGGCGCTGACGCTGAGGTTGTTGCGGCGGGCGAAACGGATCAGGTTGCGGTAGCTCTGCATCATCGCGTCGAGCAGCTCGTTATGCGCTTCGCGCACCCGTTCGATTTTCCAGTTGGCGCGGTTGTCCAGCATCGCCAGACGCTCTTCGCTCCAGCCCCATTCGCTGACCAGCTGGCTGAGGATCTCGCGCCGCCAGCCGACGCAGGCCTTGGCCAGCGACAGCTTTTCACACACTTTCAGGTAGAAACAGCGGCGGGCCAGATCGAGGCGGGTGGTGTCGTTGATGTCGGTCAGGTAGCGGGTGACGCGCTCAAGCATCATGCAGTAGGCATCGAGCCCGAAGCTGACGATCTCGCCCTGATGCAGGCGATGTTTGATGTCCGTCGCCAGCAATTGGGTATTGGGATATTCCCAGGAATAGGCTTCCAGCAGCAGGGTCTTCAGCACCGCCTTGTAAGGCGAATCGATGCTCTTGTACAGCTGCCACAGGCTGGCGCCGAAGTACTCTTCCGCCGACAGCGAACTCAGGCCGCCGAGATCCAGCCACTCGTTCGGCGTCAGCGCGCCCTGCGCGTATAGCGACAGCACGTATTCATCGTAGTGCGCTTCTTCTTCGCCCGGCACCATGTTCCACAGGATGCGCTTGCCGGCCAGGCGCACCGCGGTGCGGTAGAATTCGTCGAGCAACAGGATATGCTGCGTCGAGCCACAGTCTTCGCCGCCCAGGCTGCCGCTTTCATTATGGCGGAAGCGGTTTTCGTCGATCAGGAAGAAGCTGACTTCCACCCCCATCGAGGCGGCCCACTTCTCAAGCAGGCTGCATTTTTGCTGCAGGCGGGTGCGTTCTTCGTTGTCCAGCCAGGACTGGTGGCAGACCCAGATGTCGAGATCCGAGCTGCAGCTTTGGCCGATAGACGAGGTGCTGCCCATCGAATAGACGCCGGTGATCGGCAGCTCGCCGCTGGCCGGTTTGTCAAACGGGCTGCCCCATTTGTCTTCTAAATCGTTCAGGTAATCTTGTTGAGTTTCATCAGGCGTGTAGAGGCAAATGCCGTGGGGAACGTTACCGTTCAGGTAACCCGGCATCAGCGGGTGGTGGTGGTGCAGTAAGGTGGGCAGCAGACTGTATACCCGTTGAAACGCGGGCTTCATAGCCGCCAGGGCGCGATCGACGCGTAGCTGATTGATCGCATCCAGTCTCTGCTTCAATGTCTCGATGTAGAGGTACAAGACGTCTCGCCTGATTATCCCGGTGTTTAGAAAAAAACCCGTATTCCATAAGCGCCGTTAGTGTAAGAAGAATATTTGGCGACTTATTGCTGGAAACGTGATCAATTTAACACCTTGCTGATTGACCGTAAAGGAGGTAACGCTTCACAATTATTGTAGCGCTTCCCTAAACGATTTACCCGCAGTGTTAACTGCCCCAAAGCACATCACACGTCCCTTTGATTCCGTTGTCCTTTTTCCGCCTCCGGCTTCTTGCACTGACAGTATTGGCTCTCAGTGGTAGGATGGATGGCGAAATATAAAAACGGTAACAAGCATGTTAGACAAAATTATTCGAATTGCCACCCGACAAAGCCCGCTTGCACTCTGGCAAGCACATTATGTGCAGCAACGTCTGATGGCCTGCCATCCCGGCCTGCGGGTCGAGTTGGTGCCGATGGTGACGCGCGGCGACGTTATTCTGGATACGCCGCTGGCGAAAGTCGGCGGTAAAGGCCTGTTTGTTAAAGAACTCGAGCTGGCGCTGCTGGAAGGCCGCGCCGACATTGCCGTGCACTCGATGAAAGACGTGCCGGTCGATTTCCCCGCCGGCCTGGGTTTGACCACCATTTGCGAACGCGAAGATCCGCGCGACGCTTTTGTTTCCAACCGTTTCGCCTCGCTCGATCAACTGCCGCAGGGCAGCGTGGTCGGCACTTCCAGCCTGCGCCGCCAGTGCCAGCTGCGTGAACGCCGCCCGGATCTGATCGTGCGCGACCTGCGCGGCAACGTCGGCACTCGCCTGGCCAAGCTGGACAACGGCGACTATGACGCAATTATTCTGGCGGTGGCCGGCCTGAAACGCCTGGGGCTGGAGCAACGCATCCGCAGCCCGCTGAGTGCCGAAGAGTGCCTGCCGGCGGTCGGCCAGGGTGCGGTCGGCATTGAATGCCGTCTCGACGACAGCGTTACCCGCGCGCTGCTGGCGCCGCTGAACCATGCGGCCACCGAAACCCGCGTGCGCGCCGAACGGGCGATGAACACCCGTCTGGAAGGCGGCTGCCAGGTGCCGATCGGCAGCTATGCCGAACTGGATGGCGACAGCCTGTGGCTGCGCGCCCTGGTCGGCGCGCCGGACGGCAGTCAGATGGTGTGCGGCGAGCGCCGCGGCCCGGCCGCCGAGGCCGAACGGATGGGCATTGAGCTGGCGGAAGAGCTGCTGGCGCGCGGCGCGCGCGAGATCCTGCGCGAAGTTTATCAGGGAAATCCGCCGGCATGACGATCCTGGTAACCCGCCCATCGCCTTCGGGAGAGCAGTTAGTGAGCCGGCTGCGCGCACTCGGCCGGGTTGCCTATCATGCACCGCTGATCGACTTCGCCCCCGGCGGCGATCTGCCGCAGCTGCCGCAAGCGTTGCAGCAGTTGAACGCCGGCGATCTGGTGTTCGTGCTGTCGCAGCATTCGGTGAACTATGCCGATTCGGTGATTGGCCGCGCCGGGCTGAGCTGGCCCGCGCACCTGACTTATTACGCCATCGGCCGCACCACCGGGCTGGCGCTGCACCGCATCAGCAGTTTACCGGTGGAATACCCGCGTGAACGCGAGATCAGCGAAACGCTGCTGCTGCTGCCGGCGCTGCAAAAGCTGGCGGGCAAACGCGCGCTGATTTTGCGCGGCAACGGCGGCCGCGAGTTGCTGGGCACGACGCTGAGCGAGCGCGGCGCCGACGTCAGCTATTATGAATGCTATCAACGCAGCCCGGTGCACTACGACGGCAGCGAGCAGAGCGCCCACTGGCAGCGCGCCGGTGTGGATACGCTGGTGGTGACCAGCGGTGAAATGTTACAACAGCTCTATACTTTAGTTCCTGATTACTATCGTTCTTCATGGCTGCTGCGTTGCCGCCTGGTAGTAGTGAGCGAACGCCTGGCTACCCTCGCCCGGGATTTGGGCTGGCGTACGATTCGGGTAGCTGACAACGCCGATAATGACGCGCTGATCCGCGCGCTACAATAATCTGACTATGGGATGTGCCACTATGACGGAACAAAATACCCCATCCGCCCCGGTTGAAGAGCCAACCACCGCGGTTGAGAGCTCCCAGCAGCCAGCCGCTGCCAGCCGCAAAGGCAAGAACACCGGCCCGGTGCTCGGCGCGATCGCTATCGTGCTGGTCATCGCCCTCGGCGCGGGCGGCTATTACCACACGCATCAGCAGGCGCAACAGCTGATCGCCGCCAATCAGGCGCTGCAGCAGCAGCTTGAAGGCGTGAAGCAAAGCCAGCAGCAGGAAAGAAATGCGCTGGAAGGTTTGTTGCAGCAGCAGGGTAAAACCCTGGACGCCGCCGATCGCGAGCAGGCTAACCTCGCGCGCCAACTGAGTGAGCTGCAGGAAAAAGTGGCGACCATCTCCGGCAGCGACGCCAAAACCTGGCTGTTGGCGCAGGCCGATTTCCTGGTGAAAATGGCCGGCCGCAAGCTGTGGAGCGATCAGGACGTGACCAGCGCCGCCGCGCTGCTGAAAAGCGCCGACGCCAGCCTGGCGGACATGAACGATCCTAGCCTGCTCGACGTGCGCCGCGCCATTACCGAAGACATCGGCACGCTTGCTACGCTGACCCAGGTCGATTACGACGGCATCATCCTCAAGGTCAATCAGCTGTCCAATCAGGTGGATAACCTGCGCTTGGCGGACAACGACACCGACGAAGCGCCGATGGATCAAAACAGCAGCGAGCTCTCCGGTTCGATCGCCGAGTGGCGGCAGAACCTGGCCAAGAGCTGGCGCAATTTCATGGCCGACTTCATTACCATCCGCCGCCGCGACGCCAGCGCCGAACCGCTGCTGGCGCCGAACCAGGACATCTACCTGCGCGAAAACATCCGTTCGCGCCTGCTGGTGGCCGCGCAGGCCATCCCGCGCCACCAGAACGAGACCTACAAGCAATCCCTGGAAACCGTCTCCACCTGGGTGCGCGCCTATTTCGACACCACCGATCCGGCGACCAAGGCCTTCCTGGAAGAGCTGGACAGCCTGAGCCAACAGTCGATCTCGATGGACGTGCCGGATCAGCTGAAAAGCCAGCCGCTGCTGGAAAAAGTGATGCAGACCCGGGTGCGCAACCTGATGACCCAGTCCCCTGCCGCTCACCAGGAGGGTTAAGCCATGTTACGCGTGCTATTTCTGTTCCTGGTGGTGATCGCCAGCGTGGTGCTCGGGCCGATGTTGGCCGGGCATCAGGGCTATGTGCTGATCCAGACCGACAACTACAATATCGAAACCAGCGTCACCGGCCTGGCGATCATGCTGGTGCTGCTGTTCGTGGTGCTGCTGGCGATAGAGTGGATCCTGCGCCGTCTCTTCCGCACCGGCGCCCGCACGCGCGGTTGGTTTATCGGCCGCAAGCGCACTCGCGCGCGCCAGCAAACCAAGGCCGCGCTGATCAAGCTGGCGGAAGGCGACTACAAGCAGGTCGAGAAGCTGATGACGCGCAACGCCGATCATGCCGAACAGCCGGTGGTGAACTACCTGCTGGCCGCCGAGGCCGCACAGCAACGCGGCGATGACTTCCGCACCAACCAATATCTGGAGCGCGCTGCCGAAGCGGCCGACACCGATCAGCTGCCGGTGGATATCACCCGGGTTCGCATCCAGCTGGCACAGGGCGAGAACCACGCCGCGCGCCACGGCGTCGATCGCCTCCTGAACCAGGCGCCGCGTCATCCGGAAGTATTGCGCCTGGCGGAACAAGCCTATCTGCGCACCGGCGCCTATGCGTCGCTGCTGGAAGTGCTGCCGTCGATGCGTAAAATCGAACTCCACAGCGAAGAGCAACTGCAGGCATTGCAGCAGCAGGCTTATATCGGGCTGATGAATCAGGCGATGGCGGACGAAGGCAGCGAAGGCCTGAAGCGCTGGTGGAAAGATCAGAGCCGCAAGACGCGTCACGAAGTGCCGCTGCAAATCGCGATGGTGGAACACCTGATCGAATGCAATGACCACGAACTGGCGCAGGAGATCGTGCTCGACGGCCTGAAGCGCCAATATGACGAGCGCCTGGTGCTGCTGCTGCCGCGGCTGAAGTCCGGCAACCCCGAGCAGTTGGAGAAAGCGCTGCGCCAGCAGATGAAGCAGCACGGCGCGACGCCGCTGCTGAACAGCACGCTGGGGCAGCTGCTGATGAAACACGGCGAGTGGCAGCAGGCGGCCGACGCCTTCCGCGAAGCGCTGAAACAGCGTCCGGACGCCTACGATTACGCCTGGCTGGCCGATACGCTGGAGAAACTGCATCGTTCGGATGAAGCGGCGCAGATGCGGCGTGAAGGACTGATGTTGACGCTGAAACAGAACGGCGGCGAATAACCGCCCGCCCGGCAGAGAAAGCGTGGCCTCGGTGCCGCGCTTTTTTTTGCCCGTTAGCTTGCTGAAGCGCAAAAAAAAACACTTGCCGCATGGCAAGTGTATAAAGAAGCAATCAGGTCTAGGACAACAGGGGCGGTGCCTCACTCAACGTTTTGCCCTGAGCGTGATGACGGGTTAGTCATCGTTCTCGTGGGCGATAGGCACCCTAAATCGGCTCTGCGTCATTCCCAGGGTTTATGAGGCCTAAGGCGAACATAAGAGGTGGAATGAGCATCTACGCTATAGATATTGCACTTGGCGTGCCAACTTTAAGGCTGAGGCCATTCCCAATAAAAAAATGGTCTCAATGCATTGAAATATATTAATTTTTAATTTAACCCTGTCTTTCCTGTTATATGCCACTCTCTGGCATTCCATGCCAGCAGCCGTAATAAGAATGTCGCCTCAAAACGACGACTTAAGCCAAAGCCCATTTTATCTTTTTAAATCAATCAATTATTTGTCTCAACCTGACGACAGCGCTGGATAGCGCTGTCGCTGAAAACCAACACGCTCGCCGACAGAGACAAAGTGCCGCCCATCCTTAGATACGCAAAAAGCCCGCGCATTGCTGCACGGGCCTACCTACGTCTCGCTTCGCGAGGTTCTAACCTCCTGCGGAGGTGCTCATCCTCATAAACTACAGGCGTAAAAAAACCGACTTGCGTCGGTTTTTTCGAATGTGGTCGGCGAGAGAGGATTACGCGCATCTTTGATGCGCGCCCTGCGGGCCGTTGTAAAGCAACGTTGTCTCGCTTCGCGAGGCTCGAACCTCCTGCGGAGGTACTCATCCTCATAAACTGCAGGCGTAAAAAAACCGACTTGCGTCGGTTTTTTTGAAAGTGGTCGGCGAGAGAGGATTCGAACCTCCGACCCACTGGTCCCAAACCAGTTGCGCTACCAAGCTGCGCTACTCGCCGATTTGTGTTGCTCATACTACCCGATTTATCAGACCATTGTCCATATAAATCTTATATTTATCAGATATTTTGCGTGGTGCGAAGAGAGGGACTTGAACCCTCACGTCCGTAAGAACACTAACACCTGAAGCTAGCGCGTCTACCAATTCCGCCACCTTCGCACTGTCACAAAATACTGCTAAATCTTCACTTCATCAGGAAGTGGGGTGGCTAATGGGACTCGAACCCACGACAACTGGAATCACAATCCAGGGCTCTACCAACTGAGCTATAGCCACCATTACTACTTCTTACTCACGCGGTAATATACCACCGCAGCTCCTGCGCACAAACTTAATGGCGCGCCCGACAGGATTCGAACCTGAGACCTCTGCCTCCGGAGGGCAGCGCTCTATCCAGCTGAGCTACGGGCGCGTAGCGCCGTTGCGGGAGGGGATACTACGGATTTACGCCAATCCTGTCTAGTGCTTTTTCGCAGAAATGTTGCGTTTGATTACGCTTTGCTCACTCCCGCGCACAAAAGCGCACTCCGTAGCCCCTTTTCGCCGTTTATTGGCGCGTTTCTACCCGATTTTCAACCGGATGATGTTTCTTGTGCATGCCGAAAGCGAAGTAGCACAGGCTGACGCCGGCTAAGAAAATCGCCCCGACCAGCAGGGAAATGCGCGTATCCGGGTTGATTCCCATGCCGACCAGCACGCAAACCAGAAAAGCGATGGTCAGATAGTTCACATACGGGAACATGATCGACTTAAAGCTGTGGTTTTTGATCGCTTCCTTATGGGCGCGACGGAAATAGAGCTGGCTTATCAGCACCACGAACCACGGCACCATGCCCGGCAGCACGCTCGCGCTGTAGACATAAACGAACACCTGCTCCGGATTCGGGATGATGTAGTTCAGCGCGGAGCCCACCAACAGGCAGCCGATGGTGACGGCGATGCAGTTCACCGGCACGCCGCTGGCGGAAAGCTTAGTCAACGCCGCCGGCAGTTGGCGGTTCTTGGCCAGGGCGTACAGCATGCGGCCGCCGCTGTACATGCCACTGTTGCAACCGGAGAGCGCGGCGGTCAACACCACAAAGTTGATGATGCCGGCGGCGGCAACGATACCGATCTTGGCGAAGGTCAGCACGAACGGGCTGCCGGTGGTGCCGATGCCGTTCCACGGGAAGATGGTGACAATGACGAAGATCGCACCGACATAGAAGATCAGGATGCGCCACAGGATATTGTTGATCGCGCGTTTCAGCGTCACCTGCGGGTTCTTGGCTTCCCCGGCGGTGATGCCCACCAGTTCAACCCCCTGATAGGACGCCACCACGATGCACAGCGCAAACAGGAAGCCTTTCCAGCCGCCGGCAAAGAAACCGCCGTGCGCCGTCAAATTGGCGAAACCGATAGGTTCACCGCCGTTGCCGAAGCCGAAGAAGATCACCCCCAGCCCCACCAGAATCATCACGATGATGGTGGTGACCTTGATCATGGCGAACCAGAACTCCAGCTCACCGTACAGGCGCACCGCCGCCAGGTTGGCCAACGCGACCATCGCCACGGCGATCAGCGCCGGCACCCACTGCGGTATTTCCGGGAACCAGAACTGCACATACACCCCGATGGCGGTGATTTCAGAAATGCCGACGGCAATCCACATAAACCAGTAGCCCCAGGCGGTCAGGTAACCGAAGTAGGGATTCATGTACTTATGCGCGTAAACGGCAAACGACCCGGCAACCGGCTCGAGGAACAGCATCTCCCCCATCGAACGCATAATGAAGAACACGAACAGCCCGGCGATAATGTAAGCCAGCAGCACCGACGGCCCCGCCCATTTCAGCGTACTGGCCGAGCCCATAAACAGGCCGACACCGATGGTGCCCCCCAGAGCGATAAGCTCGATATGCCGGGCCTCCAGGCCCCGGTGTAGCCCTTGCGGTTTCTCTTTGTGTGCCATAAATCCTCAATAATTTTTCTCGGGTCGTGTTTGCCTGCCGGCCGCTGCCGGTCGTTATTGTCATTATTAAAAGAATAAATCATCCCCTGCCGATCGGATTGGCATCAACGGGTTGTCGGAGCGAAGTGACCGTGAGAAGGACATCGTTCAGCGCTGTCGCATCAAGCTTCAGCGGCCAGGGATAATTTCCGGGCGGTATCGTTTCGCATTTCGCCGCTATAAGCAAACCGCAATTTAAAACTTTATGGAATAAATGCGACGACGTTTAGGGCCGAGGGTTATAGATATGCGGGAGAAACGCGCAAAAGCAGATTATTGGTACAGCAGACCGGAGCGGAACAGCACTTTCCGCCCCGGATGAGGGGTTACATCTTGCCGCTGTAGTAGTAGCCGACAAACTTCAACAGCTTCAACTGCCGGCCGATGCGGCTGGGTTGGCTGAGCAGGCGGTAGAGCCATTCCAGACCGAGGTTCTGCCACACCTTGGGCGCACGCTTCACATGGCCGGTAAAGACGTCGTAGGTGCCGCCCACGCCCATATACAGCGCCTGCGGATGCACCTTGCGGCAGTCGCGCATCAGAATCTCCTGCTTCGGCGATCCCATCGCCACCGTCACGATCGCGGCGCCGCTGGCACGAATACGCTCGAACAGCGCCTCGCGCTGATCCGGTTTGAAGTAGCCGTCCTGGCTGCCCACCAGGTTGACATTCCACTGGCTGCGCAGCTTTTGCTCGGTTTCCGCCAAAACCTCCGGCTTGCCGCCGACCAGGAAGACCGGCGTGCCTTCACGGCCGGCGCGTTGCATCAAGGCTTCCCACAGATCGGCGCCCGCAACGCGCGAAACGTCCGCCGCCGGGTATTTGCGGCGAATCGAGCGCACCATGCTGATGCCGTCTGCGTACTTGTACTCCGCCTCATCCAGCAACGCATGCAGCGCCTGGTCCTCTTCCGCCTTCAGGATCTTTTCCGCGTTCATGGCCACCAGCGTGCCCTGTTTTACCCGGCCGCCGTCGAACAAAAAGTCCATGCAGTGCGCCATATCGCGAAAGCCCCACAGGCTGAAACCGCGCAGCTCATACTGCGGCACCGAAATCTTTGCTTCCATCGTTCTCATTACCCTTACAAAAGACCGTTGGCCCGAGGCGGCGACGCCAGCGCGCGGGTGCGCGTCACTCTGGCCTTGATCAGCCCGGCGGTATCGAACAGCCAATACAGCAACTTCGCCAGCACCAGACAGGCACCGAAAATAATGCAGAAGAACACCACGCGCGACACGAATGAATCCACCCCTTCCCGCGCCAACACGATCATGTTGAACACCGCGCCGAAGCAGAACCCCTGCAGAATGGCCGCCTTATAGCGGTTCGGCTCGGTTTTGCCCAGCTCATACAGCCAGTCGAACCACTTGATGATCATGCCCACCAGAATCGCGCCGAGCGGGATAAACAGCGCGCCGCCCATCACCACCAGCGAACCGATCAGCGTCGGCGAAATCGCCAGCCCGGAGTGGTTGTTCAGCACTTCCCAGGTGAAGTAGTTGGCCGAGTTCAGCACCACGTCCGGCCGGCCGGGCCAGAGCCAGGTAGGGATAAAGACGTAGAAATCACGCAAGATCGGCGCCAGGCCCTGGAAATCGATCTTGTCGTAATTTTGCAACAGCAGCGCCAGGTTTTCCCACGGCGAGAAGGTATCGCGGGTCAGATAG
The DNA here is from genome assembly GCF_057808395.1 of Serratia sp. TSO36. NCBI lineage: Bacteria > Pseudomonadati > Pseudomonadota > Gammaproteobacteria > Enterobacterales > Yersiniaceae > Serratia > Serratia sp. TSO36. Next base: position 188,516 of record NZ_JBJZOU010000002.1, on the reverse strand, counting down.
AGGAAGGTATAAAACGCCTCCGCGCCGCTGACGTCCAGGCTGTAGCGCTTCAACGCCAGCCAGAACATGCCGACCACGCCGAATATGCCCGCCGCCGCCAGCATCCACAGCGTGATCCAGCCGCGCACGATGCCGATAAACAGGAACAGCGCGAAGGCGATGATGATGTTGGCGCGGGTGCCGCCGACGATCACGTAGGTCAGAATGCCGAACGCCACCGTCGCCATCAGGAACAAGAACCAGGCGCGCAGATCCTGCCGCAGGAAATAGACCACCAGCATCGCCGGAATGAAGAAGTAAAAGAACCGCTTGAGCGCCACACCGGACACGTCGCTGGAGAAAATCTGGCTGTAGGAATTGAGCTTGAACAGCAGGAAACCGTTCTGCATGAAGAAGATCCCAACGGTACCGATCGCCACCAGCGCCAGCAGCACCCAGGTCATATGGGTTTCCACCCGGTTCATGGTAAACAGCGCAGCGCGCGGCTGTGTGCGGCGCTTGCGCAGCCGGGTCTTGTAGGTAACGTAATAGATGGCGTAAAACGCCGTCGCCGACAGCAGGGCGTACAGCAGAAACTCCACCGGCACTACCTCGACGTCAAACTGGAACACCAGCAGGCAGGTCAAAGGAAAACCGAAATAAAACGTCAGCAAATACAGCAGCGAGAAGAAGACGTTGAAGTTAAAGCGCACGCGCCGAAACTCCTGATAGGTCAGCGTCAGGATAAACGTCAGGCTGACCAGATAGACGACAAACAGGCCGCCGAATTGCGCCAACGTCATGAGTGCTCTCCCGCCGCCAACGCCAGGGCTTGCTGCCAACCGTCGACATAGTTCGGATTGAAGAAGGCGATCGCCTGTTTATCCACCGCCGCCAGCTGACGCTGCGCTTCACGCACCACCGCCTCGTCCAGCGAATCGCCGTAGAACAGCACCGGCAGATGCTGTTCCGCCAAATCCTGCCAGAACGGGTTTTGCCGGCTGAGCACGAAAGGCACGCCGAACTGAATCAGCAGGCACAAAGTGCCAATCCCCTGCTGGCGATTGAAAATGAAATAGCCGAGATCGCAGGCGCGTAAAATATTGAGATAGTCCTCAAACGCCACCTGCTGCGTGAGCAGCTGCAGGTTTTTCTCGCCGAACAGCGGCAACCCGGCGGCGCGCACCTGCTCGATGTAGGCGTCGTTATTGGCCGGATAGCCCATCGGCAGGATCACGCGCACGTCGGCGCCGAACTGCTGATGAATCGCCTGCAGCGCTTCGATATGCCGATTGCTGCGATCGCCGGAGTTACCGACCAGAATCGTCATCGGCCCGGCCAGGTTTTTCTCGACGTGAACGTCGGTCAGCGCCGGATCCATGCGGGTCGGGAAGTACAGCAGCGAGGCCGGCACCCGCGCATGGCGCTGCTGGTAGTGGATCACGTCGCCGCGGGTAGCAAACACGTTCCCTACTCGCCCCTGCGCAATGCGGCGCAGCAGATAGAACAGCCGGAATTTCCAGCTGGTGGCGTCTTCATACAGATCGGCGCCCCAAATATGCCAACTGACCTGACGCGCCTTGATCTTGCCGCTCAGCAGCGCCAGCCACAGCCCCGGATTGAACTGGCCGTGCAGGAAGAAGCGCGCATCGCGATCGGCCTGGGCGCGCGCGATGACCGCCGCCGCCAGGCTTTTCTTGTCCGCGTAGGGCGCAATGTTCAGGGCGGGGAAATCTCCCAGTGCCGCCACATCCTTGGCCGCCACCATAAAATGCCGCGTCTGCTCAGCCGGCAAACGCGGCGCCAGCACGTCGTTGAAGAAGCGCAGCACCGTCTGGTTATGATGCGGGATATCGGATCCCAGAACGTGAATCAGTGTGGTCATACTCGTCTACGATAGATAAGAAATACGCAGCTACAGAGCGCGAAATACACGATGTAGGTTGCCATATAGGCCTGAGCCGCCCCCAACGCGCCGTGCAGCGGGATCAGCCAGTGCGAGAACAGCGTCAGCAGCAGAAACTGGCTGACTTCCGTCAGGATATAGAAGCGCAGCGACGCTTTGGCGATCACCAGATAGCCGAACACATAAGCCCCGACTTTCAGCACGTCGCCCACCAGCTGCCAGGCAAACAGATCGCGCATGGCGACGAATTTGTCCGAGAACAGCAGCCAGATGGCGAAATCACGCAGCAGCCACACCGTAAAACTCGCCGCCGCTACCGCCGGCAGCACGAATTTCAACGAGCGCACGATCTCCCGCGAGATGGCGCCCTTGTCCGTCAGCCGCGACAGCGTCGGCAGCAGATAGACGGTAAACGAGGCGGTGATGAACTGCAGATAGGCATCGGAAATGCTGCTAACGCCCTGCCAGATCCCCACTTCATCCCAACCGTAATGCGCGGCCAACAGGTTACGCATCATCACATAGGCCACCGGCAGCGTCACCGAAGTGATCAGCGCCATGACGGTGAACTTGCCGAGGTTGCCGGCCACGAGTTTGTCCCAGCGCGGCGCCAAATAGCGCAGCGGCAGCGTTTTGCGCCGCCACAGCATCAGCCCGGCCGGCAGCACCACCAACGCCGGCACCAGCGCCAGCCCCGCCAGCGCGCCTTCATAACCGCCCAGCTTGAAGCACAGGTAATAAGCCACCACGCCGAGCAGGCTGCCGCCGATCACCGCCAGCGCATTGCCCATCGCGTCGCGATAGCCTTTCAGCACCGCCATAAACAGGTTGGCGTAGGCGATGCCCATCTGAATGAAAGCGACGGCGCGCACCACATCGACGTAATCGGCATGCCCGAACAGCCCGATGCTGATCGGTTCGGCGGCGAACAGAAACACCAGCGCCAGCAAGGTCGAAAAGCCCAGCACGATGCTCGACGCGGTGCCCACCGCCAGACGCAGACGCTGCGGATCCTGGTGGTACTCCGCCACGTATTTGGTGATACCGTTAAAAATGCCCGCGCCGGACAGCACGCCCAGCACGGTAATCAACTGGCGGAAGTTACCCGCCTGCCCCACCCCGCTGGGGCCAAACGCCACCGCCAGCAGTTTCACCACCAACAGCCCCACGCCGATTTTGATCAGCGTGGAGCCGGCGGTCCATATCGATGCTTTTGCCAACGACATATCAGGCAAAGAAACTCAGGATGGTATTGATTACCGTACGCTGATTGACATCAGACATATTGTAGAACAGCGGCAAGCGCACCAGGCGCGCGCTTTCCTGCGTGGTGTAACGATCTTCGCCGGCAAAGCGGCCAAAGCGTTCGCCGGCCGGGCAATCATGCAGCGGGATATAGTGGAACACCGCCATGATTTCGGCTTCCTTCAGGTAGTCGATAAAGGCCGTGCGCTCTTCGATATCGCGCAACTTGATATAGAACATGTGCGCGTTATGCACGCAGTCGGCCGGGATTACCGGCAGTTCGATGCGGCCTGACCGGGCCAACGGCAGGAAGCTGTCGTAGTACTTCTGCCACAGAGCCAAACGGCGCTGGTTGATGCGCTCCGCCACTTCCAGCTGGCCCCACAGGTAGGCGGCCTGCAGGTCGGACATCAGATAGCTGGAACCGATGTCGCGCCAGGTATATTTGTCGACCTGGCCACGGAAGAACTGGCTGCGGTTGGTGCCTTTTTCGCGGATGACTTCCGCCCGATCGATCAGAGCCGGATCGTTCACCAGCGTCGCGCCGCCTTCGCCGCCGGCGGTGTAGTTTTTGGTTTCATGGAAGCTGAAGCAGCCGATATGGCCAATGGTGCCCAATGCCTTGCCTTTGTAGGTCGACATCACGCCCTGCGCGGCATCTTCCACCACGAACAGGTTATATTTCTTCGCCAGCGCCATGATGGTATCCATCTCGCAGGCCACGCCGGCATAGTGCACCGGCACAATCGCGCGGGTTTTATCGGTGATCGCCGCTTCGATTTTGGTTTCGTCGATGTTCATGGTGTCTGGACGCAGGTCGACGAACACCACTTTGGCGCCGCGCAGCACAAAGGCGTTGGCGGTGGAAACGAAGGTAAAGCTTGGCATGATCACTTCGTCACCCGGCTGGATATCCAGCAGAATGGCGGCCATTTCCAACGACGCGGTGCAGGAAGGCGTCAACAACACTTTCGCGCTGCCGAAACGCTGTTCCATCCACTGCTGGCAGCGGCGGGTGAAACCGCCGTCGCCGCACAATTTGCCGCTGCCCATGGCAGCCTGCATATATTCCAGTTCAGTGCCAACAACCGGTGGAGCGTTAAATGGAATCATGTCTACCTCTGTATAACCAGTACGCGGTGCTTTCAATCACGGCACCCTGTCGTTGATAGAGTCGTAATGCGGCGATATTGCCCACCTGGGTCGCAACCCGCAGGCGCTGCATCCCCTGCTGCCGACATTCGGCGATCGCCGCCGTCATCAGCCTGGCGCCCACGCCCCGGCCGTATGCGCCGGGGAACGCCGCCAACAGGCCAATGCGCATTTCCTGGCCGCCAATGTCACGCAGGCTGACAAAGCCTTCGGGTTGCCCCTGGCTATCCAGCACCAGCAAGCATTGATGATCAAAGGTGCCCAGAACGGCCTTTTCGATCCACAAAGCATAAAACCGGCCGCTGTCATCAGGTTGATACCAGGGCGTGCGAAAGCGGCTGACGGTGAACGCCTGAGCCGCCGCGGTGCGCAATGCCGGGATATCGGCCTCGGTTGCCAGACGGGAGATCTGGGCGGCGGAACCCGGTTCAACCGCTAGATCACTCTCAAGAGCCAGAACCAGATCGACTTCGCCCTCAACCAGGCGAAATCCCAAATCAGCCAGGCCGTCCGCCAACGCGAGGTGCTGCGCGGGAATTTTGGCCTGCACCAGGTTATAAGCCGCCAGATCGGCCTCGGCAAGCGCCGGAGCCGAGGAGGAAAAACCGAGTTTCGCGCTGTCGAGCGCGAAAAACTCGCTTTCCCATGACAAAGGCTCAATAGTGGCGTGGACGCGCATGCAGCAGATCCAGCAAATACTTGCCGTAGCCCGTTTTGGACAATGAAGTGGCGGCGCGTTTCAGTTCCTTATCATCCAGCCAACCGTTACGCCAGGCAATCTCTTCCAGACAGGCGATTTTAAAGCCCTGGCGTTTTTCTACCGTCTGCACAAAGCTGCTGGCTTCCAGCAGGCTGTCGTGAGTCCCGGTGTCCAACCAGGCGAAACCACGCCCCAACAGCTCGACGGTCAGTTCACCGCGCTCCAGATACATCTGGTTGATGCTGGTGATTTCCAACTCGCCGCGCTCGGAAGGTTTCACCTGCTTGGCAAACTCCACCACCTGGCTATCGTAGAAGTACAGGCCGGTCACCGCCCAATCGGATTTCGGTTTCTTCGGTTTTTCTTCGATCGACAGCGCACGGAAGTTGTCGTCAAACTCCACCACGCCAAAGCGCTCAGGATCCATGACCTGATAACCGAACACGGTGGCACCTTCGGTGCGAGCCGCGACGGTTTTTAATTTCGGGCTGAAAGATTGGCCGAAGAAGATATTATCTCCCAACACCAGGCAGCAAGAATCGCCGTTGATAAACTCCTCGCCGATCAGAAACGCCTGCGCCAAACCTTCCGGCTTAGGCTGCGCAGCGTAGCTGAGATTGACGCCGAACTGTTCGCCGTTACCCAGTAAACGCTCGAAGGACGGCAGATCTTCCGGGGTCGAGATGATCAAAATGTCGCGGATCCCCGCCAGCATCAGCACCGACATCGGGTAATAGATCATCGGCTTGTCATAAATCGGCAGCAGTTGCTTTGACACGCCACGAGTAATCGGATGCAGACGCGTACCGGAACCGCCGGCCAGAATAATACCTTTCATACGTACTCCAAAACCCGCCGCACCGCCGCAAAGCGCGCGCGGCGTTAAATTAATCTGACAACCCCAAACGCTCGCCGGCATAAGAGCCGTCTTGCACCCGGCGCCACCAGGTTTCGTTAGCCAAATACCAGGCTACCGTCTTGCGAATGCCGCTTTCGAACGTTTCCTGCGGCCGCCAGCCCAGCTCACGATCGATTTTGCCGGCGTCGATGGCGTAACGCATGTCGTGGCCCGGGCGATCCTTCACGTAAGTGATCAGATCGCGGTAGTTCGCCACGCCCTGCGGCTTGTTCGGCGCCAGTTCTTCCAGCAGATCGCAAATGGTCTGCACCACTTCGATATTCTTGCGCTCGTTATGGCCGCCGATATTGTAAGTTTCGCCTACCACGCCTTCGGTCACGACCTGATAGAGCGCGCGCGCGTGATCCTCGACATACAGCCAGTCGCGCACCTGTGCGCCGTTGCCGTATACCGGCAGCGGTTTGCCGGCCACCGCATTCAGGATCACCAACGGGATCAGCTTCTCCGGGAAGTGATAAGGGCCGTAGTTGTTCGAGCAGTTGGTCACGAGGGTCGGCAAACCGTAGGTGCGCAACCAGGCGCGCACCAGATGATCGCTCGACGCCTTGGAGGCGGAATACGGACTGCTCGGCGCATACGGCGTGGTTTCGGTGAACAGATCGTCGGTGCCGTGCAGGTCGCCGTATACTTCGTCGGTGGAGATATGATGGAAACGGAAAGCCTGCTTCTTCTCCGCTGCCAACGGCTGCCAGTAATGGCGCGCCGCTTCCAGCATGGTGTAAGTGCCCACCACGTTGGTCTCGATAAAGGCCGCCGGGCCGTCGATAGAGCGATCGACGTGGCTTTCCGCCGCCAGGTGCATCACCACGTCCGGCTGATACTGGGCAAATACCCGATCCAGTTCGGCACGATCGCAGATGTCGACCTGCTCGAAAGCATAGCGCTCGCTCTCGGCCACCACCGCCAGCGACTCGAGGTTACCGGCATAGGTCAGCTTATCCACCACCACCACGCTATCGCCGGTGGCCTCGATGATGTGCCGCACGACTGCGGAGCCAATGAAACCGGCACCACCGGTAACTAAAATACGTTTCAACGCCATACTCCTTTGGTATCAACAACCCATGTTTGTTTTACATCTTCCGGCCGGATGGCCTTGAACTGCTGGTGATCGACCAACATCACGATCACATCGGCCTGCTGCAACGCTTCCGCGACTGGCGTCAACGTCACATGGCCGGCCAGCGACTTCGGCAACTGTTCGACGTTCGGTTCCACCGCCAGCGTTTCGCCGACGTGCCATTCGGCGATCAGGTGCGCCACTTCTACCGCCGGGCTTTCACGCAAATCATCGATATTCGGTTTGAAGGCCAGGCCGAAGCAGGCAATTTTCACCTCGGACGCGCGCTTGTCGGTGGCGGCCAGACAATCGGCCACCGCCGCTTTCACCCGATCGACCACCCACAGCGGTTTGCCGTCGTTCACCAGGCGTGCGGTGTGGATCAGGCGCGCCTGCTGCGGATTCTGCGCCACGATAAACCACGGATCGACGGCAATGCAGTGACCGCCGACGCCCGGCCCCGGCTGCAGAATATTCACCCGCGGATGGCGGTTCGCCAGGCGGATCAGTTCCCAGACGTTGATCCCCTGCTCAGCGCAGATCAACGACAGTTCGTTGGCAAAGGCGATATTCACGTCGCGGAAGCTGTTTTCCGTCAGCTTGCACATCTCGGCGGTGCGCGAGTTGGTGATCACGCATTCGCCCTCGAGGAAAATCTTGTACAGCGCGCTGGCACGTTCCGAGCACTTCGGCGTCATGCCGCCGATCACGCGGTCGTTTTGAATCAGCTCCACCATCACCTGCCCCGGCAACACGCGCTCCGGGCAGTAGGCGATATTCACGTCCGCCGCTTCGCCCGCTTGCTGCGGGAAGCTGAGATCGCTGCGCGCCTGCGCCAGCCAGTCCGCCATTTGTTCGGTGGCCCCCACCGGCGAGGTGGACTCCAGGATCACCAGATCGCCTTTTTTCAGCACCGGCGCCAGCGATTTCGCCGCCGCTTCGACATAGGCCAGATCCGGCTCGTGATCGCCCTTGAACGGCGTAGGCACCGCGATCAGGAACGCATCGGCCGCCAGCGGTTTGGTCACCGCCCGCAGGAAACCGCCGTCGACGGCGTCCTTGACCACTTTGTCCAGATCCGGTTCGACGATGTGGATCGCGCCGCGGTTAATGGTATCTACCGCATGTTGGTTAACATCTACACCCACCACTTTTTTCTTGCGGGAAGCGAACGCCGCCGCCGTTGGCAAGCCGATATAACCCAGGCCGATAACCGAAATAGTGTCAAAACTCATAGTGTCACCTGATGATTCTTTAAAGCTTCGAGGATACGCTGACAGGCATGTCCGTCACCGTATGGGTTATGCGCCCGACTCATCGCGTGATATTCGCTTTCGTCCGTCAACAGCCGGGTCACCGCTTCAACAATTTTGGCCACATCGGTGCCGACCAGACGCACCGTGCCCGCATCTATCGCTTCCGGGCGTTCGGTGGTGTCGCGCATCACCAGCACCGGTTTACCTAACGATGGCGCCTCTTCCTGAATGCCACCGGAATCGGTCAGGATCATGTAAGCCTGGGTCATCAAATAGACAAACGGCAGATAATCCTGCGGCTCGATCAGCATGACGTTGTCGATGCCTTTCAAAATGCGATTCACCGGCTCACTGACGTTCGGATTGAGATGCACCGGATACACCACCTGTACTTCCGGGTGATTGCGGGCGATCTCCGCCAGCGCGCTGCAAATCCGCTCAAAGCCGCCGCCAAAGCTTTCGCGGCGATGACCGGTGACCAGGATCAGTTTCTTGTCGGCGTCGAGGAACGGATAACGCTGTGCCAGGCCAGCCCGCAGCGCGGCATCGCTCATCACGCGGTCACGCACCCAGAACAGCGCGTCGATCACCGTATTGCCGGTCACGAAAATACGGTTGTCCGGCAGCAGCTCGCGCAACAGATTTTGGCGCGAGTTCTCGGTTGGCGCGAAATGGTACATCGCCAGGTGGCCGGTCAGTTTGCGGTTGGCCTCTTCCGGCCAGGGAGAATACAGATTGCCGGTGCGCAGCCCGGCCTCGACATGCCCGACGGGGATGCGTTGATAGAACGCCGCCAGGCTGGTCGCCAGCGTGGTGGTGGTATCGCCGTGCACCAGCACTACGTCCGGTTTGAAGTCTTCCAGCACCCCTTTCAGCCCTTCCAGGATGCGGCAGGTGATTTCCGTTAGCCCCTGGCCGGGTTTCATGATGTTCAGGTCGTAATTCGGCGTGATCTCAAACAACCGCAATACCTGATCCAACATCTCACGATGCTGTGCCGTTACGCAGACTCTTGCGTCAAAAGCCTCATCCTGGGCCAGTGCATGTACCAGCGGCGCCATTTTGATGGCTTCAGGTCTGGTGCCGAAAACAGTCAACACTTTCACAGCGACTCTCTTTTGGTCGGTTAATCGCAGGCCACGCCTGCGAATCGGGCGCTCACGCGCCCTGCATCAGATTATTATATTATTTTTTAACTACGCGGCCGACGCGCCAAGGCAACGCCCGCGCCAACCAAAGCGCCCATCGCGCCCCACAGAATCAGCCAGAATACCCGGCGCGGGCTGTCGCGTTTTACCGGCTCTTCCGGCGTGCGCAAATAACGATAGGTCTGGAACTTCTCATCCAACGTCGGGCCAACGTTCAGCGTCGCCAGCATCGCACGGTTCTGATCGTAATCCAGGTCATAGGTCGGGCCGGAGGCCTGCAGACCTTCCAGACGCGCCTGCAGCATTGGCCGGCCCAGCAGGAACAGATCCGAATCCGGCAGTTGCTCGGCCGGGGTGTCGGTCTGCGCGCGGCTGATCCCCTGGCTTTCGGCGATTTTCAGCGCCTGCTGCGTGGTGTTCAGCTCGCGCTTGTAAACCGACTCCGCCACCGCTTCCTGCCGCTTGACCTGCGCCTTCATTGAGGTAGTGCGAGCGGCCCACGCCCCCTGAATCTCTTCGTTCAGGTGCAGGGCAGCGCGGTGGCTGGCGAAGGCCACGTATTGACGCAGCAGGCGGTTGGCGTCCGCGGCAGTTTCCGCCGTCAGCTTCACGCCGTCGTTCGGCACTTTCTTGTCGTCGCGCGGCGTGAACAGGATGTTGTTGATCAGCTCGTCGAGCAGCGCCGCATCCGCGCGGGCATCCCCTTCCTGACGTTGCTTGTAGTAATCGCTCTGCAGCCAGAAATCGCGACGCGTATCGTAAGCCGCCAGCTGCATGATGAACTCATTGTACGCTTCGTCCGCGATGCTCGGCTGATCGCCGGCCGTCGCCGGCAGCGTGCGCACATCCAGATTGCGCAGGAACTGCTGCTGGGAGTAGTAACCGCCCAGCGCATTCACCGTGGGTTTGTCGGTGATTGCGGTCGCGCTCCATTCTTGCTTTACCAGATAAGAGACGATCAGCGCGACCGCCGCGAACAGCACCGCAATGCCGATAATCCACGGTTTGCCGCGCCACAGGGTGCAGCACAGGCCGCGGATATCGAGTTCGTTATCCACCGCCGGGGTATGCTTGTCAGACGTTGTTTCTGGATTCATCACAGCCAAAAAGCCTCTGGTTAAGATACTTGCTTGTTATCGCTCGAACGCCGCAGGCGACGCTTGATACGCTTAATGTACCGCGCAACCCGCCAGGCGCGCTTGATGCAGTAACCGTACAGGAAGAAAGCAAGCAAGAATAATGCCAACATAACCCACTCTGGGATAAAAGTCAGGCGTTCGCCGATCACGCCAACCGCCGCCAGCAATGCGGCCGCCAGGGTAATCAACACAAAAGCCTGCCGCGGCGTAAAGCCGGCTCGCATGATCAGGTGGTGAATATGTTGACGATCGGGAGAGAAGGGGCTCATCCCCTTGCGTAAACGACGATACATGATTGCTATCATGTCCATCAGCGGAATAGCGATGATCCACAGTGCGGTCACCGGATTAATCGAGTGTGCCTTGCCCTGCGAGCTTTGCAGCAGCAGCCAAATGGCGGTAAAGCCGATCAGGGTACTGCCGGCGTCCCCCATGAACACCTTATAACGGCGGCCGAGAATGCCGAGGTTGAGCAAAATATAGGGAACGATGGTGGCGATCATCGCAAAGCACCAGAACGCCATCTCATGGTGGCCGCTCAGGTACAGCAACAGACCCAGCGCGCCGAAGGAGACGCACGACAGCCCACCCAGCAGGCCATCAATGCCGTCGACCATGTTGAAGGCGTTGATCGCCGCCCATACCGCAAACAGCGTCACCAGATAGCCGAACGGCCCCAGCAACATCTCCCAGTCGCCCAGTACATGGCCGAAGCTGCGCAGATACAGACCGGCGAACACCATCATGGCGATGCCGACCAACGCCTGCACCAGGGCGCGGATTTTAACGCTGATGTCGAAACGATCGTCGAGCGCGCCCACAAACACCAGAATGCCGGCGCAGGTAAGATAAAGCTTGGCGTGCGCGATAGGTTGTTCGGAAATCCAAAACGCGAAGCACAATCCGGCATAAACGGAAATACCGCCGACCAGTGGAATCAGCCCCTGATGGCGTTTGCGATAATTGGGTTTATCTACCAGACCAATACGTTTTGCCGCCTTGCGGGCAACAAAGAGAAAAGCCAAAGAAAACAGGAAAACAAATAGAATTTCAGTACTCATAGTGAGTAAGTTCACAGTTAACAGATCTCTGTAGAAGATAAGGCAGCTTACCACGGGCAATAGCTTGTGCCATCGACCCCCGCCACCTTTCGGTCATTTCCTATGACAACGGTGATTCATGCCTATTTTCTTCGCATCGGCTGACAAAACGACAGCAGCAAAGCCGACCGGCGCAGAGCCGACCGACAAACAAGATGAATTCTCAATAAGTCGAGGAAACAACTTACTTTTCCATTACTGCTACTTATCGTATCCGCCAAAAGCGAAAAACGCCACGACTAGGCGTGGCGTTCAGCGAATTTTTTAACGAATTATGAGCGTTTCATCATATCGAAGAATTCATCGTTGGTTTTAGTCATCGCCAACTTATTAATGAGGAACTCCATCGCGTCAATCTCACCCATCGGGTGAATGATTTTGCGCAGGATCCACATTTTTTGCAGCTCTTCGGAAGTGGTGAGCAGCTCTTCTTTACGGGTACCGGAGCGGTTGTAATCGATCGCAGGGAATACGCGCTTCTCGGCGATTTTACGCGCCAGGTGCAATTCCATGTTGCCGGTACCTTTGAATTCTTCGTAGATCACTTCGTCCATCTTCGAACCGGTATCGACCAGCGCGGTCGCGATGATGGTCAAGCTGCCGCCCTCTTCCACGTTACGCGCCGCACCGAAGAAACGCTTCGGACGATGCAGGGCGTTGGCGTCCACACCACCGGTCAGCACCTTGCCGGAAGCCGGTACCACGGTATTGTAGGCACGCGCCAGACGGGTGATGGAGTCGAGCAGAATGATCACGTCTTTCTTGTGCTCAACCAGACGCTTGGCCTTCTCGATTACCATTTCGGCCACTTGCACGTGGCGCGAAGCTGGCTCGTCGAAGGTCGATGCGATCACTTCGCCTTTCACCAGACGCTGCATCTCAGTCACTTCTTCCGGACGTTCGTCGATCAGCAGCACCATCAGCACGCAGTCTGGGTGGTTGTAGGCGATGCTCTGCGCAATATTCTGCAGCAGCATGGTTTTACCGGCTTTCGGCGGCGCCACGATCAGGCCGCGCTGGCCACGGCCAATCGGTGCCGCCAGATCCAGTACGCGCGCCGTCAGGTCTTCGGTCGAGCCGTTGCCGCGCTCCATCCGCAGACGGGAATTGGCGTGCAGCGGCGTCAGGTTCTCGAACAGGATCTTGCTGCGGGCGTTTTCCGGCTTGTCGTAGTTGACTTCGTTGACTTTCAACAGGGCAAAATAGCGCTCGCCTTCTTTTGGCGGGCGAATCTTACCGGAAATGGTGTCACCTGTGCGGAGGTTGAAGCGGCGGATTTGGCTAGGGGATACGTAGATGTCGTCGGGACCGGCGAGGTAGGAACTGTCTCCAGAGCGGAGGAAACCGAATCCATCCTGCAATATCTCGAGCACGCCGTCGCCGAAGATATCTTCTCCGCTTTTCGCATGTTGCTTCAGAATGGAGAAGATAATGTCCTGCTTGCGCATGCGGGCAAGGTTTTCCAGCCCCATATTTTCGCCGAGAGTAATCAGCTCAGAAACCGGCGTATTCTTTAATTCGGTAAGATTCATAGTGGTGGGTTCTTAAACTCGGGGTATGTCTCGAACTTGTATCGTGAATGGTATGGCAGCGAGATGCGTGCCTGTTTACTGGACGTTCGATCACCGGGCGCAGAGCCGTCGCGGTAAGAAATGGCTTACATCGGGCGCACGCATTGACGGTTGAAGATCGAAGGTACCTTAAAAATGATTTTTGCAAAACCGTTTGATTGCCAAAACACGGGCTGAGTTCAGTTTACTTTCAACGCCAGTGATTCGACACAGAGTATAGCTTTAGATTCAAACTCTTTAGATTTAAAACTTCGGGCAAGTTCTATATGCAGTGTGGTTAAACTTAACACGCTTCTTGGCAGGCGTCTAGCGGTGAATTGAACATCACCGCCAGGCGCCTGATACTGGGCTTCCCGCCCGATTACAGATTCGCGTTCAGGAAATCTTTGAGCTGACCTTTGGACAACGCGCCAACCTTGGTCGCGGCCACTTCACCGTTCTTGAACAGCAACAGCGTAGGGATGCCACGGATACCGTACTTGGGCGCGGTAGCCGGGTTCTGATCGATATTCAGCTTGGTGATGGTCAGTTTGCCTTCGAACTCTTCGGCAATCTCATCCAGAATCGGAGCAATCATCTTGCACGGCCCACACCATTCAGCCCAGAAATCGACCAGGATCGGCCCTTCCGCTTTCAGCACGTCAGCGTCGAAGCTGCTGTCAGTCAGGTGAATAATTTTATCGCTCATGTTCTACTCCACAGGATTATGTCTACCTTGTTGGTGTAGCATTAACCAACTCAAGGTGATTTTATTGCACCGCGTTTATTTCAACGGATGTGCTTTCGTAAAGCAATAGTTAGCTGATATTCTACCACACTATGAGCAAAACACACTTGACTGAACAGAAGTTTTCCGACTTCGCCCTGCACCCGTTAGTCCTTGAAGCCCTTGAGAAAAAAGGGTTTCACAATTGCACGCCCATCCAGGCGTTAGCATTGCCGCTCACGCTCTCCGGGCGTGACGTTGCAGGTCAGGCGCAAACCGGTACCGGAAAGACGCTGGCGTTTTTGGCGTCTACTTTTCACTATTTGCTGACTCACCCGGCGAAACAGGATCGCCAGACCAATCAGCCGCGCGCCTTGATCATGGCGCCTACGCGTGAACTGGCGGTGCAAATCCACTCCGACGCAGAAGCGCTCTCCCAGAGCACCGGCCTGAAACTGGGCCTGGCCTACGGCGGCGACGGCTACGACAAACAGCTGAAAGTGCTGGAAAGCGGCGTGGACATTCTGATTGGCACCACCGGCCGTTTAATCGATTACACCAAGCAGAACTATGTCGATCTCGGCGCGATGCAGGTTGTCGTGCTGGATGAAGCCGATCGCATGTACGATCTCGGCTTTATCAAAGACATCCGTTGGCTGTTCCGCCGCATGCCTGCGGCCGATCAACGCCTGAACATGCTGTTCTCCGCCACCCTGTCCTATCGCGTACGCGAGCTGGCCTTCGAGCAGATGAACAACGCCGAATATGTTGAAGTGGAACCGGAACAGAAAACCGGCCACCGCATTAAAGAAGAGCTGTTCTACCCGTCCAACGAAGAAAAAATGCGCCTGCTGCAGACGCTGATCGAAGAAGAGTGGCCGGATCGCGCCATCATCTTCGCCAACACCAAGCACCGCTGCGAAGACATCTGGGGCCATCTGGCCGCCGACGGTCACCGCGTGGGCCTGCTGACCGGTGACGTGGCGCAGAAAAAACGCCTGCGCATCCTTGACGACTTCACCAAGGGCAACCTCGACATCCTGGTCGCCACCGACGTCGCCGCGCGCGGTCTGCACATTCCTGCCGTCACCCACGTCTTCAACTACGATCTGCCTGACGATTGCGAAGACTACGTGCACCGCATCGGCCGTACCGGCCGCGCAGGCGCCAGCGGCCACTCCATCAGCCTGGCGTGTGAAGAGTACGCGCTCAACCTGCCGGCGATCGAGACCTATATCGACCACAGCATTCCGGTAAGCAAGTACAATAGCGATGCGCTGCTGACCGATCTGCCGGCGCCGAAACGCCTGTCGCGCCCGCGCGGCGGCAACGGCCCACGTCGCAACTCCGCGCCTCGTCGCGGCGGCGCGCCGCGCAACAACCGTAAACGCTCGAGCTGATCGCCATGCTCAGCTCCAGCACGCTTTATGCTGCCATCGATCTCGGCTCCAACAGCTTCCATATGTTGGTGGTGCGCGAGGTGGCCGGCAGCATTCAGACCCTGGCGCGGATCAAGCGCAAGGTGCGCCTGGCGGCCGGGCTGGATCAGAACAATCACCTGTCGCATGAGGCCATGCAACGCGGCTGGCAGTGCCTGCGGCTGTTCTCCGAACGCCTGCAGGACATTCCGCGCGAGCAGATCCGCGTCGTCGCCACCGCCACGCTGCGCCTGGCGTCCAACGCCGATGAGTTCCTGCAGGCAGCCGAGCAAATCCTCGGCTGCCCGGTACAGGTGATCAGCGGCGAAGAAGAAGCACGGCTGATTTATCACGGTGTCGCGCACACCACCGGCGGGCCGGATCGGCGGCTGGTCGTCGACATCGGCGGCGGCAGCACCGAACTGGTCACCGGCACCGGCGCACAGGCATCGCAGCTGTATAGCCTGTCGATGGGCTGCGTCACCTGGCTGGAGCGCTACTTCAGCGATCGCAACCTCGGGCAAGAAAACTTCGAGCGCGCCGAACAGGCCGCGCGCGAAATGGTGCGGCCGATCGCACCGCAGCTGCGCCAGCAAGGTTGGCAGATCTGCGTCGGCGCTTCCGGCACCGTACAGGCGCTGCAGGAGATCATGGTGGCGCAAGGCATGGATGAGCGCATCACCCTGCCCAAGCTGCGCCAGCTGAAACAGCGCGCCATTCAGTGCGGCAAGCTGGAAGAGCTGGAGATCGAAGGGTTGACGCTGGAGCGCGCGCTGGTGTTCCCGAGCGGCCTGTCCATTCTGTTGGCCATCTTCCAGGAACTGGGCATCGAAAGCATGATGCTGGCCGGCGGGGCGCTGCGTGAAGGCCTGGTTTACGGCATGCTGCATCTGCCGGTGGAGCAGGATATTCGCATCCGCACCATCCGCAACCTGCAGCGCCGCTACCTGATCGACACCGAGCAGGCCGAACGCGTCAGCCAACTCGCCGCCAACTTCTCGCAGCAGGTCGCCAACGAGTGGCAGCTGGATGCGCGATGTCGCGAGCTGTTGCACAGCGCCAGTCTGATCCACGAACTCGGCCTCAGCGTCGATTTCAAGCAGGCGCCGCAACACGCCGCCTACCTGATCCGCCATCTGGACTTACCCGGCTTTACCCCGGCGCAGAAAAAACTGCTGGCCACCCTGCTGCAAAACCAGAGCAACCCCCTCGACCTGTCGCTGTTGAACCAGCAAAACGCCCTGCCGCCGCGCACTGCGCAGCGTCTGTGCCGCATTTTGCGCCTGGCGATCATCTTCGCCAGCCGCCGCCGCGATGACACGCTGCCGGCGGTGCGGTTGCGCGCCAATCAGGACGATGAACTGACGGTGATCTTGCCGCCGGGTTGGTTGGAACAGCATCCGCTGCGCGCCGAGGCGCTGGAGCAGGAAAGCCACTGGCAGAGCTACGTCCACTGGACGCTGCGGTTGGAGGAACAGCGTTGAAATGACCAGGGCGCGATTCACGCCTGAGGTTAATGGCAAACCTGATGACATTGCCAGGTTTACAGAAGACAGCATATAAAAAATAAGGAAAATCAATTCATTGATTTTCGACTGATAACCACAAAGGAGGAAAAACCACGCTTTTTCCTCCTTTGTCAGTCATCTAGCCCTGTCTTTTTAATTCCCGCCTTTGGCCTTGGCCAGCTGGGCGCGGATATTGGCCAGATGGCTCTGCCCTTTCTGCATCCGCTCCTGCGGGCTCACCACTTTGCGCTCGGTTTCCCATGCCAAATCGTCCTGCGGCAGCTCCAGCAGGAAGCGGCTCGGCTCCGGCCGCACCAGCTCGCCGTACTGACGGCGCTCGCGGCACAGGGTGAAGATCAGCTCTTTTTGCGCGCGGGTGATCCCCACATAGGCCAGACGCCGCTCTTCATCGACATTGTCTTCATCGATGCTGCTCTGGTGCGGCAGCAGGCCCTCTTCCATGCCCACCAGGAACACGTAGGGGAACTCCAGCCCCTTGGAGGCGTGCAGCGTCATCAGCTGTACCTGATCCAGCTCTTCTTCGCTTTCACCGCGCTCCATCATGTCGCGCAGGGTGAAGCGCGTCACCACCTGGGTCAGCGTCATCGGCTCGTCCAGATCGCTGCCTTCCAGCATCTCCGTCATCCAGCCGAACAGCGTATTGACGTTCTTCATTCGCATTTCGGCGGCCTTCGGGCTGGTCGAGGTTTCAAACAGCCAGCTCTCATAATCCACGCCGCGGATCAGATCGCGCACCGCCGCCACCGGCTCACGTTCCGCCTGCTGGGCGATGCCGCCCAGCCAGTGGGTGAAACGCTGCAACGATTCCAGCCCGCGTCCGGTCAAGTGCTGGCTCAGCCCCAGATCGAAACTGGCGTGGAATAAACTCTTGTTGCGCTGGTTGGCCCACTCGCCGAGCTTCTGCAGCGTCGCCGGGCCGATCTCGCGCTTGGGGGTATTGACGATGCGCAGGAAGGCGCTGTCGTCTTCCGGGTTGGTCAGCACGCGCAGGTAGGCCAGCAAATCCTTGATCTCGGGGCGCGAGAAGAATGAGGTGCCGCCGGAAATCTTGTACGGAATGCGGTTCTGCATCAGCATCTTTTCAAACACCCGCGACTGGTGGTTGCCGCGGTACAGGATCGCATAGTCGCCGTAGTTGGTCTTTTTCACGAAGTGGTGGGCGATCAGCTCCCCCACCACCCGCTCGGCTTCGTGATCCTCGTTGTTGGCGGTCACCACCTTCAGCTCTTCGCCATACCCCAGCTCGGAAAACAGCCGCTTTTCAAACACGTGCGGGTTATTGGCGATCAGAATGTTGGCCGCCTTCAGGATACGCTCGCTGGAACGGTAGTTTTGCTCCAGCTTGATCACCTGCAGCGCCGGGAAATCTTCCTTCAGCAGCACCAGGTTCTGCGGCCGCGCGCCGCGCCAGGAGTAGATCGACTGGTCGTCGTCTCCCACTACGGTAAAGCGCGCGCGGTTGCCCACCAGCAGCTTCACCAGCTCGTACTGGCTGGTGTTGGTATCCTGGTACTCATCCACCAGCAGGTAGCGGATGCGCTGCTGCCAGCGTTCGCGCACCTCTTCGTTGCGTTGCAGCAGCAGCGTCGGCAACAGGATCAGGTCGTCGAAGTCCAGCACGTTGCACGCCCGCATATGGGCGTGGTACAGGCCGTAGCAGTGGGCGAACAGCTTGTCGCGCTCCGAGCGCGCCAGCGCCGCCGCCCGCTGGGGATCGATCAGGTCGTTTTTCCAGTTGGAGATGGTCGAAATCAGCTGCGCTACCAGCGTTTTATCGCTTTCCAGCCACTTTTCGGTCAGCTCTTTCAACAGCGCCAGCTGATCCTGATCGTCGAACAGCGAGAAGTTGGACTTCATCCCCAACGCCACGTATTCCCGCTTGATGATCTCCAGCCCCAGGGTATGAAAAGTGGAAATCATCAGCCCGCGCGCCTCTTTGCGCCCCAGGGTTTGCGACACGCGCTCTTTCATCTCGCGCGCAGCCTTGTTGGTAAAGGTCACGGCGGCGATGTGCCGCGCCTGGTAGCCGCAGTGGTGGATCAGGTGGGCTATCTTGTTGGTGATAACGCGCGTCTTGCCGGAACCGGCACCGGCCAACACCAGGCAGGGCCCGGTAACGAATTCGACGGCTTGTTGTTGGCTGGGGTTTAATCGCATGGTGCTGGCTTGCTCGGCTGTAAAACGTGGAAGGGAATTGTAGCAGAAAGCGCCGATGAGATTTAGCGGGTATAATCAGCGCAATTTTCGCATCGACAAAGGCAATACCATGGCAAAAACGGCGTGCGCCCTGCACATTCTGGTAGACAATGAAAAGCTGGCCAACGAGCTGCTGGCCAAGCTGAAGCGCGGCGTCAGCTTCGACACGCTGGCGCGCAAATACTCGAGCTGCCCGTCAAAACGCAACGGCGGCTCGCTGGGCGAATTCAACAAGGGCGCGATGGTGCCGGCGTTCGATAAAGCGGTGTTCAGCATTCCGCTGCTCAAACCTTACGGCCCGGTCAAAACCCAGTTCGGTTACCACATCATCAAGGTGCTGTACCGCAACTGAGGGGGCCTGAGCCCCCTGCTGCGATTACTGCGCGCCGGCGTCCGTCGCCGGTGCAGCCACCGCGGCGTCGGCCGGTTTGGCTTCCTCCGTCACCACCGCCGGCGCCGGCATCATGATGCCGTCATAGGTTTCCTGCAGCTGCTTCATGCTCATTTCCGGCTCGCCCTTCGGCTGCATCAGCACCAGCGTCGCCTCCTGAGAAAGCTGCAGCTTCAGCGCCTGATTCAGCGTCTCCAGCGTCAGGCTGGACAGGAACTCCTGGCGCAGCTTCTGATACAGTTCCGGCGCGATATCCACCACCCCGCTCTGCTGCGAACGCAGGCGCTGGCTCATCAGCACATCGGTGTCGGTGCGGGCGTAGGTCGCGAACAGCTTGCTCAGCTGATCGTTTTTCTGCGCCAGCAGCGCATCGAATTCTTCTTTCGACAGGCCGTTGTCACGCACGTTGGCCAGCTCGCGGGCGATAAAGCCCAGGCTGCCGTTCAGGTTGTTGTTCGGCGTATCCAGATGGATGGCGCACTGCCCGCGCTGGTACTGCACGCGGCAGTCAAAGCCCAGATGCAGGCTCTTCTGGTCGCTTTTTTCCAGCGTCTGCTGAAGATGCCAGAACAGCGCCTCGCGGGCGAGATCGCCACGCCAGTAACGAAGCAGGCTCTGCGAATCGCGAATCGGATGCCACGGCGAATCCCACATGATCGACAGCGTATCCTGTTTCACCTGCTCGCTGATCAGGCTCACCGGCTGTTGCGGCAGCGGCGTCAGAGTCGGCATCGGGGCCGGGGTTTCACGTTTGCCCTGCAGCGGCGAGAACGCCTTGTTGATCTGCTCGCCCAGGCTGCGGCTGTCGACCTTGCCGACAACGAACAGCGTCATGGCATCCGGGGTATACCACTGTTGATAGAATTTCTTCAGCTGTTCGAGGTTGACCGGCCGTTTCGCCGGCTGCGCCGGATCGTGCGCCAGCAGCGTCGAGCCTTTCAGGCGGTAACGCCACCAGACGTCTTGGGTATTGGGCGGGAAAGTGCCGACCGGATTGATGGTGGAGTTCATCACTGCGTGCACCGTATGCTCGTCGATCGCCAGTTTGCCGGTGGTGTCCGCCAGCCAGGCCAGCGCTTCTTTCAGCAGGTCGGGCCGGTTATTCGGCAGGCTGAGATTATACATGGTGAAATCATACGAGATGATAGCCGGCGGCAGCGGCCGCTCGTTATCCACGCTCTGCTGCCACAGGGCGCGCAGCTGCGGCGCGGTAAAGCTTTCACTGCGCGTCAACGCCAGCCGCGGCAACAGCTGGGCGAAGCCGGTCTGTTGCGAAGACTCCACCAGAGAGCCGGTATTGACGATCAGCCGCAGTTCCACGCGGTCGCTTGGCCGCTGCGGCGTATCGAGAATTTGCCATGAAAACCCGTTGGCCAGCGCCCCCTGCTGCCAGGCAGGATCGGGTTGTAGTGCTTCAGCCTGCACGCTGCTACTGGCTGCAGCCAATAGCAGCCCACCAACTATAAGATGAATTCTGGTGCCCTGCATGTGAACCCCTACTTAATGACTATCCAATTTCTTATGCAAATGCGTGTATTCCATTCAATGGAATCATAAAAATACGCCCTGAGTTTCACAGTGGGGCGGAAAGCAGAAAGTGTACCATCGTGTTAGACCGCGCGCCTTTGCGGATGTCACTCATTAGAGTGAAAAATAATAGATAGCGGGGTTTTTAATGCAAGAAATCGTTACGAGGCAGGGGGAAAACCTCACCGGCCGCGGCTGCGGCCGGTGATTCGCCGTCAATATCAGGCGGAAGGCAGCGTTTTGTCCGCGCCGGCGTTTTTGTTGTTCAGCGTGGCTTTCAGCTGTTTCTCATCCAGTTGGCCGCACCACTTCGCCACGACCACGGTCGCCACCCCGTTGCCCACCAGGTTGGTCAGCGCGCGGGCTTCCGACATGAAGCGGTCGATGCCGAGGATCAGCGCCAGGCCGGCCAACGGTAGGTGGCCGACGGCGGAGATGGTGGCGGCCAACACGATAAAGCCGCTGCCGGTCACGCCCGCCGCCCCTTTGGAAGAGAGCAGCAACACCACCAGCAGGGTAATCTGATGCATGATGTCCATGTGGGTGTTGGTCGCCTGCGCGATAAACACCGCGGCCATGGTCAGGTAAATAGAGGTGCCGTCCAGATTGAAGGAGTACCCGGTCGGGATCACCAGGCCCACCACCGATTTCTTGCAGCCCAGCCTCTCCATTTTATCCAGCATGCGCGGCAGCGCGGACTCGGACGACGAGGTTCCCAGCACGATCAGCAGCTCTTCTTTGATGTAGTTGACGAATTTGAAAATGCTGAAGCCGTTGGCGCGGGCGATGCTGCCCAGCACCACCACCACGAACAGGATACAGGTGATATAGAAGCACACGATCAGCTGGCCGAGTTGCACCAGGGTGCCAACGCCGTATTTACCGATGGTAAACGCCATGGCGCCGAAGGCCCCCAGCGGCGCCAGGCGCATGATCATGTTGATGATGCCGAAAATCACCCGCGAGAAGCTGTCGATCACGTTGAAGATCAGCTGCCCCTTTTCACCCAAGCGATGCAGGGCGAAGCCGAACAGCACCGCGAACAGCAGCACCTGCAGAATGTTGCCGCTGGCGAATGCGCCGATCACGCTGCCGGGGATGATGTCCAGCAGGAACGGGATGATGCCCTGCTGCTGCGCCTGCTCGGCGTAGACTGCCACCGCCTTGGCGTCCAGCGTGCCGGGATCGACGTTCATGCCGGCGCCCGGTTGCACCAGGTTGACGATCACCAGGCCGATAATCAGCGCGATGGTGCTGACGATTTCAAAATACAGCAGCGCGATGGCGCCGGTGCGGCCCACCGCCTTCATGCTTTCCATGCCGGCGATGCCGGTCACCACGGTGCAGAAGATCACCGGGGCGATGATCATCTTGATCAGTTTGACGAAGCCATCGCCCAGAGGTTTCATCTCGGCGCCGAGGTCAGGGTAGAAGTGGCCAAGCAGGATACCCAGCGTGATCGCCGTCAGCACCTGAAAATAGAGGCTCTTAAAGATCGTTGTTTTCATATGAACATCCTATGGGGGGAAGACACGCACCAGGCAGCAGTCTAAAAATCCAGCCTGTTCATTGCTTGCGCGGAAAATAACACCCACTTAACAACATGGAAATAATTTGTTGCACCCGCCCCTGGGAGTTGATGTGAATTTAAGAGCTGAAACGCGTCAGTCGGGGTGCAAAGCTGAAAATTGCGTAATGCTTTGTTTGCACTAACGCAAAAGAGGTAGAAGAAGAATGGCGATTTTCGGACGGGGAAAAGTACCGGAAAGGTAAACGCGCCGCTCACGGCGCCGCGCGGCAGAACTCGGCTTCGAACGCTGCGCGCGGCAGCGGCCGGGCGAACAGGAATCCTTGCCCGCTGCGAATGCCGTGTTGCAGCAGGCAGTCGCGCTGCTCGGCGTTTTCCACGCCTTCGGCCATCACCGGCAACGCCAGCACTTCGGAGATCGCACTGACGATGCGCACCATCGCATCGTCGGCCGGCAGCCCCTGAATGAAGCTGCGGTCGATTTTAATCAAATCGATCGGCAGGGATTTCAAGCGGTTCAGGTATTCCAGACTGGAGTAGCCCATGCCGAAGTCGTCCAGCGCGATCGACAATCCCAGATCGTGCAGCTCGCGCAGCAGCGCCAGCGCGCGGTCGAGATCGTCGATGCGCACCGTCTCGGTGATCTCCAGCAGCAGCTTGCGCGGGTCTATCCGATACTGCGCCAGCAGGTTTTTCAGATGCGGGACGAACGCCTCATGCTGCATCTGTATACCGGAAACGTTGACCGCCAGCGGCAGCGCAATGCCGCGTTGCTGCCAGTCCGCCAAGATGCGGCAGGACTCTTCCAGCACCCAGTTGCCGAGAGGCACGATCACGCCCAGCTCTTCCGCGAGCGGGATAACGTCGGCCGGCAGGGTATAGCTGCCGTCATACTGCTGCCAACGCAGCAGCGCTTCGGCGCCGATCACCTCGTTGGACTGCATGTCGATCTGCGGCTGCAGGAACAGCGTAAAATGCCGCTGCTCGATGCCGTGCAAAATCTCGCTCTCCTGCGTCAGCCGCTTCTGCGTGCGTTCCGTCAGGCTGGGCTCGAAAAACAGGATCTGATTTTTTCCTTCACGGTGGGCGGACATCATCGCCGAGGTGGCGCTGCGCAGCAGCTGTTCCGCACTTTCCCCCTGATTGAGGTAGTGCGCGATGCCGATGCTGGCGTTGGGCCGCAGCGCCAGACCTTCCAGGGTCAAGGGCGCGTTGATCTCCGCCATGATGCGTCGCGCCAGCTGCATGGCGTGGAACGGCCGCTCGGTCCCCTTGGCCAGGATGGCGAATTCGGTATTGCTCAGCTGCGCCAGCACGCCGTTTTCGTCGATGCAGCCGCGCAGCTTCTTCGCCAGCGCCAACAGCAGCGCTTCACGCATCGCCGGGCTCATCACGCCCGAGGCTTCATGCAGCGTCTCGATGCCGATCACCAGCAGGTTAAAACGCTCGGGGCGCAGGCTGGAGGCGATATGCTGTTCCAGCAACGCGTTCAGCAATGCCGGATTCGGCAGTTCGGTCACCGGATGGCGGGTGCTCAGGCGGCTCATGTCGGCATGCGCCTTGGCCAGCGTCTGTTGATTGCGGTTGTAGTTGCGCACCAGCAGGCCGAGCTCGTCGTCCTGGTGCAGCGTCGGCAGCATCAGCTGGTGGTAGGGCGCTTCGTCCTGCGAGATGTTTTCCAGCTCTTTGGCCATCGCGCGCAGCGGATGCACCATCAACCGGTTCATGCACCAGGTGATGGCCACCGACAGGATCAGCGCCAACAGCAGGTAGGTCGACAGCATGGTCGACAAAATGCTGCGGATAAACTGGTACATGCGGAACGAATCGGCCTGCAGCACCAGATAGGCCAGCGGCTGCTGGTTGGCCGGCACCCGCTCCAGCGAATAGAGCGGCACGGAAATTTGGATCGGCAGCTCAAACAGCCGGGCGATCAGCGTCGGCACCGGCCGCTCCGGCGGGAAATTGGCGTGCAGCGCCTGAAATTCGTTCGGCAAGACGATATCCGCCCGGCTGAGAATGCCGACCGGCAACAGCGTGTTCAGCACCTTTTTGGCTTCCGGCACGTCCATGCGCAGCACCGCTTCCGCCAGCGGCTGGCGCACGGATTGAGCGATATTCTCCAGTTGCTGGGCGTAGTCATCCCTGCGCTGCTGCACAAAGTGGAATAACTGGATCACGATAAAGATGCAGATCGTGACCAGCGCCACGCCGGACACCGTCGCCATCTGCTTAATCGTTAACGAACGCCTGACCCGCAAACCTGCTCTCCGTGAAATCGGGCTGAAACAAAAAAGGGGGCTGACTCTCACCCGCCCCCTCGAACCGGGCTGATTATACTCGATCATCGGCTGTTTTTATCTGGCTATGCCGCAGGCAAAACCAAGAAAATCGCGGGTTTCAGTCTTTTCCTAAAGCGAACAAACGCGACCCGGACACAGGGTAACAAAACTCCCCGGTGTCCGACACTCCGAATCTTTCCCCTCCCGGCTACTTGAAGTCGGCGTAAGGCGTCAGCGGCTGCGGCGGCAAATCGAGATCCCCCTGCCAGCCGGCCAGGGAATAGCGCAGATAAATCAACGCGTGGCTCGGCGTATAGTCCTTCGCCTGTTGAATGTCGATACCGGCGCCGAGCGTCCAGTGCGAACTGAGACGGCGTTCGACGATAGCCCGCAGGGTATAACCGACGCCGCTTGAGGAGCTGCCGTCCTCGACGGCGAACTTATCGGGCAGCGAATCCGGGATCAGCCCCTGCAGCGGATAGCGGCGCTGGCTGTCGGTTTTCGAATGGGACAGCGAAACCGAACCGCCCAGCTCCCACGACCAGTTCTCGGTGCGCTGGCGATAGTTGACCGGCAGCGACAGCGACAGATATTGCTGCGGGCTGTAATAGCCGCCCTGCCCCAGCGAATAGCCGCTCAAATCCTTCTGGTAGTGCCACAGCATGGTATTGAGCCCGACGCTCAGGCGGCGATTGTCTTCGTTGATCAGCTTGTAGTAGTAGCCGGCCATCAACCGCTGCCGCTGGTTATCCGCCACGTTCTTGCCGGTAATCTGGTGCGCGCTGAGATCGGCCCACACGCCGTTCGCCTCGCCGCGATCGTAGCTGGCGCTCAGGCTGACGCCGGTAGCGCGCACGCCGCCCCAGGTGATGCCGGTGTTCGGATCCTTGGCGCCGCCGAACGCCAGCAGCGAGCTGGAGATAGGCCGCCGCGAGGCTGCCAGCGTCCAGCCGATGTGGTTCCAGTCGCCGCTGTAGGCCAGCCCGCCGGTCCAGTCGACCACCTCGAAGCCCATCGGCGTCGTACCGATATCGGCGGCCCAACGATCGTTTTTCCAGCCGGCCGCCACGCTGGTGCCGGTGGATTTCTGATGTTCATCGCCGCGGCACCCTTGCGTGTTGCAAGTGCCGAAGGTCTCGTAATAGTGGCCGCTGCCGTCGGTCGAGAAGCGGCCGGCGTCCAACTGCACGGTGTCGGTGCGCAAAAAGGCGCGCCCGTCATACAGCGGCATGTCCACCTGCAGCATGGTGTCATGCGCATTGAAGTCGGAAATACCGCCGGTGCCGCTCGAGCGCCAGTAATCGTGGTCGAGCGTGACGTTCACGTCTTGCTGCCGGTACAGATCCGCGGCCTCGGAACGGATGCCGCGTTTCAACCAGTCGTCGCCCGGGTTATTGTGCGTCAGAGAGGTGTAGGTGTCATTGTCCTGCGGCAACGTCGGCGTGATGCCGCCGGCCACCATCGCCTGCCGGTAATCCTGCTGCGCCCGCTCCGGCTGCCGCTGCGCCCGTTCCAGACGGGCGGCGTCGCGGTAGATCAGCGCTTTGGTCTGCCCCACGGGCTCTGCGGCCGCCGCCGTTTTCAGCCGGCCGAAGATAGCTTCGGCCTGCTGCGGATCGCCGACCGCGCCCCAGGCGTTGGCGACCCGCCGTTGGCTGTTGAGCGAAGCGTCTTGCGGCTGCGGTTCGGTTTGCAGCCGCTGGCGCGCCGCGTCCAGATCCCCCTGCGCCACATAGGCTTCGATCTCGCCCAGCTGCGCATCCGGGTTGTTCGGTTCGCGCCGTTTCACCCGCTGATAGTCGCCCAGCGCCGCCGCATACTCCCCGCGCGCCAGCGCCCAGTCGGCCAGCAGCAAATCGATGCGGGTGTCCGCCGGCTGCCGGCGCAGATAGGCTTCCGCCGCCGGTTCGTCGCCGGCCGCCCGCAGCCCTTCGGCATGTGCAATCACCGCCTGCATTTTTAGCCGCTGCGCCAGTTCGCGCATGTTGTCGTTCCACTGCGCCGCAGGCAGCGTATTGAGCTGCGCCAGCGCCTGGTCGTCGCGATCGCTGCCGGAAAGGTAGAGCGCATAGGCATAGGCCAACTGCGGATTGGCGCGCTGACGCTGCGCCAGCTGCCGGAATAAGGCGTCCGCCTGTTGCGGCTGCCCGGCCTGACGCAGCGCCTGCGCATAGCGATAGGTCAGCCAAACGTCGTCGGGATCCATCGGCTGGGCGCGGCGATAGATTTCCGCCGCCTGTTGCCACTGCTGCTGCGCCGCCAGCGTCTGCGCCTGTTGCTTCAACATATCGAGCCGCAGCCCGTCGAGGGTGCTGCGCAGCTTGGCCTGTTGGCTGCGCGGCAGGCCGTTGAGGTAGGCCAGCGCTTTTTCCGGCGACTGGCGTTGATAGAGATTCACCAGGCCGCGCAGCGCGCTGCCGTTACCGGGATCGCGCCGCAGCGCCTGCTGATAAAACCCTTCCGCCGCAGCGTCATCCTTGCTCGCCACCGCCACATCGCCCAAGCCGATAAACGCATCGCCGTCGCGGTCGTCGAGCTGGCGCGCCTGCTGGTATTTCTGCCTGGCCAGCGCAAGATTGCCGGCCTTCAGCGCCTTGTCGCCTTCGTCTATCGCCAGCCAGTAACTGGTGCTCTTGATCAGGCTTTGCCACTTGCCACTGTCGTAGCCGTTCGTGTCGGCGGCAAGCGCCTGGCGGAACAGCTTCAACGCCTGCGGGCGGTTGCCGGCGCGCGAATAGGCCTGGCCGAGCGCGCCCAGCACCTCGGCGTCGTTCGGCGTCGCCGCCAGCGCCTTTTGCAACGCCGGAATGGCCGCCCGGCTGCCGCCTTTATCCACCTGCGCCAGGCCGCGCACCCGCGCCTGATACGCCGGATCGGCCAACAGTTTCTGCTGTCTGGCCAGCTCTTCGCGGGCGCTGGTCGCCTGATCGCCGGTATCGAACACGCCGAGGAAACGGTTGAGCGCCGCCACGCTTTGCGCGCTAACCGGCATCGCTTTGACCTTGTCCAACCACAGATCGGCGGCATCGCCGCGCCCGGCCGGATCGGCGGCGATCTTCTGCAGCAGCTCATAGGCCTGCGCGTCCTGGTTCTGACTGAACAGCATGCGCGCCAGCGACATGCGCAGCGCCACGTTGCCGGAATATTGCTGATCCAGCGCCTGCAGCTGCTTCAACGCTTTCGCCTCCTGCCCCGGCAAACGCGCCACCAGCCGCCAATATTCCACCGCCAGATCGAGCGTCGGCGGCTCGCCGTGGAACAGCGCATCGTACTGCGCCTTGGCCTCCGGCAACCGGCCGGCGGTCGCCATCAGGCGCGCCTGCTGCAGCTTCTGCCGGGTTTCCGGTTGCGTCAGCAGCATGTTCATTTGCGCCTGGCGATAGGCGCTGGACTGCGGCGCGAGGGTTTTCAGCTTATCCAACTGCTGCTGCGCCAGCGCCATATTGCCCTGTCGCAGCGCCAAACGCATGCGCGCGGCGATCACGTCCGGGTTGTTCGGATCCATCAACTCTAGCCGGTACAGCGACTGGCGCACCAGATCGTCCTTGTTGCCGGCCTCGCCAATGCGCACCTGTTCCAGCAGCCACTGCTCCGGGGCCACGGCTTCCGCAGCGCGCGCCTGCGGCAGCATCGCCAGGCTCAGCGGAATCAAATTCAGCCAGTTTATTTTGAAGTTGTGCATTGGCCGTCCCACGAGGGTTGCAATTCACCCTGACGATTAAAGCGATAACGTTGTTGATCCCACCCCTGGCCGAACAGCGTCAGCGAGGCGCTGAAATAGGCGTCGTCCCCCGGCGGATGTTCGCTGATGCGTTGCCGCTGTGTCGCCAGCGCCTCAGCCTGCGTCGCCAACATCGGCAACATCGAGGCGGAAAAGCCGACCGGGCCGCCGCCGGTGGTTTTGCCGCTGGCGGTATCGGTTTTCTCCGGCGGCACGCCCTGTTTGGCGGTGAGCTGCGCCATCGGCTGAAAACGTTCGAGCAGCGCCGCCTTGTATTCATCGTCGTCCGCCAGCATGCCGGCCCACAGATAAACCCGAATGGCGTCGTAGCTGCCGACGTTCGGCTTGACGGGATCCGGCTGCCAGCCGGCGCCGACCTGCCACACCACCCAGTCCGGCGAGAAGCCGTGCGGCGCGGTGTCCAGCCACAGCCGTTGATTGACCTGGCGCATCGCGCGCCACGGGCCGTTCAGCGCCGCAAAACGCGCCAACAGCTGCGGCGGCAGGTAGCTGGGATTCAGCCGCCAGCGATCGTCCGTCACGAACCCGACTTTGCCCGGCAGCAGCATCAGGCCCAGGCCGGGAATGTCGGCCACCTCCTCGCGGCCGATGCGTTGCAGCAGCAGCGTCCCCAGGGTTTGATAGCGCCGGCTTTTCCACAGGCGGCCGGCTTCGAGCAGGTTATAGGCGATCCACAGATCGGCGTCCGACGCCGAGTTGGCGTCCAGCACCTTCCACTGTTTGTCGTCGCTCTCGCCCCACAGCCAGGCGGGCAAACGGGCGCTGAGATCGCCCGCCGCCAGATTGTTCTCCGTCCAGGCCAGCAGCAGATCGAAGGTCGGCCGGTCGTTGGCCACCAGGGCGAAGAACAGGCCGTAGCTCTGCCCCTCGGAGGTGGTGATTTTGTTCGGGCTGCTCGGATCGATCACCCGCCCCTGCGGGCTGATGTAGAACTGCTTGTACTGTTGCCAGCCCGGCCACTCGCAGGCCGCCGCGGCGCTGAAGGCGCACAGCAGCAGCATGCCGAGCGACAGGCGTTGCAGCATGGCGTTCACCACCGTCAATCCCGATCTTCAGGCGCCAGACGACGCCGGCTGAAGGCCTTCAGGCCACGCCACAGCATCAGCCCCAGGATCACCACCAGCACCACCGCGATCACCGCCAGCAGCACCGGATGGGTGGAGAGGGAATACCACAGCCGCTCCCACCACGGCAGGTGGCCGACATAGTAAATATCGCCGACGCGCAGGCTGTTGACCCCCGATTCGCGGATCACCGCCACCGAGCCGAATACCGCGGCGCGCTTGCCGCTGTCCAGCAGGGCATTGTTCAGCAGCTCATAGCCGCGCGGGCTGTCCGCCAACAGCGCCACGATGCTGCGCTGGTCGTTGAACGGCGACTGCACGCCAATGATCGCCGACATTGCGCCCTCGGAGCTGACGGCAGTCTTGCTGTCCGGCCGGGTGTCCTCCGCCAGCGCTTCCGCGCTGGGCAGCGGCGGCTGCCGCGTCGGCTGTTTCACCCAGCTTTGGGTCGCGTCCACCAGCAGGCTGATTTTCTTGTCGTCGCGCAGCTCCGGCGGAATGGTGCCGACCATCAGGATATCGTCGTCGCGATCCTTGGCCTGCGACCAGTCATCGCTCAGCGTGAAGGCCAGCGCCGGGTAGCCGGTTTGCGCGCCGATCACGCCCAGCGCGTTCAGCAGCGCGCTGACCTGCGCCGGCTGCGGTTTCTGATTCACCAACACCAGCGTTTGCGACAGATCCGCCAAGCGGCTGAACGGGAAGCCGGCGTTGGCGAAGGCGCGCAGATCCGGCATCGCCATAAAGTGGCGGTAGCCGGAGAAATCGATGGTGGACGCGCCGTCGATCACCGCGTGGTTTTGCGTGAAGGAGTAGGTTTCACAGCGCCCTTCCGCGCCGCTGGCCAGCAGCGTGGTGTAATCGAAGTCAAAGCGCAGCTGGTTGGTGGCCCCCAGCCGCAGCGCCGGGATATTGACGTTCTTGTCGGAATCGAGCAGCCCCTGCGTCAACGGCAGGCGCAGCAGCTGCGCGCCCTGCTCGTGCTCCGGCACCAGCGAGTAAGCCTGCACGAACTGGTTGTTCAGGCTGACGCTCAGCCGCGAACCGTCCTGAATGCGCGGCGCGGTGTAACGGTATTTCAGGTGCATGTCGATGCCGGTGCTGCGGATCAGGAACAGGTCCGGCGGCAGGTTCATGGTCAGCGAAATCGGGCCGGGCTCGATGCCGCTGGTTTGCAGCTGCTCGGCGTACTGCTGCAGCTCGGCGAAGGTCATCGGCCGATCGGTGCGCACCCAGTTCGGCGCGTCGTACGGCTGGCGCGGCGCCAGCTGTTCCACCTTGTCCACCGTTACGTTCTGGCCGCGGAACAGGATGTTGCCCTGCGCGATGCCCTTCACCGCGGTGATCAAATCGTTGTCGTCACGCCCCTGAATCAACAGCAGTTTGACGTACGGATTGTCCGGGTGGCTGATCATCTCCACCGTCGGGCCGTTGACCGCCGGATAATCGCGCAGGAAATCCGGGCGCTGCGAGTTGGTGGCGAACACCACCGCGTGCTGCGTCGGCAGCGCATTGTACAGCGTCGGGAAGGATTGCCCGCGCCACTGCGCCTTGCTGCCGAACCAGGACGCCAGAATGCCCGCCGCACGCTGCTGAGCGAGATCCGGCTGGCCGGCGAACACCATCGGCAGCGTCAGCGGCCGATTATCGCGGCTGTCGAAGAACGGCTCAGGGAAGTGCGACAGCTCGTTTTTCACCGGCAGCGTCTGGAAACGCAGCTTCAGCGCGCTGGACTTGCTGACGTCGAGCCACAGCGAGGTGCTGGCCGGGTTTTCGCAGATATTTTGATAATGGCCGACGAACACCAACCGAACGCGGTTAAAATCGGTGATATAGCGCGGATCGATCGCCATCTGGATGCGATTGGGCTTGCCCAGTTGCTCCTTGGCGATCGTGGTCACGCCCATCAGCTCGTCGTTCAGGTAGACCTTGACGTGCGACTCCACCGGGATCAGCGCCGGCGACGGCGTAAACTCCATATCGAGCATCGCCTGCGAGACCACCTCGTCGCTGCGCACGCCGAATTCGATCTGCCCGTCCGGCCGGGTGCCGCGCAGAACAAAGGTGCCCGGCGGCGGCGCTATCTGCGCAAACGACAGCGACACGTCGCGCACCGGCGCATTCGGATCCTGCGGCGCGTCGGCCGGCGGTGGCGCGATCGCCGTATCGGCCGCCGCGGCGATCGGCGGCTGGGCCGCCACGGTCGGCGCGGTGGCGGTTTCGGCCTGCGACAGGGTGCTGATGCCTAAGGCCAGAGCAGTTAACCAGGTTATTTTTCTCGTCATCGTATCATCATCAATGTTGGAGCCTGTTCACCGGGCGAGTGAGCGGGCGGTTGAACTCGCAGCTAACCCACTGTTTCTTTTTGACCCAAGGTCGGCCCCCTGCCGACGCCGCGCGGAATAAACGACACGACCCAGGCGGTCAGCGAGGTGACCCCGACCAGCAGACCGCGCACCAGCGGCGGCGCGTAGTCCGCCATGCGCACATACCCCCGGAAGCCCAGCGCCAGCACGTCGCGCAGGCTTTCGATCGGCCGGTCTTCGGGGAACCCGTCCTGCCACAGCGCCCAGGTATCGGCGCGGGCGAAGGTGCACTGAATGAAATCGATGTGTTCGCGGGTGGAGAGGTCGACCAGGCGCACCCCCACCTTGTTGCCGAAGGCGCGCGTCACCACGCAGGGGAAGCTGTACTCCTGCTGGCCGCGCTTGAGCAGCAGCGAGAGCCTGTCACCGTCTTTCAACGCGTTTTCCACCCGCATCTCAATGCCCACGCCGCCGTCGGAGTAATCGCGCAGCGTGCAGGGATACAGATGGCCGTCGGCGCGCGCGATCGCCGCCGGCATGGCGATTTCCACGCGGTGCGCCTGACGCACCTGCTTGGCCTCCACCGCCACCGCCACTGCGCCGCCGAGAATCGTCATGTTGTACAGCACCCACACCAGGCTGATGATCACCGTCATCACCTCGTCCGTCGGGCCATAGGCCAAGCGCCAGACGCCGAACGCCAGCCCGGCCAGGTTCAGGATCACCAGGAACATGTAAGGCCGGGTGATCACCCAGTCGACGTGCTCCTCCTCCACCAGCCCGCCCTTGGCGGTGACGTTGAATTTGCCCTTGTGCGGATTGAACAGCGCCACCGTCGTCGGCCGCGCGATATACCAGGCCAGCACCGTTTCATAGATTTCGCTCCAGAACGAATGGCGGTATTTCCCCTGGATACGCGAGTTGGTCAGGCTGGCGTGGATCATGTGCGGCAGCACGTAAAGCGCGATCGCCAGCGCCGGCGCGAAGATGATGTAAGCATGCAGCAGCAAAAACGCCAGCGGCGCGGTGAGGAAGATCAGCCGCGGAATGCCCGACAGGAAGTGCAGCATGGCGTTGGCGTAGCACAGGCGCTGCGCCAGTTTCAGCCCCTTGCCCAGCAGCGGGTTATCCAGCCGGAAGATCTGCACCATGCCACGCGCCCAGCGAATGCGCTGGCCGATGTGCGCCGACAGGCTCTCGGTCGCCAGCCCGGCGGCCTGCGGAATGCGGATATAGGCCGAGGTGTGCCCGCGCCGGTGCAAGCGCAGCGAGGTGTGGGCGTCTTCGGTGACGGTTTCCACCGCGATGCCGCCGATTTCGTCCAGCGCGCTGCGGCGCAGAATGGCGCAAGAGCCGCAGAAGAAGGTCGCATCCCACATGTCGTTGCCGTCCTGCACCAGCCCGTAGAACAAGGTGCCTTCGTTGGGCGTCTGACGGAAGCGGCCGAGGTTGCGCTCGAACGGATCCGGCGAGAAGAAGTGGTGCGGGGTCTGCAGCATCGCCAGCTTTTTGTCTTTGAAGAACCAACCCATGGTCAGCTGCAGGAAGGAGCGCGTCGGCACGTGGTCGCAGTCGAAAATCGCCACGAACTCGCCGGTGGCCTGCTTCAGCGCGTTGTTGATGTTGCCGGCCTTGGCGTGTTCGTGGGTCGGCCTGGCGATGTATTTCACCCCCACTTCGGCGGCGAACGCCCGGAATTCGGGGCGGTTGCCGTCGTCGAGGATATAGATATTCACCTTCTCTTTCGGCCAGTCGATGCCCAGCGCCGCGTAGATGGTGGGCTTCACCACCCCGAGATCTTCGTTGTAAGTCGGCACCATCAGATCGATGGTCGGCCAGCTGGCGCTATCGGCGGGCAGCGGCACCGGCTGGCGATTAAGCGGCCAGATGGTCTGGAAATAGCCCAGCACCAGCACCACCCAGGCGTAGGTTTCCGCCACCAGCAGCAACAGGCCGCACACCAGGCTTAGCGGGTCGTCCCAGTTCAGCGTGGCGGTATAGCGCCACCACAGGTAGCGACAGGAGACGGTCAGCGACAGCACGATCAGCATCAGCGCGGGCAAACGCCCCGGCACCCGGCGCACCACCATCGCGATCCCCCACAGCAGCAGGACGAACACGAACTGCGCCGGCAGATCGAACGGTTGCGAGATGCACAGCATGGCGAGGATCGCCGCCAGCACGCTGACCAGAATAAACAGCGCGCGCCGCATGCCGCGGTTCATGCGACCGAGGCGCTCCACCGAGCGCTGTTCCACGCCGGCGTTCTTCAGCCGCTGCGGCAGGCCCTGCAGCCAGTCGGCATAGCGCTGCTGCAGGCGGCGCCAACCGGCGAAATAGTCGCGCTGCACCGGCGCGCGGCCGCTGCGAAACAGCAGCAGCCACAGCCCCTGCAGCAGATAACGCAGCGCATCCGCCGGGCGCGGGCGTTCGGGGGACAGATGCGGGAACCAGTAAGCGCGGCCGGTACGCACGCGCTGCCAGGCCGGCGACTCGAAGCGCAGCAGCAGCCAGCCCAACGCCACCAGCAGCGTGGCGAAAAAGGCGGTCAGCGCCGATGCGCCATTGCGGCGATAGCCGCGGTAGCGCGTCTGCACCACCTGACGCACCGGCGGCACCAGCAGCAGGCTCAATACCCGGCTCATGGCGCAACGCCCCGTTTGAGGTTGATCAGGCACCAGTTGGCCAGCGTCAGCACTTCATCCGCCGCCAGGCTCTCGGGGCGGTACTCGCCCAACGGCTGTTTGACCGCCAGTGCTTCCGCCAACGCTTCGTCGCGGTGGATCACCACCGGCAACAGGCCGCTCAGCGTTTGCAGCCACAGCTGATGCAGATCCTGCTGCAGCTGGCTGGCGGAGGAGTAGTGATTGACCAGGAAACGGCAGTCGTTCGGCAGTGTCTGCTGATGGAGCCGCACCTGGCAGTTGGCGTCGGGGTTCAACAGCATGAACACGCAGTCGGCAAGCTGCAGCGCCTGCTGCGCCAGCACGCCGTCCCCGACCGGGACATCCAGCAGGATCCAGCGCTGCGGATCGCCGGCGATCAGTTGGCGCAGGTTGTCGCGCCAGCGTTCCGGCTGCTCCCGACACTGACGCTGCACTTCCAGCCGTTCCGCCGCATTCAGGCGGCCAAAGGGCAGAAAGTCGAGGTTTTCACAATAACGCAGCGCGCCTTCCTGCCAGCCGCCGCCATCCCGCTCCGCGCGAGCCCAGCCGCGCGCCAGCTCGAACGGCGTGTTGAAATGCAGGCGCAGCAGATTATCCGGCGTGAAATCGATCGCCAACACCGACTCACCCAGCTGCTGCAACGCCCAGGCGAGCGCCGCCGTGACCGACGTCGTCCCCATTCCACCCCGCAACCCTTGCAGCGCGATCACCGGCATAGATCAATGGCTCCCCGTGGTCTGCGCCAATTCGGCCAACAGTGGCCAGCGCGTCATCATTTGCGTTAACCGCTCCTGCCGGGAAATATCGACATAGCTTAATTTCGGCAATGAAAAAGCCTGGCTGAGCGCCTGCAGGTCATCCTGGCTCTCCCCAGGCGCCGCTGCACGAAAATGGGTGGGTGCGTTATTCATTCTTCCGCCTTGGCGAAAATAGGCTATGTTAATTAACTATAGCAACGATACAAAAAGAGAGAGGCAATAAGATGATTCTCAACAAATATTGTTGCAGAGCGTCGGAGATTTGTTATTGCCAGAGTAAAAATGGCTATCTTTAAATATAAACGCCTTTAGTCGGCTTTCAACGAAAGTAGAACACATCCTATGGCGCACTCTTTTTCTCTAGGCATTCGGCAGATTTGGGAAGAGCTGTCGGTGATGCAGGCCCCCGGGCTTTATTGGATCAATATCGACAGGCAAAGCGACGCCGCGCTGCTGTGTCGCCAGGTCATTGCCGCCCAGCCGGCCACCCGCAAAGTCGCCCTGATCTGCAGCGGCGACAAACCCGATCGCCTGTTGGCCGAGCTGGCTTCGCCTGCTTTGCAGAAGCTGCCGCTGTATCAATTACCGGAGAAAAAAGCCGCGCTGACGCAGCTGAGCGACGATCTGATGCGCGCCCTGCGGCCGCAAAATCGCTTACTTATCCTGCTGGCCCACGCCAGCCTGTGGCAAACCTTCACCACCGAAGAGCTGCGCGAGTGGACGCGCGCCCTCGCCGCCTGGCTGCGGCGGCAGGGCTGCACGCTGTTGATTCTCAGCCACGGCGGCGGCATCAATAAGCTCAAAGGGCAGCTCAGCGCGCAGCATCGCATCCTGAACGGCCTGTCCAGCCTGCAATGGCAACAGGACAGCGCGCAATATCTGGTGAACTGGTGGAGCACCGAAAACGGCATCAACGCCAATCAGCTGCTGACGCTGTACGCCGCGGAAGGCGGCTGGCAGGGTGAGGATGAAAACAGCCAACCCTCCCCCACCGCCTTGCGCAGCGATGAAGGCCTGTATCTGGCCGAGCGCAGCATCCTGGAAGGCGCGCCGCCGCTGTCCGCCAACTGGCAGCTGCTGGAGAGCAACGACGAACTGGCGCAGCACGGCATGCTGAGACTCTCGGCGACGTTGATTTTCGCGCTGTACCAAAGCGACCAAATCGATCACCTGGCGCACCAGATCCACACCCTGCGCCGCAGCCGCGGCAACGGCCTGAAAATCGTGGTGCGCGAGATGAGCGCCAGCCTGCGCTACAGCGACGAGCGGCTGCTGCTGGCCTGCGGCGCCAACCTGATCGTGCCGCACGTCGCGCCGCTGTCGCGTTTTCTGACCATGCTCGAGGGCATCCAGGGGCAGCGCTTCTCGCGCCATGTGCCCGCCGACATCGATGCGCTGCTGGCCGGCTTGCGCCCGCTGCAGCTCAAAGGCTATATGCGGCCGGAACCGTTCAGCCAGGCGGTGCTTTCGCTGATGGGCAACACGCTGCTGCCCGAGGACGGCAAAGGCGTGATGGTGGCGCTGCGGCCGGCCACCGGCCTGCGCGCCGAACAGGCGATGACCCTGTGCCACCTGCGGCGCTTCGGCGACGTGATGACCGTGGTGCAGGGGCGGCTGGTGCTGTTTCTCTCCACCTGCCGCATCAACGATCTGGATACCGCGCTGAGGTTCATCTTCCGCCTGCCGGTGGATGAAGCCTTCAGCAACCGGGTGGTGTGGCATCAGGACGTCGATATCATTTCGGAAATCAAACGTATGGCCCAGGGGCGCTGGCAGATTTCGGCCACCGGCACCGCCGGCGCCGCGCCGCGCCCCCGCGAGACGGCGGCCGAGGCGCCCGCAGAACGGCGGCAGCCGGTCGCCTTCACGCTGACGCTTGGCCCGCAGGAGGAACCGCATGCTGAACCTTAACGACATCGTGCAACTGATCCTGCTGTGCGCGCTGATCTTCATCCCGCTGGGCTACGCCTTTCACCGGCGTTTTCCGCATTTGCGTCAATACTGGCAAAACCTGTTGTTATCGCCGCGCTATTTGAAATCCGCCGG
This sequence comes from Serratia sp. TSO36, assembly GCF_057808395.1. NCBI lineage: Bacteria > Pseudomonadati > Pseudomonadota > Gammaproteobacteria > Enterobacterales > Yersiniaceae > Serratia > Serratia sp. TSO36. Next base: position 151,185 of record NZ_JBJZOU010000002.1, on the reverse strand, counting down.
TTTGTGGGTGCGCACAGGCTCCTCATCTCAGATTAAACGTAAGAAGCAGCCATGAATCCAAACTCGAAGACGCAATCCGATAACGCTCTATGGCGCTACTGGCGCGGACTGGGCGGCTGGAACCTCTACTTTCTGGCCAAATTCGCCCTGCTGTGGTTCGGCTACCTGAACTTCCACGCGCTGCCGAACCTGGTGTTCATGGCGTTTCTGCTGATGCCGATCCCGTCGCAGCGCCTGCATCGCTGGCGCCATTACCTCGCCATCCCGATCGGCATCGCGTTGTTCTACCACGACACCTGGCTGCCGGGCATCAACAGCATTCTCAGCCAGGGTTCGCAGCTGGCCGGCTTCAGCGCCCAGTACCTGCTGGAGCTGATCGGCCGCTTTATCAACTGGCAAATGATCGGCGCGGCCTTCGTGCTGTTTATCGCCTACCTGTTCGTCGCGCAGTGGGTGCGCGTCACGGTGTTCACCGTGGCGGCGCTGGTGTGGCTCAATATCGTCAACATCGCCGGACCGGCAGTCTCCCTGCTGCCCGCGACCTCCACGGCCGCGGCCGGCGGCGCCAATACGCCGGCCACGTCTGCGCCGGCGGCGGGGGATGCTGCGGCGGCAGACAGCCTGCCGCCGACCAGCGCCAACCTGACGGCCTACCTGAACCAGTTCTACGAGCGAGAAAAAGGCCGCACCACCGCGTTCCCGGCCAGCTTGCCCGCCGATGCCCAGCCGTTCGATCTGCTGGTGATCAACATCTGTTCGCTGGCCTGGGCCGATATGGACGCGGTCAACCTGCAAAATCACCCGCTGTGGTCGAAGATGGACATCATGTTCGACAACTTCAACTCGGCCACCGCCTACAGCGGCCCGGCGGCCATCCGTTTGCTGCGCGCCAGCTGCGGCCAGCTTTCGCATCGCGATCTGTATCAGCCGGTGAACCAGCAATGTTACCTGTTCGACAACCTGGCGAAGCTCGGCTTCAAGGAACAGCTGATGCTCGATCACTCCGGGGTGTTCGGCAACTTCCTGAAAGAGCTGCGTGAACAGGGCGACATGCAGGCGCCGCTGATGTCGCAGGCCGGCATCGGCAACGAGCTGACGTCGTTCGACGGCGAGCCGATTTATAACGATCTCGAATTGCTGACCCGTTGGCTGGATCAGCAGCAAAAAGGCGGTGACGGCCGCACCGCCACCTTCTTCAACGTCATCCCGCTGCACGACGGCAACCGCTTCGTCGGCTCCAACAAGAGCGCCGACTACCCGCCGCGCGCACAGAAGCTGTTCGATCAACTGAACACCTTCCTCGATCAGTTGGAGAAATCCGGCCGCAAAGTGGTGGTAGTGATCGTGCCGGAACACGGCGCGGCGTTGGTGGGCGACAAGATGCAGATGTCCGGCCTGCGCGACATTCCCAGCCCGAATATCACCCATACGCCGGTCGGCATCAAACTGGTGGGCATGAAGGCGCCGCATCAGGGCAGCCCGCTGCAGATCAAAACGCCGAGCAGCTATCTGGCGCTGTCTGAACTGGTGTCGCGTCTGGTGGACGGCAAGGTCTTCAGCGAACCCAGCGTCGACTGGCAGGCGCTGACCCAGGGGCTGCCGCAGACCCCGGTCATCTCCGAAAACGACAACGCCGTCGTGATGCTGTATCAGGGCAAGCCCTACATTCGCCTGAACGGCGGCGACTGGGTGCCTTATCCGCAATAAGCGCGGCCTCATTCACCCAAAGCACGCCGCCGGCGTGCTTTTTTATTGGGTTTTTATAATAAAAATGGCGAACGCTATCGGCCGAAATAAACTTATTAACAGCAACCCGTTGAATTCTCTTATTCGATTATTATTATCGTGCGAAGATTCTTAAAAATATAACGATTTGTCAGAATGACGTTAAGAGCATAATTTAAAAGACGGGTTGTCGCGATCGTCTACTGACCAACCCTTTGATTGAATAATAAAAAACGCCGGCGCTATGCCGGCGTTTGATTTAGACAGGAAAATCCGACGCTTTACGCCCCCGGATGTTCGTCCTGATCGACCGCAAAGCAGGCCACCATCTGCTCGCCGTACTGTTTGAGCTGCGGCTGCAGCTGCACGCAGGTGCCGAAGGCGCGGCGGCAGCGGGCATTGAACGCACAGCCCGGTGGCGGGTTCATCGGGCTGGGCAGCTCGCCGGTCAGCTTGATGCGCTCGCGGCGCATATCCGGATTCAATCGCGGCGTCGCCGACAGCAGCGCCTGAGTGTACGGATGGCGCGGATTGTTGAAGATCGCCTCTTTGCTGCCCTTTTCCACGCAGCGGCCGAGGTACATCACCATCACCTCGTCGGCGATGTGCTCCACCACCGACAGATCGTGCGAGATGAACACATAGGACAGCCCCAGATCCTGCTGCAGATCCATCATCAGGTTCAGCACCTGAGCGCGCACCGACACGTCCAGCGCCGACACCGGCTCATCGGCGATCACCACGTCCGGGTTCAGCATCAGCCCGCGGGCGATGGCGATACGCTGACGCTGGCCGCCGGAAAACATGTGCGGGTAGCGGTCGTAATGCTCAGTTTTCAAGCCGACCTTCGCCATCATCTCCAGCGCTTTTTCCCGCCGTTCGGCGGCGCTGAGCGACGTGTTGATCAACAGCGGCTCCTCGAGGATCTGCCCGACCTTCTTGCGCGGGTTGAGCGATCCGTAAGGATTCTGGAACACGATTTGGATCTTCTGGCGGCGCAGCTTCTCGGCCGAGGCGTCCGGCTTCAGCAGATCTTGCCCCTGATAGTACAGCTCGCCGCCGGTCGGCACTTCGATCATCGTCAGCAGGCGGCCGAGCGTCGATTTGCCGCAGCCCGACTCACCGACCACCGCCAGCGTTTTGCCGCGCTCCAGGGTGAAGGAGACGCCGTCCAGCGCCTTGACCAGCCGCTCCGGCGCGAACAGGCCCTTTTTCACCGGGTAATGCTTCTTCAGGTCAATTGCCTGCAGTAAAGGTTGATTCTGGCTCATACGGTCGGCCTCCCCGCATCATCCAGCGGTGTGTGACATTTAACCTGACGGCCGGGAATGCTGCGCAGTTCCGGCTCCTCGTTGCGGCAGCGCTCGTTGGCGTAGGGACAACGCGGGTTGAGCAGGCAGCCGGTCGGGCGATCGTATTTGCCCGGCACCACGCCCGGCAGCGAAGCTAGCCGCGCCTTGTCGGCGGCGAACTCCGGCAGCGCGCGCAGCAGCGCCTGGGTATAGGGGTGGCGCGGGGCGCGGAAAATCTCCGCCGCCTTGCCGGATTCCACCACCTGGCCGGCGTACATCACGATGATGTGGTGCGCGGCTTCCGCCACCAGCGCCAGATCGTGAGTGATCAGCAGTAGCGCCATGTTTTCGCGCTGCTGCAGATCCAGCAGCAGTTCGATGATCTGCGCCTGGATGGTCACGTCGAGCGCGGTCGTCGGCTCATCGGCGATCAGCAGCTTCGGCCGACAGGCGATGGCCATGGCGATCATCACGCGCTGGCTCATGCCGCCGGAAAGCTGGTGCGGGTACACGTCCAGCCGCGAGGCCGGATCGGGAATGCCCACCTGGGTCAGCAGGTCGATAGCGCGCTGGCGGCGAGTGCGGCGGTTGCCGCCCTGGTGCACCTTCAGCGCCTCCATGATCTGATAACCGACGGTATAGCACGGGTTCAGGCTGGTCATCGGATCCTGGAAGATCATCGCCACTTCGGAGCCCACCAGCTGGCGGCGCTCTTTTTCGGAGATCTTGCGCAGATCCTGGCCGTTGAACTCCAGCTTGTCGGCCATCACCTTGCCGGGGAAATCGATCAGGCCCATGATCGCCAGCGAACTGACGGATTTGCCGGAGCCGGACTCGCCGACGATGCCGACCACCTGACCTTGCTCCACGCTGTAACTGATGCGGTCTACCGCGCGGAACGGGGTGCCTTCGTCACCGAAGTGCACCGAAAGCTTGTCTACATTCAATAACGCCATCTCTCTCGTCCTCTGTTACTGCTTGAGTTTGGGGTCGAGAGCGTCACGCAAACCGTCCCCCATCAGGTTGAATGCCAGCACCGTCAGCAGGATCGCCAGGCCGGGGAAGGTCACCACCCACCAGGCGCTTTGCGCGAACTGCAGCACGTCGGAGAGCATGGTGCCCCACTCCGGCGTCGGCGGCTGCGCGCCCATGCCCAGAAAGCCGAGAGCGGCCATGTCCAGAATGGCGTTCGAGAAACCGAGAGAAGCCTGCACGATCAAAGGCGCCAGGCAGTTAGGCAGAATATTGACGAACATCTGGCGCAGCGCGCCGGCGCCCGCCACCCGCGAAGCGGTGACGTAGTCGCGGTTCACCTCCACCAGCACCGCTGCGCGCGTCAGACGCACATAGTGCGGCAGGGCGACGAAGGTCAGCGCCAGCGAGGCGTTGACGATCGACGGCCCGAATACCGCCACCAGCACCAGCGCCAGCAGCAGGCTCGGCAGGGCCAGCATGATGTCGACGACGCGCATGATAATCGCGTCCACCACGCCGCCGAAGTAACCGGCCAGCAGGCCGAATATCACGCCCATGATCAGCGACAGCACCACCACCAGGCAGCCGACCAGCAGCGACAGGCGCGCACCGTACATCAGGCGCGACAGCACGTCGCGGCCCACGTCGTCGGTGCCGAGGATATATTGCCAGCTGCCGCCCTCTTGCCACACCGGCGGCTTGAGCAGCGCGTCGCGGAACTGGTCCGCCGGCGCATGCGGCGCCAGCACGCCGGCGCCGAGCGCGATCACCAGCATCAGAACGATATACACCAGGCCGACCACGGCCCCTTTATTGCGCTTGAAATAGTGCCAGAACTCCTGAAACGGGGTCATCGGCTTCGGCGCACCTTTAACTGCAGACTCAGTGATTTGAGACATGAGAGCGCCCCTTATTTCTTGTGGCGAATACGCGGGTTGACCACGCCGTAGAGCACGTCTACCAGCAGGTTAACCAGAATGATCATACAGGCGACCAGCAACACCCCGCCCTGCACCACCGGGTAGTCGCGGCGCTGCAGCGCGTCGATCAGCCAGCGGCCCAGCCCCGGCCAGGAGAAGATGGTTTCGGTCAGAATGGCGCCGGCCAGCATGGTGCCAACCTGCAGCCCGATCACCGTCACCACCGGCAGCAGCGCGTTGCGCAGCGCGTGAACGACGATCACCCGCATGCGGCTCACGCCCTTGGCGCGCGCGGTGCGGATGTAGTCTTCGCCCAACACCTCCAGCATCGAGGAACGGGTCATGCGCACGATCACCGCCAGCGGGATGGTGCCCAGCACGATGGCCGGCAGGATCATGTGCATCACCGCGTCGACGAAGTCGCCCGGCTCGCCCCAGATCAGGGTGTCTATCAGCATGAAGCCGGTCAGCGGCTGGCTGTCGTCGAGGAAGACCGTGTCGCTGATGCGCCCCGACACCGGCGTCAGGTTAAGCTGCACCGACACCAGCATGATCAGCATCATGCCCCACCAGAAAATCGGCATCGAATAGCCGGTCAGCGAGATGCCCACCGCGGTATGGTCAAAGACCGAGCCGCGTTTGACCGCCGCCAGCACCCCGACCGGGATGCCTACCAGCACCGCGAAGATCATCGCGCAAATGCCCAGTTCCAGCGTGGCCTGAAAGCGCGGAACGAACTCGCTCCAGACGGAGATGCGGCTTTTGAGGGAGGTGCCCAGATCGCCTTGCAGCACGTTGGACACGTAGGAGAAATATTGTTGATAGAGCGGCTTGTCCAGCCCCATTTCCGCCATCAGCTGCGCGTGGCGCTCGGCGGAGATACCGCGTTCCCCGGCCATGATGGTCACCGGGTCGCCGGGGATCATATGGACGAATGCAAAAGTCAGCAATGTAATGCCGATAAACGTTGGGATAACTAACCCCAAACGTCGGAGTATGAACTGCAACATATCCCGAACTCTCTGTATCAATGCCCGGCAGCTCATCGTCCGCCAGGCTTATTAACGCTCACATGCCTTTGAACGATTCGACGGCCATACGCCGGAGACTGGTCAGCAGGGGCGCAAACCTGTTGCGCCCCTGCAAGTCCATTCGTGCGTCTCCGGTAAAGCGGTCGAAATCAGTCTACAGAGACATTCTCGAAGTGATGCTTACCGAGTGGATCCACGACGTAGCCTTTCACTTCCTTACGCACAGGCTCGTACACGGTGGAGTGTGCGACAATCAGCGCCGGAGCCTGATCGTGCATCACCACCTGCGCCTGCTTGTACAGTTCGATGCGCTTGTCGTGGTTGGATTCGGCGCGCGCCGGTTGAATCAGATCTTCAAACGGCTTGTAGCACCAGCGGGAGTAGTTGGAGCCGTCTTTCGCCGCCGCGCAGCTGAACAGCGTGGCGAAGAAGTTGTCCGGATCCCCGTTGTCGCCGGTCCAGCCCATCATCACCGTCTGGTGTTCGCCCGCTTTGGCGCGCTTGAGGTATTCACCCCACTCATAGGTCACGATTTTGGCTTTCACGCCGATCTTGGCCCAGTCGGCCTGGATCATTTCCGCCATGCGGCGCGCGTTCGGGTTGTAAGGACGCTGTACCGGCATCGCCCACAGGTCGATGCTGAAACCGTCGGCCATGCCCGCTTCTTTCAGCAGCTCTTTCGCCTTGGCCGGATCGTAAGCGTAATCCTGCACCGCGTCGTTATAGCCCCACATAGTCGGCGGGATCAGGTTCTTGGCCGCCTGGCCCGCGCCCTGATAAACCGCGTCGATGATCGCCTGCTTGTTGACCGCCATGGTCAACGCCTGACGCACCTTCAGGTTATCCAGCGGCTTTTTCTCGACGTTGAACGACAGGTAGCCCACGTTCAGGCCCGGCTGCTCCATCAGGTTGATGGACTTGTCTTGCTTCATGCGGGCGATATCGGCCGGGTTCGGGTACGGCATCACCTGACATTCGTTTTTCTGCAGTTTGGCGTAGCGCACGGAGGCGTCAGGCGTGATGGAGAACACCAGGCGATCGATCTTCGGCTTGGTGCCCCAGAAACCGTCGAATGCCTTGTACAGGATCTTGGAGTCTTTCTGGTATTGCAGCAGCTGGAACGGGCCGGTGCCGATCGGGTTCAGGTCGACCTTCTCCGGCGTGCCGGCTTTCATCATCACGTCGGCGTATTCGGCGGACAGGATGGACGCGAAGTCCATGCCCAGGTCAGCCAGGAACGGCGCTTCCGGGCGGTTCAGCACGAAGCGCACGGTGTTGTCGTCCACTTTTTCAATCTTGGCGATCAGCTTAGGCATGTCCATGCCTTCAAAGTATTCGTAGCTGCCGCCGGACACTTTGTGATAGGCGTTGTTCGCATCCAACTGGCGTTCAAAGGAGAACACCACGTCGTCGGCGTTGAAATCGCGCGTCGGTTTGAAGTCTTTGCTGCTCTGCCACTTCACGCCTTTGCGCAGGTGGAAGGTGTAGGTTTTGCCGTCTTCGCTGACGTCCCACTTCTCAGCCAGGCCCGGCTGCAGTTCGGTGGTGCCGATTTTGAATTCGACCAGGCGGTTGTAGATCGGTACCGAGCTGGCGTCGTAGGTGGTGCCGGAGGTAAACAGCTGCGGGTTGAACCCTTCCGGGGAACCTTCAGAACAGTAAACCAACGTCTTGGCCTGTACGCTGGCCGCCACGGTCAGCGCGATCAGCCCAATGCCGAATTTCAGAACCCCCGATTTACCCAAGGAACGTGTCATCGTTAGTGCTCCATTGTGTGATGTGTGTCATTGCCGCCAGACCTGTATTTTTTATTGCGTGGCCTGTGCGATCGGCGCCCGAAGGCAGAAGGTGTACGAGGAGAGAATGCCGGATGGAACGCATCGCGGCGGGGACGTCTGAGCGCGTGGAATTCACTCAAACAACTCTCGCTCTTACCCCTGAGGCTATCAAGTTGCCAACTGTTTGGGGTGTCGTCAATATAACCAGTGGGGATTTACGCAGACTGTGAGAAACAGCAAACAAACATAAAAAAAACCTTTCGTTAACACTTCCAGCATGAAAATTTATGCTAAGCGGACATTTTCAGCGCATTGGTCTGACCCTCACAAACTTACTGGTTTTTAACTCCGTTAAAAAACGCCAAAACTTTGTTGCTGAATGATGAATATCTGAACGGTTATTTTTGTGATCGCCGTTAAAGACAGGAGGAAATGCTGAAGGATTACCCAAAAGGGTGAGTCCGATGAGCGCGTTTTGCGCCGGGCAGGCCCACAATCTGTGCGGCGTAAAAAAACTTTCGGCGGCGAAAAAGCCGGGGGCGAAAGGATATCCCCCGGCAACGCACTGCAACCGATTATTGAACGCCGGCGCTGTTGCCCAGGCTGGCGTTCATGCTGTTGAGAATATCGCCGTTGTCCGCGTCGATCTCCCAGGAGAACAGGCCGCCCAACTGCTTATCCAACACGTACTTGCCCTTGGCCTGCACCGAGCGGGCATCGTCGAAGGTGATCAGATCGCCGGTGGAAGGTTTGAACACGTAAGGCGCTTCCGCCGTGGCGTCGTAGGTGTACTGCCAATCGCCGCTCATGAACTGGCTGGCGATTTGGCGGTAGTCCACGATGCCGTTCTCCCAGGTGCCTTTAACCGGCCCGGTGGCGGTGCCGGTGAACGGAATGTTGTTCTGGTAGCCGTTCACCCCGGTCCAGCCGCGGCCATACATGGCGGTGCCGACCACGATCTTGCCTGGCTTGACGCCCTGCGTCAGCAGCGCATTGACGCCGTTTACCGTGGTGTAGGCGGTGTCCGGTTTCCAGGCCGGCGCATTCAGCGCGGTCTGATGCCCCAGGTTTTTCAGATCGAAGGCGCCGTAGAAGTCGTAGCTCATCAGGAAGATGTGATCCATCGAGTTCTGCGCGACGTTGTAAGCCACCTTGTCGATCTTGTCCTTGCCGGCGCTGATGGCGGAGGTCAGCTCATACTTGCGGCCGGTTTCCGCCGACAGCTGATCCAGCATCGCCCGCAACTCCTTCATCAACAGCACATAGGTCTCCCCGTCTTGCGGGCTGCCCAGGTTCGGGTTGGCGCCGTTGCCGCCCGGGAACTCCCAGTCGATATCCACGCCATCGAAGAACTTCCAGGTCTGCAGAAACTCTTTCACCGAGCCGACGAAGCGATCGCGCTTCACCTTGTCGCCCATAAAGAAGAACGGGTCGGACAGCGTCCAGCCGCCGATCGACGGCAGGATTTTCAGGTCAGGATGCGCCTGCTTCAGCGCCATCAGCTGGCCGAAGTTGCCCTTGTAGGGGTCATCCCAGGCGGTCACGCCCTTCTGCGCTTTTTGCAGCGCGGCGAACGGATCGTGGATCGAGACTTTGAAGTCCTCGCGGCCCTGGCAGGAGCGCTGCAACGCCTGGAAGCTGCCTTCGATCTCTTTCAGACTGTCGTTGATGCCGTTGCCGCCGCAGATCGGGATAAAGCCGTACAGCAGATGGGTCAGGTTCTGCGCCGGGATCTTGTCGACGGTGAAATTGCGCCCGTAAACGCCCCACTCGACGAAATAAGAGCCGACCACTTTGCCGGAATTCTGTTTATAGGGTTTATTCTTTTCCAGCAGCGGCTCTTTCAACGGCGCCAAATGGCTGCCGTCGGTGTCGGCCACCACAATTTCGGTGGCGTCGCTGGCGGTGCAGCCGTCGGCATTGCACAACGCCACCTGCATTTGATAACGGCCGCCTTTATTCACTTTAAAATTCGCCGTGCCGGAAGCGCCGGTTGAAGGGCCGCTCCACGCCTCTTTGCCATTCAATAAAACTTTTGCCGTCGTACCGGTGTCGCCATTCCATAAATTCCAGGAGACCGAAACGTCGGCGGCATTTTTTACCTTCACCAGATTATTATAAGCGGTGGCCGCCTGATCGACTTCGACGATGGCGAACTTGGTGTTGCCCCAGGCGATGGTCGGCTTGCCCGGCGCGGTGGCCTGCGCCGCGGAACACAGCGTGCTGCCGATCACCAGCGCCAACAGCGGTTTATTAAATTTGCGCATAACTGATTCCTTTATTCCGAGAGGATAAACATAAAAGAGTTAATCGACGCCACGCATTGCCGGAGCTAAATGATTCCGCAATAATCCACGAAGATTAACGTTAATAAATAATCACGGTATTTTCCACGCGGCGGGAATAACACATCCCGCGTTGTCCATTCAGACTATAGGTAAAAAAAACGTGAAAACAAGAGCGCTATCAACCGGGTTTTATTCGGCAAGCATGAATTTATTTAAATATGGAAATAAGAACCTAAAGGGAATAAGGAGTGTGAATTAATTAAGCGTAAAGGATAAATATATTTCACGAGGACGGTAGCTTGAGGCACGCCATAAAGCGAAGCCGGCCATATCGGCGGAGGTACTCATCCTCATAAACCGCAGGCGAAAAAAAACCTGCTTTAAAAAGCAGGTTTTTCGAATGGTGGTCGGCGAGAGAGGATTACGCGCATCGTTGATGCGCGCCCTGCGGGCCGTTGCCAAAGCAACGTTGTCTCGCTTCGCGAGGCTCGAACCTCCTGCGGAGGTGCTCATCCTCATAAACGACGGGCGAAAAAAAACCTGCTTTAAAAAAGCAGGTTTTTCGAATGGTGGTCGGCGAGAGAGGATTCGAACCTCCGACCCACTGGTCCCAAACCAGTTGCGCTACCAAGCTGCGCTACTCGCCGATGCGGGGCGCATCTTACTGCTGGCGGTTATAGGCGTCAATCACTTTTTTGCCCCTGCATTTCAAGTGGTGATAAAAGCGCCATAATGCGCTGCGCCGGGGGCTGCGCAGCGTGTTTCACTCAGGCTTTGGCCGGTTTCAGCGCCGGCGTCTGCGCGCGCAGGAACGGCAGCAGGAACAGCGCCGACAGGCAGGCGGCGATGGAAATCACCACGAAGAAGCCGTTCCAGTGCCAGATCTCCATCACCCGCGCAATCGGGTAGCCGGACAGCGCCGCGCCCAGGTAGGCGAACAGGCCGACGAAACCGGTCGCCGCGCCCGCCGCATCCTTGTGCGAGCACTCCGCCGCCGCCATGCCGATCAGCATCTGCGGGCCGAAGATGAAGAAACCGATGGCGAAGAAGCAGCAGGCCTGCAGCAGGTAGGTCACGCCCGGCATCAGCCACAGCGCCGCCACCGACAGGAAGATACCGATGGCGAAGATCAGGTTCATCGGGCCGCGGTTGCCGCGGAACAACTTGTCGGAACCCCAACCGGCCACCAGCGAACCGATAAAGCCGCCCACTTCAAACAGCGAGATGGCCGAGTTGGCGGTCATCAGCGAATAGCCCTTTTCCTGCGTCAGGTAGAGGTTGCCCCAATCGTTGATCGCGGTGCGCACGATGTACACCAGCACGTAAGAGACCGCCAGCAGCCAGATGTACTTGTTGGTCAGCACGTAGCGTTTGATGATCTCGCGGTTGCTCAGCCCCTGGCCTTCCGATTCCTGCACCAGCTCCATGGCGTCGTTGCGCCATTTGCCGACGCTCGGCAGCCCCAGGGTGGATGGCTTGTCGCGCAGGCGCCAGCACATCAGCAGGCCAAGCACCACGCCGATGATACCGGGGATGATCATGCCGTAACGCCAGCTGAAGTGCAGCGAGATAAAGCCCACCAGCAGCGGGATCAGCGCGCCGCCGACGTTGTGCGAGGTGTTCCAGATCGCCCACCAGCTGCCGCGCTCGGAACGCGAATACCAGCTGGTGAGGATTTTGGAACACGGCGGCCAGCCCCAGCCCTGGAAGAAGGCGTTGAGGATCCACAGCGTGCCCAGCATCAGCAGCGACGAACTGAGGCCGAAGAAGATATTCAGCACCCCGGTCATGATCAGGCCCAGCCCCATAAAGTAACGCGGGTTGGAGCGATCGCTGATCATGCCGGAGATGAATTTCGAGCAGCCGTAGGTAATGTAGAACAGCGTGCCGAGGATGCCGACGTCGGACATCGTCAGGCCCAGATCGCTCAGCATCGCCGGCATGATGAAGTTGAAACTTTTGCGCGTGAAGTAAAACGCGGCGTAGCCGATGTACATGGTGCACATCAGCTGGATGCGCCAGTATTTGTAGCTGGCGTCGATCTGCCGTTGATCGGTGACCTGCGGCGCGTCCGGGCGGCTTTTAAGGAAAGACCACATGTGGAACCTCAGAGGATTGAATAAAGTGCCGCTATGATGCTCCTCGCGCGCGCGGGAGGCTTACGCCGGATTCCCGACGCGGTTAGGAGTTTTTCCTAGTTTTGCGTTTGCGCCGGCGAAACTGTGGGCAAGATCACACTCAAACAGGCGCCCCGCTCGGCGGTGAACCGCAGGCTGCCGCCGAGGGCGCTGATGCGCTCCTGCATGCCGCGCAGGCCATAGCCCGGCTGATGGTTTTTCTCATCGAAGCCCACACCGTTGTCGCGGATGGTCAGGGCGATCTGCGGCGCGGCGCCTTTGCGCGGCTGCAGGCGCGCATCCAGCTCCAGGCGGCTGGCGCCGGCGTGGCGGCACACATTGGTCACCCCTTCCTGGCACACCCGGTACAGCGTGATTTTCAGCGTTTCATCCAGCAGCTCGTCCGGCACCTGCCACTGCAGGCTGCTCACCAGCGACGCGTCCTGCGGCAGCGACTCCCGCAGCATCGCCGCCACCGCCGCCGACAGCGGCAGGTTGTTCAGCGCCGCCGGCCACAGCTGGGTCAACACATCATGCACCCCATCGTAGACCCGCAGCGCCAACGCATCGATGGTGTCGGCGCAGCCGATCACCGCCGGCTCCGGCGCCAGGCGTTTGACGATGCTGGCCTGGGTGCGAATCACGGTGATGGTCTGCCCCACCTCATCGTGCAGCTCGCGCGCCACCTCACGCCGGGTTTGCTCCTCCGCCGTCACCAGCGCTCGCGCCAACTGGCGGTTCTCCGCCAGCCGCAGCCTCAGCTGCTGATTCAGCTCGCGCTGGCGCTGAATGCCGACGCCCAACAGCAGCCCGGTCAGGCTTTGGGCCAGCAGCGACAGCAGCAGATCGCGGTGCGACTCCGGCTGCGGCGGCTCGTTGACCATCAGCGCCACGCCGTTGAGCAGCGTCGCCAACAGCGCGCCCTGCCAGCCGTAGCGGTAAGACATGAACACGATAGGAATGGCCAGGCAGAAAGGCGCAAAGCGCCGCAGCTCGGCGGCGTTCACCTGCTGCTGCAGCCAGATGCTGAACGCAAACAGCAGCAGATAGCTGGCCAGATGGCCCAGACGCAGCTCCACCGGCTTGTGGATCAGCCCCGGCTCCAGCGGCACCCAGATTTGGCGCGCCAGATAGTGCCACAACAGCAGGCAGGTCGGTGCGATGGTAAAACCGCCGGTCAGGCCAAGCAGCAGCGCGCGGGCGCCTTCACCGCTCACCAGCTGCCACACCAGCGCCTGCAGCAAGGCGGCGGCGCCCACCACCGCGCCCTGCAACAGTGGCCAGCGCCATTCGCTGTCGCTCTGCTGATGGCGCAACAGCCACGGCGAGGCCAGCAGGCTGAGCAGCACCGTCAACACCAGCACCGCCACCGACGCCCACAGCGCCGGGCCGTAGCCGAACTGATCCGCCAGCAGCGCCATCAGCAGCAGATCGGCCAGCAGGATCCCCGGCCAGAAACGGTACGGGCTCTGCAGCAAAATGCCCATGCGCAGGCCGAACGGGAACAGCAGCAGCGCCTGCCAGGGCGGGTCGATCAGCGCGGTGCCGATGCCCCACAGGCAAAACGCGCTGGCGGCGTAGATGAAAAACAGCGCCAGCTGGGTGATCAGGCGCTGCGTCACAGGTTCAGCATCCGTCTGGCCAGCTCGACGTTGTTGTTGATGCCCAGCTTGGCGAACAAATTGGCGCGATGCACATGCACCGTCTTCGGCGACAGCCCCAAGGCGGCGGCAATCTCGCGCACCTCCTGGCCCTGCGCCAGCAACAGCGCGATCTCGCGCTCGCGGCGGGTCAACGGATCTACCCTCACCCGCGCCAGCTGCTGCGCGATTTCCGGCATCAGGTAAACGCCGCCGCCGGCGACGGTGCGCACCGCGGTGATCAAATCTTCCGGCTTGCAGCGCTTGGAGAGAAAGCCGCCGGCGCCGCGATCCAGCGCCATTTCCACCAGCGCTGGGTTATCGTGCATCGACAGCATCACCACGCGGATGCCGGAGGGAATGTCCGCCAACAGATCCAGCCCGCTGCCGTCCGGCATCGAAATGTCGCAGATGCAAACGTCCACCTCCAGCCCCGGCAGGCCGGCGCGCGCCTGCGCCGCACCGCTGAATTCGCCCACCACCTGAATATCGGCTTCCAGCGACAGCAGCTGCACGAAGCCCGAACGCACAATGTCATGATCGTCGATAAACGCCACGCGCAGGGTCATGGAAATCTCCGGTTAGCAGGGGGAAGTGCGCAAGTATACCGTATGCACACACCGGAATAATTGATGAAGAGAATGTATTGGGTGAAATTGCCGGGTGCGCAAGGCAGGCACCCGGCGGGAGGGGTTACTACAGGCTAGCGGGCGCCGTTTTATCCTGCGGCAGATGGCACCAGTTGTTTTTATCCACGATGCCGCCATCGGGAGACGTGTAGCCGAGGCAGCCGAGGATGGTGTCAAACAGCTCGACGTGGCGATGCGTTTTGCCGATGCGCTGCTGTGCCTGCAGCTGCTCAAAGGCGCTGAGGTGCTGCGGGTTCTCAAGGAATTTGTCCGACGCCCATACGATCATCGGCACGCGGAACTGCTCCGGCGGCGCCATTTCGCGCGGCGTACCGTGCAGGTGCGTGTTTTCACCGATCGATTCGCCGTGATCGGCGGCATAGAACACGATGGCCTTCTTGTCGCGCACCTGGTCTATCACATTGGCGATAAAGCTGTCGGTATACAGCACCGTATTGTCGAAGGCGTTGATCAGCTGCGCCTTGGTGCAGGAATCGTCCACCCCCATGCACTCCGGCTGATAGCGCGCATAGCTGCGCGGATAACGCTGCGAGTACAGGTAGTGCGAGCCTTTGGTATGCAGGATCACCAGGTGTTTGCCCTTCGGATAGCGCGCCAGCGACTCCTTCATTTCGTCCACCAACAGCATATCGTCGACCGCCTTGCCGTCGTTGCGCTTCTCGGACGCGATCATCTCGCGGAACGAATAGTTGTTCACCTCGGTGTTGTTGTAGAACCACACCTCGCTCTGCATGGCGAACAGCTCGGAAGAGAAGCCCAGATCCTTCAGCACCGCGAACACGTTCTGCTCTTTCAGCGTGCGCTGCGGGTTGTCTTCGGTGCCGCCTTCGCGCACGAACATACAGCGCAGCGACAGCTTGGTGGAGGTGTCGCACGACTCGCCGCGAAACGCCACCAGATTCTTCTCTTTAGACAGCCGCGGCGTGGTATCACGCTCATAGCCCAGCATGCCCATGTGGTCCCAGCGCGTGGTCTCGCCGATGATGAACACCACGTAGGTGTCGTCGATATCCGCCGGCGGTACGTAGGTGAAGTGTTTGCCCGGATCGAACATCGTGCTCTGATCCTGGCTTTCGTCATAGCGGGTATAGGCAAACAGCCCCAGCGCCGACAGCCAGTTGGACGGCAGATACGAATGCGCCACCACGCCGCCGTAGCTCGGCAGATCGACGTTGGAGAGCTTCTCTTGCACGCTCTGCTCGTCGTCCAGCATGCGCAGCGGCAGCCAGACCAGCGCCACCACCGCCAGCAAGACCAGCAGCGGCTTGATGCGATGACCGGGGGTTTTCAGCTGTTCTATCAGGGTGTAACGCAGGCTGTTTTTCCAGATCAGCAGCAGCGGCAAGGCGCTGAGCGCCACCATCCACAGCACGAAGTGCAGGCCGACCACCTCTTTCGACAGATCGATGTCGGTGGTCATCACCGACACCACGATGCCGTAGCCGATCACCACGTTGAAAAACGTCATGTAGTAGCTGGCGGCAACCGAAATCAACACCAGCAGCGAAGCGACGATGCGATAAAACAGCCGGCCGCCGAGCGATACCAGCCGCATGATGAAGAACGTGAACAGGACGATAGCGATGACTTCCGTCACCGCCGAAATCACCTTAATCCCCTGAATGCCGTGCGCCAGCGAATCAAAACGACGATAAAAAACGGACAGGTTGAGAAATATGCCGATATAGATCGCTAACAATAACGATAAATTCTGCTGTGATAGCGATTTAACTTTGTTCATGTAACGCGGTGGCTCCGGGGACGGTGTAGCGGTTCTGGATCAGTCAGACACTTATTAGGGCTTCTGGTTCAGCCAACCGGCAATAAGCGTTATTTTGCGGGTAATAATCAAGAGAATTCTCACAAAACGGGCAATTTTTACGCTTTTTGCAAACGGCTTTCAAGCGGGGCAGATAAGAAAATGGAGGGTCAAACCCTCCATTTTTTTCGCGATAAGGATAAAATCTTACTTAACGTTCAGAGTCACATCGATATTTCCGCGGGTGGCGTTGGAGTATGGGCACACCACGTGCGCCTTTTTCACCAAATCCTCCGCCACGCTGCGCTCGATGCCCGGCAGCGAGATATCCAGCTGCACTTCGATGCCGAAGCCGTTCGGGATTTCACCGATGCCGACGGTGCCGTCGATCTTCGCTTCGGCCGGGATTTTAACCTTTTCTTTCGCCGCGACAAACTTCAACGCGCCGAGGAAGCAGGCCGAGTAGCCGGCGGCGAACAGCTGCTCGGGGTTGGTGACTTCGCCGCCGGCGCCGCCCATCTCTTTCGGCACGCCCAGTTTCACGTCCAACACGCCGTCGGAGGAGGTCGCACGGCCGTCGCGGCCGCCGGTTGCGGTGGCGTGAGCGCGGTAAACCACTTTCTCAATAGACATCGTTCATTCCTTCTTGCTGGTTGGCGAGATGACTACGGCTTCCACGAGGTAAAGCCGGTCACATATTTATCTTTTGCGATTAAATCGCGCACTACTTATTTTTGACGCTTATTAACCAGTGTAGACCACCCCTGCCGTTCTTGCGTCCGGCGGCGGCGGGTCAAATCTGATCGATCAGGCTGCCGCGCAGCTTTTCCAGCTGCTGTTTGAGCGAGACGATCTCGTCCAGGCTGCAGTCGGTGGCGCACATCACCGCCTCGGGCACCGATTGCGCCCGCTCGCGCAGCGCGCGGCCGGCTTCGGTGAGTGCAATGATCACCTGCCGCTCGTCGGCGGTGGCGCGATAACGCACCAGCAAACCGGCGGTTTCCAACCGCTTCAGCAGCGGCGTCAGCGTGGCGGAATCGAGGAATAGCCGCTCGCCGATATCCGATACCGTCACCCGATCGCGCTCCCACAGCACCATCATCACCAGGTATTGCGGGTAGGTGAGTTCGAGCTGACTCAACAGCTTGCGATAAACTTTGTGCAGCGCCAGGTTGGCGGAGTACAGCGCGAAACAGAGCTGCTGATCGAGCTGCAGCAGATGCTTCGCGTGGGGTTGTTCGGTATCGGTGCTTTTCATGTGTCTGAATATAGATAGCGCACGATGTAATCGCAAGCTATTTCTTGTGAGGTATGCTACCTTTTTTTTATGCAGAGGATGCTCGGAGGGAAAGGAAATGACGAACACGCTTGTAGAACGCGCGCGCCGCTACGCCACCAAGGCGCATGCGGCCATCGATCAGCGCCGCAAATACACCGACGATCCGTACATCGTCCACCCACAGGCGGTGATGGAACTGGTGCGCAGCGTGCCGCACACCGAAGAGATGCTGGCGGCCGCCTGGCTGCATGACACGGTGGAAGATACGCCCACCACCCTCGGCGATATCGAAAGCCACTTCGGGCCGAAGGTGGCGGAGCTGGTGCGGATGCTGACCAACGTCAGCCGCGCCGAGGACGGCAACCGCTTCGAGCGCAAAAACCGCGATCGGCGCCACAGCGCCGGCGCATCGCCGCAGGCCAAAACCATCAAGCTGGCGGATCTGATCGACAACACCCGCTCGCTGCTGGACTATGACAGCCACTTCGCCCAGACCTACCTGATCGAGAAACAGCGCCTGCTGGAGGTGCTGACCGAAGGCGATCCGACGCTGTGGCGCCAGGCCAGCCATATCGTTGAGCAAGGGCTGCTCCGCTTGCAGCAGCCGCCGCACAACGTGCCCGCCAGCTGGTTCGAACACGCCCGCCGGCGCTACCGCGAGAGCGACGCGGCCTGATCAGAAGGTCACCACCGTTTTCAACGCCGTCACCCAGGCGTCCTGCGTCTCGCTGACGCCCGCCGGGTGATGCCAGTACTGCAGGCCCGGCTGCAGCTGCAACCACGGCGTGACGTTCACGCGATAATAGAGCTCCGCCGTCACCGAGTGGCCCGGCACCGGCCGGTAGCTCGGATCGTGATAATCGCTGACGCCGTTGATTTGGTTGAGATAACGCTGATTATCTTTATAGCGGTCGCTCAGCTTCACCACCGAGACGCCCAGCCCCAGCCAGTCGTCCGGCCGCGCATCGAACAGCCCGCGATAGCGAATGCCGGTCGAGGTAGACCAGTGCAGGTAGTTGCTGCGCCGATCCCCCAGCCCCAGGCTGTAAAACACGCTCAGACCGCGGTTGACGTCATCCGCATGGCGCGTCACCTGCTGGTTGAAACCGGTATACAGGAACCAGGTGCGATCGTGGCTGCGATAGCCCTGCGGATCGCTGGCGCCCGGCCCACCGGACACCCCTTCATAAAGATCGCTTTGGCGCGCGTTGGTGAACAGCACGCCCAGGTTATACACTCCCGGCAGCTGGTTGACGGCGTGGGTTTTCAGCTCCAGCTCCATCGGCAACAGGAAGCCTTTGCTGCCCTTGGTGGACCAGCTCCAGGCGTGGCTGCGGCTGGGGGCGCTCGGGTTCTGCTCCATCACGCCGCCCTTGAGCGTCAGGCCGTCGGTCAGCTTGTATTGCAGCGTGGTGCCCCAGTAATGCACGTTCCAGTTGTACCAGGTCAACGAGTTGGCAGACTTGCCGCCGCACAGCGTCAGCGTCTGAAAATCGCAGGGGATGATCTGATCGAAATCCTGCACCTTGTTCATCATGCCGATGCGCCACTGCAGCCGGCGATCGAGGAAGGACCGGCTGAAGGTCAACCAGCCCAGGCGGGTAATCGACTGCCCGCCAAAGCTCTCCTGCGACAGATCGGTCAGGCCGACGCGCGGATCCTGCAGCCGATCGCGGGTCAGGTTGTTGTCATGGTTGCGGTTGACGATATTGCCTTCGATCGCCGCGTCCGGAATGCCGGTCAGCGCCTGCAAATCCTGGCTGAAGGTCAGCGAAAATTGGTCGATATACGACGCCTGTTTATCGTGGTTGTAACCGCCGCCGGCGTTATACGACAGCTGGCTGAGGTAGCCGAGGTTATAGTGGAAGCCATGATCCTCCAGGATCGGCCTGATCCCCAGCATATCCCCCAACAGCCCAGGCTGCGGCGGCTCAAAACCGAGCGCCACCCCTTCCCATTTGGCGGTGGGGGCTTCAACGTCCTTGCCGGTTTGCAGCGTTTCCGCCTGCGCCTGGCTACAGAGCAGCACCAGCGCCGCCAGGGTCATGGAACGAGGTAATAAGCTTTTCATCATTATTATATTTCTCCGCATAACGGCTGACTGCGGGCAACAGCATTCCCTGGGAGAGAATTTCCCATCATGAACAGCAGCGAATAACGTTAGGTTAATGCCCGGCGCTTGCCGCCGGGCTTAGAGGTTAGCGTCGGTCTTTCAGGCTGGCGCCGTTGCTGTGGATCACATCGCGATACCAGAAGAAACTCTTCTTGCGGCGGCGCGCGAGGCTGCCGTTGCCGGCATCGTCCCTGTCGACGTGAATGAAGCCGTAGCGCTTCGACATTTCGGCCTTCGAGGCGCTGACCAGATCGATCGGCCCCCAGCTGGTGTAGCCCATCACCTCGACGCCGTCGTCGATCGCTTCCGCCACCTGCACCAGATGGTCATTGAGGTAGTTGATGCGGTAGTCGTCGTGGATGCTGCCGTCGGCCTCGACGCAGTCTTTGGCACCCAGACCGTTCTCGACGATGAACAGCGGTTTCTGATAGCGGTCGTACAGCACGTTGAGCAGGTAGCGCAGCCCGATCGGGTCGATTTGCCATCCCCACTCCGAGCTGGCCAAGTGCGGGTTCGGCACCATATCGAGAATGTTGCCGCGCGCCGTCTCGTACTGCTCCGGATCGGCGGTGACGCAGCCGCTCATGTAGTAGCTGAACGAGATGAAATCGATGGTTTCGCGCAGCGTTTGCCGATCTTCCTCGGTGATCGCCACCTGAATGCCATTTTCACGGAAAAAACGCTGCATATAGGCCGGGTAATAACCGCGCGCCTGCACGTCGCCGAAGAACAGCCAGTCGCGGTTTTGCCGCTGGGTTTCCAGCAGATCTTCCGGCTTGCAGCTCAGCGGATACAGAATGCCGCCCAGCAGCATGTTGCCGATTTTGCCCTCCGGCACGATCTCGTGGCAGGCTTTCACCGCTTTGGCGCTGGCCACCAGCTGATGGTGGATCGCCTGATAGATGGCGCTCTTGTCGCTCTCCTGCGGCAGGCCGACGCCGGTGAAGGGCGCGTGCAGCGACATGTTGATTTCGTTGAAGGTCAGCCAGTGTTTGACCTTGTGCTTGTAGCGTTCGAACACGGTGCGCGCATAGCGTTCGAAGAAATCGATGGTGCGCCGATCGCCCCAGCCGCCGTAGTGCTTCACCAGGCCGTAAGGCATCTCATAGTGTGACAGCGTGATCAGCGGCTGAATGCCATACTTCGCCATCTCGTCGAACAGCCGATCGTAGAACGCCAGCCCGGCTTCGTTCGGCGTCTCTTCGTCGCCCTGCGGGAAAATACGCGTCCAGGCGATCGAGGTGCGCAGGCACTTGAAGCCCATTTCGGCGAACAGCGCGATATCCTCCGGGTAACGATGATAGAAATCGATCGCCACGTCCTTGATGCCGCTGTCGCCCGCCGTGCGCGGCGTGATGGCGCCGAAGATGCCCTGCGGCTGCAGATCGGAGGTCGACAGCCCCTTGCCGTCGGCCTGATACGCGCCTTCTACCTGGTTCGCCGCTACCGCGCCGCCCCACAGAAAATGTTGCGGAAACTTGCCGTTCATCGCTTGCTCCTCAATTAACGTAATAAAGTCAGCAGCGGCGCCTGTTCCTGCACCGGAGACAGGCCGCTGGTCAACACGTCCACGTAGTCATCGCTGTTGCTGATGATGATCGGCGTGGTGGTGTCATAGCCGGCGGCATGGATCGCCGCCTGGTCGAACTCGATCAGCAGATCGCCCGGGGCGACCCGCTCGCCTTCCCGCACGTGGGCGGTGAAATGCGCCCCGCCCAGCTTCACGGTATCGATGCCGACGTGGATAAGGATCTCCGCGCCGTCGTCCGATTCGATGCCGATGGCGTGTTTGGTTTTGAACAGCGACGCCACGCTGCCGCTCACCGGCGCCACCACGCGCCCCTGCTGCGGCGCGATCGCCACCCCTTTCCCAAGCAGGCCGCTGGCGAAGGTCGCGTCGTTCACCTGATCCAGCGGCACGATGTCGCCGGCGATCGGGCTGAGGATGGCCTGTTTGCGGTTAAGCGGCGCGGCAGCTTCAGGCTGCGCCGTCTCTTCCGCCGGCGCGACGCCGAACAGGTAGCTGGCCAGCGCGGCGAACACGAACGACAGCAGGGTGCCGCCGATCGCGCCCCATACCGTGGCGTCGATGCCGCCGCCGGGGATGATCTGCGCGAAGGTGAAGACGCTCACCAGGCCGAACGAGTAGACCGAGGTCTGGAAGTAGCCGATCACCGCACCGCCCAGCGCGCCGCCGATGCAGCCGAAGATGAATGGGCGTTTGTTCGGCAGCGTGACCCCGTACACCGCCGGTTCGGTGATGCCAAAGATCCCGGCGCCGATGGCCGAAGCGGACAGCGCCCGCAGCTTGGTGTCGCGGGTGCGCAGCATCACGCCCAGCGTGGCGCCGACCTGCCCCATCACCGCCGGCAACAGCAGCGGCACCATGGTGTCGCGCCCCAGCACGCTCAGGTTATTGATCATCAACGGCACCAATCCCCAATGCAGGCCGAAGATCACGCACACCTGCCACATCGCCCCCATAAAGGCGCCGGCGATGATCGGGTTAAAGGCGTAAATGCTCTGATAGCCGTTGGCCAGCAGGTGGCTGAGCCAGGTCGCCGCCGGGCCGATCAGCAGGAAGGTCAACGGCACGGTGATCGCCAGGCACAGCAGCGGCGTGATGAAATTGCGCAGCGCGCTGTGGATCACCCGGTTAAACAGCGGCTCCAGGCGGCAAGATACCCAGGCCGCGAAGATGATCGGGATCACCGACGAGCTGTAGTTGATGAAGGTCAGCGGAATGCCGAAGAAATACTCGCGCACCGCCCTCGGCTGCTGCGCCGCTTCGAACGCCGCCATCATCAGCGGATGCGTCAACGCGCCGCCGATCGCCATGGTGACGAAGGGGTTGCCGCCGAATTTTTTCCCGGCGGTGTAGCCGAGCATGATCGGGAAGAAGTAGAACAGCGAGTCACTGGCGGCGAACAGCATTTTGAAGGTGCCGCCGCTCTCCAGCAGCCAGCCGCAGGCCAGGCTCAGCGCCAGGAAGCCTTTCAGGATCCCCGAAGCGGCCATCACCCCGAGCAGCGGGGTGAAAATGCCGGACACCAGATCGATAAAGCGGCTGAGCAGGTTGTCTTTTTTGCCGCCCGCGTCGTCGCACGGCGCGCCGTCGGCCAATCCGCCGACGCGGTTAACCGCGTCGAACACCTCCGCCACGTGGTTGCCCACCACCACCTGGAACTGGCCGCCGCTCTCTACCACCATGATGACGCCAGGATTTTTCTTCAGCGCTGCCGCGTTGGCGCGAGTGTCATCGCGCAGCTTGAAACGCAGGCGGGTGGCGCAGTGCACCAGGCTTTTCACATTGTCGCGGCCACCGACGCCGGCCAAAATCTCACTGGCTAATGTGTCATATTTCATACGGTTATCCTTAGACTTCGCGTTCTGCCGCTCCCCTCCCCCCGCTGGCCTGGCGCTGAGGTGGAATTCGGCGCAAAAAAAAACCTAAACCTCGCGGCCTCTGCCCCATCGGGGAACAGAAACGCGAGGTTTAGGTTTTGCCTGCCGTAGCAGTAACAACCCTAAATCGGTTGAGTTATGACGTTAACACCGCGGATTTTGCCGGCGCAAGGCTTTGCGCCGGCAAATTGCCGAACTGTGATCGGGTGGGCAAAACCGTCCCGGGGTGGCAAATAAGGCCTGCCGCCCTCTATCGGCTTCAGCGCCACGGTGATATATCGCGCAGGCGATAGAATGGAAAGGGGTGGCGGAGTACCGCTCCGCTTCGCCCAAAAACATAAGATTAACTAACCTAATAATTCACTATCAAGCGAAAGCAAAGCGCTCGCTCATCCACTGCCAGTCCTCGTTTTTTCGTCACAACCCGCAATCCATAAGGTAAATAGATCGCCAAACCTGATTGCGCATCGTTAACATCCCACGATATTCACCCGCGCAAAAATCACCGTGCGCAATTGACGATGGCGACAGAAACATCAGAGAGACTAATTAAAACGACTGGACAAAAGTCACGCGGGCGATTATTACTGGTCAACGCGTAATCGATTGTAGGGATGACAGCGACCATGACGTTGCGGACTGAGTTGGGACGGATTCTGATCACCGGCGCCGGCGGCCGGGTAGCCACGGCGTTTCGTCTGGCGATGGGCGATCGCTACCCGCTACGGTTGGCGGAACGAGACATCAGCCTGCTGAGCGATCGGCAGCCGGGCGACGAAGTCATCAGCTTCGACATCGCCGATCTCGACGCCTGCCGCGCGGCCTGCGCCAATATCGACACCGTGTTGCATCTGGCGGCCGATCCCTCCCCCGATGCCGACTTCTGCGGCTCGTTGATGGACAACAACATTCTCGGCACCTTCAATATCTTCCGCGCGGCGAAAGACGCCGGCTGCCGCCGGGTGGTGTTCGCCAGCAGCGCGCAGGCGGTGGAAGGCTACCCGCTCGATTACCAAATCCGCCCGGACGACGCGCCGAAGCCGAAGAACCTGTACGGCGCCAGCAAAGCCTTCGGCGAAGGCATCGCCGCCTACTTCGCCCATCAGGAAGGGCTTTCCGCCCTGTCGGTGCGCATCGCCAACTTCACCACCCTCAGCCCGGGCGATCGGCTCAGCGCTCGCGACATGAGCGCGTTCCTCAGCCATCGCGACGCCGCCGATCTGCTGGAGCGCTGCATTCGCGTCGAAGGGGTGCAATATGCGGTGGTGCACGGGGTTTCCAATAACCGCTACACGCGTTTATCGCTGGAAGAGACCCGTCGCCTGCTGGGTTACGCCCCGCAGGACGATGCGTTCAGCCTGCTCGGCTTTGAGTAGATGCGGCGAGCAGGCCCGCCGCATCTGCGTATTTAGCCGTTGGCGTAAACGACTTTTGCAGCGGCGCGGCTGGTGAACAACACCAACAGCAGCGCCAACCCGGCGATAATCGCCCCCATCACCGGCACGAAGCTGTATCCCAGCCCGGCGGAGACTACCGCGCCACCGGCGGCGGCACCCAGCGCATTGCCCAGGTTAAAGGCGCCGATGTTGACCGAAGACGACAGCCCCGGCGCTTCGCTGGCCACGCGCATCACGCGCATCTGCAGCGGCGGCACCACGGCAAAGGTCGCCGCACCCCAAATCACCATGCTGACCGCGGCGCCGATGTCACTGCGCGCCAGGAACGGGATCACCAGCATAATGACCACCAGCAGCAGCAAGAAACCCTTCAGCGTTGCGCTCTCGGAGCGGTCGGCGAATTTGCCGCCCAGGTAGTTGCCGATGGAGAAACCGACGCCGATCAACACCAGCATGACCGTCACGAACAGCGGCGTCGCATCGGTGATGTGCTGCAACACCGGCGAGATATAGGTATAGAGCGTGAACATCGCGCCCGCCCCCAGCACGGTCGTCAGCAGCGCGGTCAGCACCTGCGGCCGCACCAGCACCGACAGCTCGCGTTTCACGTCAGGGCGCGCGCCGGCGCTGCCTTTCGGCAACGAGAACCACAGCCCCAGCATGGCGATCACGCCCAGCCCGGCCGTCGCCAGGAACGACATGCGCCAGCCGATGGTTTCACCCAGCCAGGTCGCGGCGGGCACCCCGCCGATATTGGCGATGGTCAGCCCCATAAACATGGTCGCCACGGCGCTGGCCTGTTTCTCTTTCGGCACCACGCTGGCGGCCACCACCGAACCGAGGCCAAAGAAGGCGCCGTGGTTCAGGCTGGTGATGATGCGCGACAACATCAGGGTGGTGTAATCCGGCGCGATGGCCGACAGCACGTTGCCCAGGGTAAAGATCGCCATCAGGAAAATCAGCGCACTTCTGCGCGCCCGGTGCGACAGCAGCAGCGTCATCAGCGGCGCGCCGACCATCACGCCGACGGCGTAGGCGCTGATCAACATGCCGGCCATCGGAATGGAGACGTCCACCCCTTTGGCGATGGTCGGCAGCAAGCCCATGGGGGAGAATTCGGTAGTGCCGATGCCGAACGCCCCTACCGCCAGCGCTAACAAGGGATAATTCACTTTCATGCAACAACTCCGGTTTTCCGCTGCCGAAGCGCGGGAACAGTTAAGATGCCGAAAGTATGACATTGATCACACCAAAGATAAGCAGGCGGGAGGCTAAAAGACTTTTGCAAATTTGTTAAAAGTGAGGAGGTGAGATCGGCATTGGGCATCGAGGTTGCTTTACCGCGATTGCGGCGATGCGTGCGGAGAATGGCGTTAATGCGTCTGAAGGATAAGCGCCGAGGGGAATCACTCTGCACTTGGGGTATTTAACCTCCGCATACCATGCCCGGATAAATCCAATGAAAAACCAACGATATTCCTTACTGATTATGCGTTATCGGCGATAGCATGGAAAACCCTTGCCCTACCAACTCACTGATATACACGCAATGAATGTAACCAACAAAATAAATTCTTATATAATTCTGAAATGAATTATATAAGCCAAATAAACACCATTGATATCAGAATACACAAAAAGAAACTAACATAATGAAATTGAAAACATTTTACAGATAGCTTCCAAAACAATTAAATTCAAAAATAATTACAACTCATAGATTAAAATGATAAATAAGTTGATATTTAAAAATTAAAAACGTAAATAAAAAAGT
Source organism: Serratia sp. TSO36 (assembly GCF_057808395.1). Lineage (NCBI taxonomy): Bacteria > Pseudomonadati > Pseudomonadota > Gammaproteobacteria > Enterobacterales > Yersiniaceae > Serratia > Serratia sp. TSO36. The sequence goes on along the minus strand of NZ_JBJZOU010000002.1, from coordinate 125,042 downwards.
CAAAGAATCCAAATAAGAAAGAGAAAATATGCCTATCTTCCATATTCTCCCCTATGGGTTGAATATATAAGCGAACATGTAAATATCTTTATGCCCGGCGCTATGGTGGCGCCGCTTTGATTAAGGAAAGATCGTATGTCTAAGTCACCTATTGGTACTACCGCCTCAACAGGACAGAAATGCCCGGAAAGCGGTGTCTGGGAAGTGGTTGGCAAACCCTCAACCACAGCGCCAATCGCCAAAGGCAATATCATGCCTCCCTATGGCGGCAAAGGCGTCACCTGGAAATTGATCCAACACGCCTAATCTGAACCCATTCAGCCTCTTTCTTTGAAAGAGGCTCTTCATCTGACTATCGGAATCGCCTCGTTTAGCGCTTTGCATTGCGCACTTTGCCCGAGCGCAGCTCGATGTTCCGCTGCAGTTCGCGCAGCCCGCCGGCCAGGAAGCAGGCTTCCGCCAGCACGAACAGCGGGCCGATGATAAGACCCGTCACGTCGTCCATAAACGCCGGTTTTCGCCCCTCCCAGAAATGCCCGACAAACTGAAACAGCCAGCCGATGACGAAACCGCCGATGCCGATGCTCAGCCACGCCGCCGTCGACAGCGACGCCACCCAGGCGCCGAACCCGAGGCACAGCAGCAGCAACGCCAGCATCATGACGCCAAGGCGCAGGCTCAGCCGCAGGTAATAGAGGGCCGCGACGATAGCCACCGCGCAGGCCGGCGAAAACGGCAGCCATCCCGCACCCCACGCCGGCCGGGAGAGCAGCGCCAGCAGGCTGACGACGATCAGCGGGATGCCGATAAAATGCGTGGCGATATTGCGCGCATCGCGGTGGTAGGCGGCATAAGCGGCAAGTTGATCTTCCAGGCTTCGCATGTTGACCTCCGGTATGTTCGGCCTTCGTCGCCGAACGCGCGCAGCCGCATGCGGCTGCCCTTACCCATAGCTTAGCGCGGGATCACCAATACCGGTTGGCCAATCTCATCCAGCAGGCCGCGCGTGACGGAGGCGTTCAGCCAGCGCCCCAACGAAGACAGGTGGCGGTGCGAGATGATCAGCAAATCGCAGTTGAACAATGCCATCTGTTCCGGGATCACCTCGATGGGCGCCCCGGCGGCCAGCAGCCCCTGGGCGTTGAAGCCCATCTGTTTCAGCGCCCGCGTCACCTGTCCGACCTGCTTTTCCGCCAGCGCCTCTTCGCGCTGGGCGGCGGGATATTCCTCGCGCTCGTCGCTGTCGAAACGCAGGCCGCTGCGGCTGAGCGTGAAGGCATTGTCTACCACCGTCAGTACGATCACGCCGCCGATGCTGCCTTGCAGGCGCGCCATAAAATCCAGGGCATTGCCGCTGTGTTCAAAACAGTCCACCGCCAATAACACTCTCTCAATCATAACAACCCTCGTTCACCTGAGTTAAATCGCACCCTTGAAGTTGGCTTCGCCCTTTTTCCAATAACCCTTGGCAAACAGCGCAGCGCGGGAGATGCCCATTTCGTTGATAAAGCGCGCCTTCAGATAGGCGGCGACCTGGTGTTCGCAGGCCAGCCACACCTGCCCTTCGCCGGGCGGCAGCTCGCAATGGCTGACGGCCTGCACCAGCGGGCTGTTCATCACGCTGTCGAAATGTCGGGTGCGGATTTGCCAGCTGTTCACCTGCAAAAAGGAGCAATCGACGTCCTGAATTTCCTGCGCATCGCCCACTTCGGCGAACCACAGCACCGGCAACGGGGCAGACAGCGAGGCGAGGATGGTGCGCATGGCGGGCAGCGCGGTCTCATCGCCCAGCAACAGCAGCCAGCGGGTTTGCGGCAACAGACGAAAGCCGCCGGAGCAAGGGCCGGCAAACCCCAGCTTGTCGCCCGGCATCGCGTCACGCGCCCAGTTCGACGCCGGGCCTTCGCCGTGCAGCACCATGTCGATATCGAAGGTGCGGGCGAGTTTGTCGATGCCGCTCAGGGTGTAAGCCCGTCCGGCCAGCGTGTCGCGCCACGGGAAGAACACCTTGACCCAGCTGGCCGGCTCCTGCGCGCGCGGATCGGCGATAAACTTATCCACATCGTCGCCGCTCAACGTGATGCGGCGGATCCGGGCGGTGACTTGCCGCACGGCGCTCACCCGGGCCTCCCGTTTGCGGCGGGTGTCCCTTTCCAGCATCTCATCGACAATTTTATTCAGCGTGTTGTGCATCATCCTTCTCCTGTGGCGCCGCCGGCGGATAGGTGTGTTCCCAGCCACCGCCCAGCGCTCGATAGATATTCACCACGGCGATCGCCGTCTCCTCCTGAGAAACAATTTGCGCGGACTGCAGATCCAGCAGCGCACGCTGCGTGCTCAGAACATGGATAAAATCGCTGGCGCCGTTCAGATAGCTGTCGCGCGCCAGCGCAAACGCGTGCCGGTTGGCGGCCAGCGCCTCGGCCAGGTGCGTCTGGCGGCGCTGCTGGGCGCGATAGCCGGAAAGCGCGTCGTCGATCTCGTGCCAGGCGCGCAGCACCGTTTGCTGGTAGGCGATGGCCATTTCCTGCTGCCGGTATTCGCTCAGGCGCACCCGTTGGGTGATTTTCCCCCCGTCGAACAGCGGCAGATACAGGGTGGGGCCGATGGCGAAGGTATGCGTGGACCAACTGCCCATATCCGCCAGCGCCAGCGCCTGATAGCCCGCGTTGCCGGTCAGCGTGATGCGCGGATAGTAGTCGGCGGTGGCGACGCCGATCTCGGCGGTCGCCTGATGCAAACGCGCCGCCGCTTCGCGAATATCCGGCCTGCGCAGCGCCAGATCCGACGGCACGCCCATCGGCACCGCGCGCGCCAGCGTCGGCAGCGGCCCCGTCGGCGACAACATCGCTTTCAGCGCGCCCGGCCGCTCGCCCAACAGCAGGCTGATGGCGTTGATCAAGCGTTCCTGCCGATCGACCAGCGTCGGCAGCAGGGCATCCACCTGCGCCAACTGCACCTGCGCCTGATCGATATCCAGTTCGTTGCCCGCGCCGCTTTGATAACGGCTTTGCGTCAGCTGCAGCGTGCGCAACGCCGTGGCGCGGTTTTCCTGCGCCACCGCCAGCTGCTGCTGCGTGGCGCGCAGGCGCAGATAATCGCTCGCCACCTCCGCCGTCACCGACGTCAGCAGCGCGCGCCGATTCTCCTGCGAAGCGGCGAAGCCGGCGCGCGCGCTTTCCGACGCGCGACGCAGCTTGCCCCACATGTCCAGCTCCCAGCTGGCGCTGAATCCGCCGCGCCAGAGGTTATAATCCGCCTCTCCGCCGTTGCCGGACGGATCCATGCTGCCCACCGAGGTGGCGCGCTGGCGCTGATAGGCGCCGTCCAGGCTCAGATCCGGCATCAGCGCCGCCTCGGTCACGCCCAGCAGGGCGCGGCTTTGCTGCATGCGCGCCGTGGCGAGCTGCAGATCCAGGTTGCCGGCCGCCGCGCGCTGCACCAGTTGCGACAGCGGCGCGTCGTTGAATATCGACCACCAGGCCACCGGCAGCGCCCCGCCGCCGGCCTGCTCGCCCCAGTTATTGGGCAGCGCGTTCTGCGGCCGAGCGTAGTCCGGCCCTACCGCCCGGCAGCCGCTCAGCGCAATCAACAGCAGCGGGATCACGGCTCTGTTCATTGCAGGCCTCCGTCCAGCGTATTGATGCTGACGTCCGCGGACATGCCGACGCGCAGGGCGCTCAGCAAGGCGGCGTGCTCCTTGTTGCTATCAAACACGATCTTCACCGGGATGCGCTGAACGATCTTGGTGAAGTTGCCGGTGGCGTTCTCCGGCGCCACGGCCGCGAAGCTGACGCCGGAAGCCGGCGCAATGCTGTCCACCTGCCCTTTCAGCGTTTGGCCGGGAAAGGTATCGATATGGATGTCCACCGACTGCCCGTGCGCAATGTTTTCCAGCTGGGTTTCCTGGTAGTTGGCGATGATGTACAGCTTGTCCTGCGGCACGATGGCCAGCAGCGCATCGCCCGGTTTGACGAACTCCCCGACCCGCAGGCTTTTCTTGCCGACCACGCCGCCGATCGGCGCGGTGATACGGGTGTAAGACAGGTTCAGCTCGGCCATCGCTTTCTTGGCCTGCGCCAGCATCAGCTCGGCATCGCTGTCCGCCAGCTTGGCTTGCAGCACCTGCTCCATGTTTCGCGCCGCTTTGAGCGTCGCCTCCGCCTGCGCCACATTGGCGGAAAGCGTGTGCACCCGCGTTGTCGCCTGCTGCGCCGCCTGCTGGGAGCCCGCGCCGCTGCTGGCCATTCTCTGGTAGCGATTCTGCTCCTGGCGCGCAAACGCCAGCTCCGCCTGCGCCGCCTGCCGCTCCGCCAGCGCGGCGGCGATCAGCGCACTCTGGCGGGTGAGGTTAGCCCTAGCGTCGTCCTGCCGGGCGCGGGCGGATTGCTCCTGCGCCGTCGCCTGCGCCAGCGCGACGTTGAATTCACGCGGGTCGATCACCGCCAGCAATTCACCCTGTTTGACCCACTGGTTGTCCCTGACCAACACCTGCGCAATTTCACCGGCAATCTGCGGAGAAATACGCGAGATATCGGCGCGAATATAGGCGTCGTTGGTATTCTGCTGTGTTTCTTTAATAAAGAATTTATTGATTAATAACCCCAGCGTAATGACGGTAACCGCCAATACGGCGACGGCGACTTTCTTGTTAGCCATAAAATTGACTCCACTTAATATTTATTTCTGATGATAAAATGTCAGGCGGCGACCGAACGCGGCGGATAAATACGGGTCGGCATAAATAAAATCAGCGCGGTCAGTAATAACGCCAGGCCGGCAACCAACAGATAAAGATCGGCGCTGGCCAGCACGTGTCCCTGCCGCGCGGCAAGCTGCGCCAACTGCTCCGCCGACCCCAATGCGCGGCTGTAGGCCGAGCCAAAGCCGTCGGCGATCGTGCCGGCGTGATAGTCCCCGCGCTGCCGGCTGAGCAGCGCGATGGCGCCGCCGGCCGCGGTGGCGGCGAAACCCTTCACCGCGTTGAACCAGGCCGCCGCAAACGGCCCGTCGGTCGGCAACAGCCCGCCGGTCGCCTGCATCAACAGGGGGATGATCGCCATCGGTTGAGCGACCGCCTGCAACAACGCGATAACGCGAAACGTGTCGCCGTTCCATTCCGGCGTCAGCTGGGCGGCCAGCACGCAGGCGGTGGCCATCAACAGCAGGCTGATCGCCAGCACCCAGCGGCAATCCACCCGCGGCGTATTGCAAATAATGGCGACAATCGGCAGCGTAATTAATTGCGGCAACGCCACCCACAGCATCAAATCGGAGGTTTGTTCCTGACGATAACCCTGAATCGCGGCTAAATATCCCGACGTGATATTAACCAGCGACACCATAATTAACAGCACGCCACCCAGCGTAATTAGGGAGAAGGACAAATTCCTTTTGCTTAATAACTGCAAATTGAAAAAGGGCAGCGGGTGATACCATTCATTCATCAGAAATAATGCCAATAGCCCGATGCCGCCCAACAATAAAACGTAGATCAGCGGTGAGTTCAGCCAGTCGAGGCGCTCCCCCTGTGAGATGCCCATCGTCAGCATGCCGAGTGCCATGCCGCCGAGCAGCAGACCGCGCCAGTTGAACTGCCGCAGGCGCTCCAGCCGCAGCGGATCCTGCGGCAGACCGTAGCCGATACACACGGCGGCGATCGCCATCAGCGGCAGGTTCCAGTAGAAATATCCGCTCCAGCCCCAGTGAAAGGCAAAGGCGGCGGCGGTGGCGCCCAGCGTGGCGCTCCAGGCGGAGACCCAGCCATAGGCGCCCAGCCCCAGCACCTTGATCAGCGGCGGCATAAAACGCAACACCACCGTCATCAGCATCGGCGGCAACGCGCCGCCGGCGAAGCCCTGCAGGCTGCGCACCGCCAGCAGCGCGCCATACTGTTCTCCCAACCAGGGCGTCAGCAGCCCTCCGGCCAGGTAAATGCCGCACATCGTCAACGCCACCCGGCGCAGCGAAAAGGTCGGCCAAAAACAGGGCGTGAACCCGGAACCGATCACAAAGCCGGTGACATAACAGGTGGTCAGCCAGCTGCCGGCATCGAAGCTCAGCAGCATACCGCCCTGTATATCCGCCAGCGCGAACTTGCTGGCGTTTTCCCCCACGCCGCTGGCCATCACCGCCAAAAACACGCCGAACAACCCCAGCCAGGTTCGGCCGTTGATTTCGCCGGCGCTGGCGAGCCATCGATTTTTTTGGCGCGGCGTAACAGACACCTCAACCATTCCCCACTCCTGCTGTTTCAGCCTCAATCTTTGTTGTCGTGGGCAGTATCCGGGCTTATTTCGATTGTTTAAAATGAAATGATGTAATTAACTAGTTGCACAAAACGCAATCCATTGAGCGCACCCCCACCGGAGAGGCCATGCCGCAAAAAATTGATTTCAACCTGATCTATGCGCTGAATCTGCTGCTGGAAGAAGGCAGCGTGAGCGGCGCCGCCGAGAAGATGAATCTGAGCGCGCCGGCGATGAGCCGCATTCTGGGGCGCATCCGCCGGCAGTTCGACGATCCGATCATGGTCAGGGCCGGCAAGCATCTGGTGCCGACGCCGCGCGCGCTGGAGTTGAAACGCCAGCTCGGTGATATCATCGAACAGGCCGCCGCGCTGATCGCGCCGAATGAATCCTTCGAGCCCGGCAAGCTGACCCGAACCTTCACCATTCGCGCCAACGACATTTTTATCGGCGCGCTGGCAGGCGGCTTGCTGGAGACGCTGCGGGACATGGCGCCGCTGAGCGGCCTGAAGTTTATCGCCGAAAGCGACGGCGAGGATGACGCGCTGCGCAGCGGCAAGGTGGATCTGGTGATCGGTTCCTCACGCGACTGGCACCCGGAAATCAAGACGCAGAGCCTGTTCACCAGCACCTTTCAGGCGTTGGTGCGGCCGGGGCACCCGATCATTAGCCGGGTAACGCCCGAAACCCTGACCCATTACCCGCATATCAGCGTCTCCCGCCGCGGGCGCACCCAGGGGCCGATCGACGATGCGCTGCGCGATCTCGGCCTGCAGCGCAACGTCGCCCTGACCCTGCCGGGCTTCCATTCAGCAATGCTGCTGACCATGAAATCGGACTTTATCCTGCCGCTGCCGCGCCACGTGCTGCAGGGGGTGAGCAACATCCACCTGCCGTTAGCAGAGATCGAACTGCCGCTCGACCTGGAGTCAGTGTTTATCGTGCAGGCCTGGCACCCTCGCCTCGATCGCGATCCGGCGCACCGCTGGCTGCGGCAGACCATCAAGCAGTTCTTTTTGCAAAGGGAGTGAAGGGGTTAGGTGTTGGGGAGAGAAGACGCTCGCGGCAGAACCCAAATACGCCTGCCAGATAAGCCGGTAACATGGCATTTTGCCGAAGCCCTGCGCATACTCAGACGTCTTGGGTAAACCGCGCGACGCGGGCAATGGCATCGGTATTCCATTTCGCCAAGCACGAAACAGAAAGGAACTCATGCCCAGGGAGGCACAAATGACCAAAGCGTATTATTGGAAAAGTCAGGTGTGGGGAGCGGCCTATTTTTTTACCGCGCTTTATTACATCTATTCTTTCCAGGACATGGTGAATATCGCACTTTCGTTGATCCTCTCCATCCTGAGCTTTTTACTGTATCCCTGTGCTAAAAAAGGCATTGAAACGGCCGCCCTGCGGTTCACGAGTGAAGAATTTTGGCACCGCGGACTGTTCGCCGATACCATCGGCAAAGGTGGGGTGCTGATCCTGTATTATGCCTTCTGTTTTGTCATGGCCCTGCCGCTGGGCGCCCTGTATCTGCTTGCCCTGTTCCTCAGAAATAAAAAGGCCGCGTAAGCGGTTTTTACGTCAAGGCTTACCGCCTCGTAGTCCTTCTTCATGAACGTTTCTTCTACCCACACAAGCCGCACTATCACAAAATGAGAGGAGTAAATTACCCCTACCGTAGCCGACAATCACAGGGGAGATTGGGAGATATTGATTGGCGGAAGATCACAGGAGTCGAACCTGCCCAGGACCGCTGGCGGCCCCAACCGGATTTGAAGTCCGGCCGCCCCACCGGGGACGAGGATCTTCCTTGGAGAAGGGAGAAGCAAGGCGCTGATTATAGCGCAGTTTGTTCGCTGCGCTAAGCGGGAAATGGCGGCCGCCGGCGATTCGGCGGCCAGGGAGCGCTACTTCAGGAAATCCTTCACGTCCAGCAGGATGAACTCGTTGTCATCCGCCATATTGGGTTGGCGGCTGGAGGAGAACGGGAAGTTGTTGTCGTTGCCGACGATGATGTGGTTAGCGTCCACCACGTCCACGTTCTCGATGGTGAAGAACGGGAAGGTCAGCACGCCGTCGTTCAGCGGCTTGCGCGCCAGCTTGTTCGGATCCTGGATGTTCATCAGGTCGATATAGGCCAGTTTGTCGACCGGTTTGCCGACGTTGGCGTCCGAGAAAGCGATTTTATACACTCGCTTGAACTTGGCCACCTGGCTGAAGCAGTTGTCGGTCGGCGCGCCGGCGGCGCAGGCTTTATCCGGCGTGCCTTCGCCGTTGTCGCGCTCGATCACCAGCCCGTGAGTGGCGTCGATCATATTGAAGTCGCCGATGGCATTCTGGTTGTCTTCCAGCACGTACTGCCAGCTGCGGCCGGTCCAGGCCTGCTGTTTCACGTCGAACTCCAGCACCCGCAGGTAGCGTTTGCCGCCGACGTTCTCGAACTGCTCGCCGTCCCACAGCGCCCCTTCCAGCAACGGGTACAGCTTGCTGCCGTCCGGCGAGGCGGCCATGCCTTCAAAGCCTTTGGAACGCGCCACCTGGAAGTTCTGCTTGCCGTCCGGCGCGCCCGGCAGGGTCAGCGTCGGGTTGTCCGGCGATTTCACCACCTTGCCGTCCACCTGGGTGTCGAACACCGCCAGCACTTTGCCGTTCAGGTCGGCCTTGATCAGGTAAGGCCCGAACTCTTCGCCGATCCACAAGGCATCGTCGGCAAACTGGAAGCTTTCCGGATCGAAATCGCTGCCGGTCAGATAACGCTGCTCGGTGCTCTCGTTGATGATGTGGAACGGCACCTTTTTATCCGGATCGTGCAGGAAAACCGTCTTCAGCGGCGCGACCGTGCCGTCTTTGAAATCGATCTTGTAGTGGTTGAGATACAGCATGGCGTCCGGCGAGTTGGCCTTGCTGCCGAAGCCGTTGTCGGTCAGCACCCAGTAGGTGCCGTCGGGCATGTGTTTGATGCCGGAGTGGCCCTGCAGCGGCTGGCCTTCGATCGGCAGGCCGAGGCCGGTCAGGCGATCGGCGGATTTGCCCGCCACGCTGCCCAGCTCGGTGACGCGTTTGCCGCTGGTGTACTTACCGCTCAGCTGCAGATCGCTCGGCGCGTCCTTCGGCGTGGAAACGGTGGATTTCACCGGCAGCAGCGCATGCCCGGCCAGCGTCGCTTGCACCGGCTGCGCGTCGGCCCACAGGTTGGCGCTCAGCGCCATGCAGCCGACCAGCAGCGCCAGCCGGGTTTTGGTGTTGTGCATGTCATGGTCCCTTTTCGTTGTTATCGCCCAGAAGTAAAAGCAACGTCACTATAGGGAGCGGCAATGACAGAAATATTATTCGGCGAACGCCCGCCGGTAGCTGTGCGGGTGGAAGCGCCAGGTGATGGCGATCAGCACCACCACCAGCAGCGCGTGGATCTGCCAGTCCAGCACGAAGCCGCCGCTGTAGTCGCGCAGCAGGCCGGAGAGGTAGGGTGTCACGCCCGCCAGCAGGAAACCGACGCCCTGCATAAAGGCCACCAGCCGCCCGGCCGCCGCCGGCTGGTGCAGGTGATCGAGCGCCAGCACCAGGCACAGCGGGAACGCGCCGCCCAGCCCCAGCCCAGAAACCAACACCCACAGCCACGGCAGCGTCTGCGGCAGGTAAATCAGGCCGATAAAGCCGATCAGCTGCATCATCAGCGCCAGCAACAGCAGCGGCCGCCGGTCATGATTGCGCGCCAGCGCCGGCAGCAGCAGCGCACCCACCACCTGGCCGAAGGTCATCAGCGCCAGCAGCGAACCGCTGGCCTGCGGCTGCCAACCGAGCTGCATGTAATACGGCGGCAGCCAGGCGATCAGGCTGGTATAGCCGCCGTTGATCAGGCCGAAATAGGCGCCGAGCAGCCAGGCGCGCCGGTTGCGCAGCAGGCTTGGCCCGCGGTTTTCTCCCGCTGCGCCCAGGCGCGACAGCCCGCGGCTGACCGGCCACCAGGCCAGCAGCGCCACCAGCGCCGGCAATGCCCACCAGGCCAGCGCGCTGTGCCAGTCGTGCCCTATGCTCATCAGCCACGGAGTGATCGCCGCACCCAGCCCGCCGCCGCCCATCAGCGCCGCCGACCACAGCCCGGCCACCAGCGCCATGCTGTTGAGGAAATGATGCTTGATGATGCCGGGCATAACCGCCTGGATCACCCCGATGCCGAGCCCGCCCAGCACCGCGCTCATCAGCAGCTGCACGCTGCCGGGGGCCAGCTCGCGCCAAAGTGCGCCCAACCCGATCGCCAACAGGCTCAACGCCACGGCGCTGCGTTCGCTGAACAGCCGGTTGATGGCGCCACCCGCCAACGCCATCAGGCCCATCATCAGCACCGGCAGCGTGGTCAGCAGCGCCGCGCCGCCAAAGCTCAGCCCGGTGGCCTGGCGCAGCGTCGGCAGCAACGGGCCGATCGAGGTCAACAGCGGCCGCATGTTCAGGCCGATCAACACCAGCGCCAGCAGCAGAGGGTTGAACCAGCGGCGCGAAGAAGGTGAATTAACAGAATGATTTAACAAGGTATATTCCTGGTACTGCGAAATGAAGAGTGCAGCGTCACAGCGCGATCGCCGCAGCGTTGCGTTACTGTAGGCAACGCCGCTAGTATTGGGAAATTAAATAATAAAATAGCCAACAGTGGGAAAATGAATCGCTACCCGATGTTCAATCCGCAGCTGCTGCTCAGCTTCGTCGCCGTATGCGACAGCAACAGCTTCACCCGCGCCGCAGAGCGGGTGTTTTTGTCGCAGTCCACCGTTAGCCAGCAGGTGCGCCGGCTGGAAGAGATGCTGGGCAAGCCGCTGTTTGAGCGCTCCTCGCATCAGGTGCTGCTGACCGAAGAAGGCGTCAAGCTGTTGAGCTACGCGCGCCGCATCATCGCGCTGAATGAAGAAGCCCACGACGCGCTGACCGGCATCTGGCGCGACGGCGTGCTGCGGATCGGCATGCCGGAGGATTTCGCCGTGCCCACCACCGAACTGCTGGCCGACTTCAGCCGCGAGCACCCGCACCTGCGGCTGGACGTCGCCAGCGGCCTGAGCGCCGATCTGCACAGCGCCTACGCGCGTGAAGAGCTGGATCTGATCCTGGTGAAGCAGCGCCGCCGGCAACCGCCGCGCGCCGCGCGGCCGGAACCGCTGCTGTGGCTGGACAGCCTGGCCTTCCCGGCCATCGAGCAATCGCCGGTGCCGCTGGCGGTATTTCCGCTCAGCGGCCTGTACCGCGACGAGCTGTGCCAGGCGCTGGACAACCTCGGCAAACGCTGGCGCATCGGCTACAGCAGCGCCAGTCTGGCGGCGCTGACCGCCGCTTCCGCCGCCGGGCTGGGCATCACCCTGCTGCCGGCCGGCTGCCGTCTGCCCACGCATCGGGTGCTGGGCGAAGCCGAAGGATTGCCGCCGATAGACAGCTTCGAACTGGCGCTCTACTACCGCGACGGTGCTCCCGCCGCCACGCTGTCGCTGGCCCAGCGGCTGGCGGTGTTTTGCAGGTTGAAGTGAGGCCGCTTACGCCACTATCTGCGGATATTCACGTTGCAGCCAGTCGATAAGCCGCCCCCACAGCGCCTCTGTCTGCTCAAGGCAAGCCTGTATCGCCGCGTCCGTCACCAAGTCGCCGGAGTAATCCGCCACGTTGCGCTGCTTTCGCATTGCGTCCAGGCAGATCATTTCCTCGCGCGGCAGCCCTACGGTGAGCGGCAACGATTGGATCATGATCTGGTGATGGCCGGGCTTGCTGGTCAGCGTGCGGTACCCTTTGGCTTGTAAAGCGGCATTAGCCATTTGCATGACCGCCTTATATGCCGTGTCGAAACGGCTCTCATTGCTGAGCTGAGTGATACCCGCATCGCGTCGGTTGCGAGCGGCGGCGGCCAACAATTTTTTAATCGCCCCCGCGTCAGGCGTTATCACCTCCAGTCCCAGCCCGACCAGATTGTCCAGCGTCATCCTTGTCTCCCACAATCCAAAGTTGGGGTTTATCCATAATGTCCTGAATAAACGCGGAGTTCTCGGCCAAAGCTGCTCGCCACTCTTCCGGCGAGTAAAGTTTGGGGTTAATTTCCCGACCCAGCGTTTCCTGCAGCGGATAAACCGCCTGAATCACATCCGCAAAAGACAGTTTACCGACGATCAGAACATCAATATCACTGGCCGCCGTCGCTTTGCCACTGGCGACGGAACCAAAGATGAAAGCCCGTTCGATGTCTTCCCCAAATCCAGTCAGTACCTGCCGTAAGCGCGCAGCCGGCCCGCAAGCCTTGCGGAAAATCGCCGCCAACTCGGGAAAAATCAGGCAATCGGCGTTAGCCTGATAGCAAATTTGGTTGCCCTGCCGCTGCCTGAGCAAGATGCCGCCTTCAGCCAGCCTGCTCAACTCTTTATGTAAAGTCCCGGCCTGAGTTGCGGTGCGCCGCGCAATTTCTCGCACATGAAACGCCTGCCCGGCTTCAATAAACAGCAGGCTTAGCACTTTTCTACGGTATTCGCTGAACAGTAATTCGAGCATCGGATCGTGCATCACGCTGGCCTCAATGTAGCTTTAATGACTACAAATGTAGCCATTAAAGCTGCGAAAGAGCAAGCCAGGAGAACCATCCCACCAGCAGACGCCGATCATTACCAAATCGAATAGTCACCAGTGGCAAATGTCGCTGCCAACCGGCCAGTTCCTCTCCTAAATTGGGGGATGTTTTCACCCCTCACCTCTGGATTAAGGAACCGAACGTGGAAAACCCTCAACAACCGGGCCGCAGAGCCTTCCTCAGCCAAACCGGCAAACTCACCACCGCCTGCGCGGTGATCGGCCTGACGGGCGGCATGGCGCAGGCCGCTTCACCGGGCGACGGGCAGTGCGCACCGGCACCGATGACCCTGACCGATCGCCACTACTGCCTGAGCGAGGTGCGGCTGGAAGACGGCTTTGAATACGACGGCGAAACGGTGATCGGCACCCGCACCGCGCTGTATACGCTGGAGATCAAAGACGGCAAGATCGCCGCCATTCACGCCGCCAACGCCGCGTTGCCCGCCGGCGTGCCCCGCTATAAGGCGCAGGGCCAGCTGCTGCTGCCGGCGTTTCGCGACATGCACATCCACCTGGACAAAACCTTCTACAGCGGCCCGTGGCAGGCGCCGCGCCCGCGCCAGGGCAAAACCATCATGGACATGATCGCACTGGAGCAGACGCTGATCCCGAAACTGCTGCCCACCTCGCAGCAGCGGGCGGAAAACCTGATCGCTCTGCTGCAGTCCAAGGGCAGCACCGTGGCGCGCAGCCACTGCAATATCGATCCGGTAAGCGGCCTGAAAAGCCTGGAGCACCTGCAGCGCGCGCTGGAAAACCACCGGGCGGATTTCAGCTGTGAAATCGTCGCCTTCCCGCAGCACGGGCTGTTGCACTCCAGGGTCGATGCGCTGATGCGCGAAGCGATGCAGATGGGCGTGCAGTACGTCGGCGGGCTGGATCCGACCAACGTCGACGGCGCGATGGAGCAATCGCTCGACGCCATGTTCCAGATCGCCCTCGATACCGGCAAAGGCGTGGATATCCACCTGCATGAGACCAGCCCGGCCGGGGTCGCCGCCATCAACTACATGATCGCCACCGTGGAGCAAAACCCGGCGCTGCGTGGCAAGGTCACCATCAGCCACGCTTTCGCCCTGACCACGCTGACGCCGGGCGAACTGGCGGAAACCGCCACCCGGCTGGCGGCGCAGCAGATCACCATCGCCTCCACGGTGCCGATCGGCGGCCTGATGATGCCGCTGCCGCAGCTCAGTGAGAAAGGGGTGTTCGTGATGACCGGCACCGACAGCGTGATCGACCACTGGTCGCCGTTCGGCACCGGCGACATCCTGGAGAAGGCCAATCTGTACGCCCAGCTGTACCGCGGTTCCGACGAGTATCACCTGTCGCGCGCCATGGCCATCTCCACCGGCGGCGTGCTGCCGCTGGACGATAAGGGCCAGCGCGCCTGGCCAAAAGCCGGCGACGCCGCCGAGTTCGTGCTGGTCAACGCCAGCTGTTCCGCCGAGGCGGTCGCCCGCCTGCCGGCGCGCAGCGCCACCTTCCATCAGGGGCGCCTGGTGGCCGGCCAGGTGAGCAAAGCCTAAGGTCGGTCCGCTGTTGTCATCATGATGGCCGTTTTTGGCCTTCTGCCAGAGTAAGGTGCGGCGCAAGATGGTCGCTACACACACAGGCGGAGGGCCGAAAATGTCACAGAGCGCGTTATTGATCATCGATGTCCAGCAATCATTCCAGCACCGTCCATTCTGGCAGGAGGACGATCTGCCGGCGTTTCAGCAGGCGCTGACGCGCCTGATCGCGGGCTGCCAACAACGCGGCGCAGCGCTGGTCGACGTGCTGCACGTTTCGCCACAGGGGCCGTTCTCGCTGGCTTCGGGCCACGTGCAGCGCCTGCCGTTCCTCACCCACCAGGCGGATATCACCGTGCATAAGCACGTACACAATGCGCTGACCGAATCCGGCCTCGACGCCTGGCTGCGGGAGCGGGATATCAACCACCTGATCGTCTCCGGCATCCGCACCGAGCAGTGCTGCGAAACCACCACCCGGGTAGCGTCCGATCTCGGTTATCGGGTGACCTTCGTCACCGAGGCGACGCTGACCTTCCCGATGCGTCATCCCGACGGTGAAACCTTTACCCCTGCACAGCTGAAGCGGCATACTGAAACCGTACTGGTCGATCGTTTCGCCCGCATCGCCAGCGTGGATGAGGCGCTGGCGCAACTCGCACAGGAGTAACCATGTCGCAGGCCGTCTATTTTCTGCTGTTGCCCAACGTGCTGTCGCTGGACGTCAGCGGCCCGGCGGAAACCCTGCGCCTCGCCGGGCAGTTCAGCCTGCGTTATCTCAGCCCGGCGCCGCAGATCGTCTGCTCCATCGGTATGACGCTGAGCGGCCTGCAGCCGTTGCCCGAACGCCTGGAAGACGGCGCCATTCTGGTGCTGCCGGGCGTCGGCGATTCGCAGCGCTATTTCGCCGGGGAAGAGGCCGAGCAGGCGCGCCGCTGGCTGGCGACGCTGCGGCCCGATCTGCAGCGGCAGCGCATCACCCTGGTGTGCATCTGTTCCGGCGCGCTGCTGGCGGCGCAGGCCGGGCTGCTCGACGGCTATCAGTGCACCACCCACCACGACGTCATCGAACGTATCCGCCGGCAGGCGCCGGCGGCGCAGGTGAAAGAGAACCGTATCTTCGTCGAAGATCGCGGCGTCTACACCAGCGCGGGCATCACCACCGGCATCGATTTGGCGCTGCACCTGGTCCACCGCCACTGCGGCTCCGGCCGGGCGCGCGACGTCGCACGCGACATGGTGGTCTACTTCCGCCGCGCCGGGGACGATCCGCAGCTGTCACCCTGGCTGCGCTACCGCAACCACCTGCACCCGGCGGTACACCGCGCGCAGGACGTGATGGCCGCCGAGCCGGAGGCCGACTGGTCGGTGCCGCAGGTGGCGGAGAAGGCGCACGTCAGCAGCCGCCACCTGGCGCGGCTGTTTCGCAACCACGTCGGCATCAGCGTGCGGGAGTATCATGAGCAGTTGCGGTTGGCGGTGGCGCAACAGCGCCTGCAGCAAGGGTATGGGTTGGAGAAGGCCGCGCTGGCGGCCGGTTTTTCTTCCGGGCGGCAGCTGCGCCGCGCCCAGCAGCGCCAGCGCTCGCCGCTATGACACCAGCCGGCGGGTATCCAGCCGCTGCAGGCCGGCAGACAGCAGCAGGCTGCCCCCCAGCGCCACGCCGAACACCCAGAAGATATCCAGCAGCGGGTGGCCGGTGAAATCCAGGTGCCGATTGCGCATCACGTTGACGATCAGGGCGTGAAAACCGTAAATCGCCAGCGAATGACGGGAAAATACGCTCAGCCAACCGATCGGCTGCGGCAAACAGTGTTTCACCCACACCAGCAGCGCCACCGCCGCCATAAACACCAGCGGGCCGCTGTAGATGTAGTAGGTATCGGCGAAGTTGCCGTTGATGAACAGCTGGTGCTTGGTGCCGCGCGCGATCAGCGCCACGCACAGCGCAAATCCCAGCGCCGCCAGCCAGCCCACGGCGCGCCCGCGCGCCTCCATCATGCCAATCGCCCGCCCTGCCAGTGCATACAGCAGGTAGTAGAAGGTATCGCCGTAGATATACAGGTTAACCGGCAGCAGGTGCGCATTGCCGAAGGTCAGCTTGTCGGTATTCGGGTTGGCGATCGCCGCCAACACCACCAGCGCGGCGGCCAGGTAACGGCGCGACACCGGCTTGACGCTGATCAGCGGCGACAGCAGGTAAATCACCGTAATGGCGTAGAAAAACCACAGATGATAGAACACTGGCTTTTGCAGGATGGCGCGCAGCGACGGCCAGAAGCCGATCTTGGTAAAGGCCGCGATATAGATCAGCGCGATGGCGCTGTAGAACAGAATGCAGCAGGCGATACGGGTGAAATGCCGCCGGCCGGCGCTCTTTTCACCGAAGAACAGGTAGCCGGAAATCATGAAGAACAGCGGCACCGACACGCGCGACAGCGAGTTCAGTGCGTTGGCGATATCCCAGTTGTGCAGCCCTATCGCCGCGCCGTTGGTGACGTAATAGGTAGTGGCGTGGATCATCACCACCATCATGCACGCTATCGCCCGCAGGTTGTCTATCCAGCCGATTTTCTCGCTCAAACGCTCGCCCGATCTTGTGTCATATTGATATGTTAAGAAGAGGTTATCGGGCACGGCGTTCGGCGACAACCCAAAAGCGAAATATCAGAATGCACTTAAACAACACCTTATGATTGCGAAGGTGAACAATTGGCGGCAAAATAGCCGCCACAACTCGCTCAGTTTGCGCTTCCCGCCCTGGCAGTTCCTTTTTCTCTTTTACTATCAGTACAATAATATGAAAACGACATTACCACCTGCGGCACGTTTGGGCCGACAGGCGCTTTTATTCCCTCTTTGTCTGGTGCTGTTCGAGTTCGCCACTTATATCGGCAACGATATGATTCAGCCGGGCATGCTGGCCGTCGTGGCGGATTTCAACGCCGGCGAAGAGTGGGTACCCACCTCGATGACCGCCTATCTGGCCGGCGGCATCTTCCTGCAGTGGCTGCTCGGGCCGCTGTCGGATCGCCGCGGCCGCCGCCCGGTGATGCTGGCCGGGGTGGCGTTCTTTATCGTCTCCTGCCTGGCGATCCTGCTGGTCACCACCATCGAACAGTTCATCGCCATGCGTTTCCTGCAGGGCATCGGCCTGTGCTTTATCGGCGCGGTCGGCTACGCCACCATCCAGGAGTCGTTTGAAGAATCGGTGTGCATCAAGATCACCGCGCTGATGGCCAACGTGGCGCTGATCGCCCCGCTGCTCGGGCCGCTGGCCGGCGCGGCGCTGATCCACGTCGCGCCGTGGCAGAGCATGTTCGTGCTGTTCGCCGCGCTGGCGGCCATCGCCTTCTACGGCCTGTGGAAAGCGATGCCGGAAACCGCCACGCTGCAGGACGAGGCGTTTTCCGCCGCCAACCTGTGGCGCGACTACCGTCAGGTGCTGGGGAACCGCCGCTTCCTGTGCGGCGCTTTGGCGATCGGTTTCGCCAGCCTGCCGCTGCTGGCCTGGATCGCCCAGTCGCCGGTGATCCTGATCAGCGGTGAGTCGCTGTCGACGCTGGATTACGGCCTGCTGCAAATCCCGGTGTTCGGCGCGCTGATCCTCGGCAACCTGACGCTGGCGCGCCTGACCGGCAAAAACAGCGTGGAGCGCCTGATCAAGCTGGGCGCGGGCCCGATGCTGCTGGGGCTGCTGATCGCCGCGCTGGCGACCCAGTTCTCCAGCCATGCCTACCTGTGGATGACCGCCGGCCTGAGCCTATACGCCTTCGGCATTGGCCTGGCCAACGCCGGCCTGTACCGCCTGACGCTGTTCTCCAGCACTGTCAGCAAAGGCACCGTGTCGGCCACCATGGGCATGCTGAGCATGATGGTGTTCACCGTCGGCATCGAACTGGCCAAGGTCGCCTACGTCTGGGGCGGCAGCGGGCTGTTCAACCTGTTCAACCTCATCAGCGGCCTGTGCTGGTTGACGCTGGTGGCGCTGTTTATCGGCAAACGCCGCAACGGCGACCCCACGCCGCAGCCGACCGGCGCGGCTTAAACGCCACGATAAACGCCGGTCCGGTTTCCCGACCGGCGTTTTTTTATGCGGCTTCAGCCGAGCAGACCCCACAGCGCATACCCCGCTCCCACCACCGCCACCCCCAACAGCAGCGATGCCGACAGGACAGAGATCGCCCGCCGCGCGCGCTGCAGCGCCGTTCCCGACAGCAGGGTGATATAGGCCAGCAAGATGGCGAAGTCCGCCAGCACCCACAGCGCGGTCAACAGCGTCAGGCTGGCGCCGATCGAGGGGGTGACGGCGATAAACTGCGGGAAAAAAGCGACGAAGAAGATAATGTCTTTGGGGTTGGCGATGCCCACCAGAAAACCGGTCAGGATCGCCGAGCGTTTTTGCGGCGGCGCAACGGGCTGCGCATCCGGGGTTCGCGCGGATAAATCCTCATACAGCGAGACGATCGCCATACGGCCGATAAACAGGCACCCCAGCAGGCCTATCCACTGCAGCAAGCGCATATCCACCGCGAACAGCCCGGTGATAATCAGCGCGGCGATGCCGATCAGCAACAAAGAGGCCCCATTACTGCCCAGCGCGGTCAACAGCGCGCGCCGGGCGCCAAAGCGCGCCGCGGTGTTGGCCACCATCGCCACCACCGGCCCCGGCGTGGCGATCAGCAAGAAAATGGCGGCGAAATACGCCGCCAGCAACGACAGGTTCATCTTTATTTCACTCACATTCAGTCAGTTGGCGTCGCGCCATTATCCTGCCGCCGCCCCCGCCTTGAAAAAGGAGTAATCCTGTCGTTTACTGTGAATCAGACTCATTATTAGAGACGCCGCGATGGCCAGTTCCCTTCCGCCGCTTTACGCCCTGCGCGCCTTCGAAAGCGCCGCCCGCACCGGCTCGTTCACGCTGGCCGCCGAGGAGCTGCATCTCACCCCGAGCGCCGTCAGCAAGCACATCAAAACGCTGGAGCAGCACTTCGGCTGTCGGCTGTTCCAGCGCAACGGCCCGCGCATCGAGGTCACGCCGCAGGGGAAAATCTTCGCCGCCGAGCTGCAGCAAGGGTTTGGCCGCATCGAGCAAGCGTGCGAGCTGTTCAGAAGCCACCGCGATCTGCTGCGGCTGAAGGCGCCCTCCACGCTGACCCTGCGCTGGCTGCTGGACTGCCTGAGCCGGTTCCGGCAAACGGCGCAGGCGTTCGAGGTGCAGGCAGCCAGCGTCTGGATGGACATCGACAGCGTGGATTTTTTCAGCGAACCCTACGACTGCGCCATCCTGCTCGGCAACGGCCACTTCGGCGCCAACACCGCCGCCGCCAAGCTGTTCGACGAATGGCTGATCCCGATTTGCGCCCCTGCACTGCTCGCCGACGGGCAGCGCGATCTCGCCGCCTGCCCGCTGATCCACCCTTCGCCCGATCGGCGCGACTGGCGGCGCTGGCTGAAAAAAAGCGGCATCGCGGCCCCGATCGATCTCACGCGCGGCCAGGTATTTGATTCGCTGGAACAGGGCAACACGGCGGCCATCGCCGGGCACGGCGTCTCGATCGGCGATCTGGCGCTGAGCCTGCGGACGATTGAGGAGGGGTTATTGGCGCTGCCCTGTGACGCCGCCGTGCGTACCGGCGACGGTTACTATCTGGTTTGGCCGGAAGAATCGGCGAAGCGGCCGCTGATCGAACGCTTACAGGCGTTTCTGACCGCCCAGACGCCCGACGTCAGCCGGGCCGCCGTCAGATTTATCGGGTAGGGGAATTCGGCCTATCGCTCTTCGCGGGTATGCCAAATACGCAGAACATAAATCGTTGCCGGCTGCACCTGGTAACGTATCTCATAACGGCCGACCAGAATACGCCTCACTTCCTGCGGTAAAAACTCGTCCAGTCTTTCACCCAGGCGAGGATTATCAAGCAACGCTTTAGGTGCGGCGACCAAGGCCTTCACCGAATTCGCTGCCGCAGTACGGTTAGCCAAGGCAAGAAACTCAAACAAACGCGCCAAATCCGATAGCGCCTTACTCGTCCATTTTAACTCCATCAGCGCGGTACCGGCAGCGGATCGTCACTGTCCAGGCTGGCAGCCCAGGCTTCTACCGATTCATGATCGATAACGTTTTGCTGTTCGACATCGGCCAGCGCCGCCAGCGTTAACCGACGGCGCTCTTCCTCTTGCTCGAGCCAGGCGGTGAGGGCTTGCTTCACTATCCATCCCCGTGAGCGGTCAAGTTTGGCGGCCATTTCATCCACCTTTTCAGCCAAAGGCAGCGGGACATGAGCGGTGATGACTTTCGTATTCATCGTCTTGCTCCTCAGTACAATCAATATCAATCAAAGTGATTAAAGCTGATTATACCGCCATCAGAGAACAAAAAACACGCAATCAGTTGCCGAACAACCCGCCGTCGCGCAGCAGATGCTCGTTACCCTTGCGGCGGGTAAAGCCGCTGCGATCGAAGAACTCCAGCACCTGGATCGCCAGCTTGCGCCCGACGCCGAGCCGATCGCGGAAGTCGGCGGCGTTGGCGCCGCCCCGTTCAGCATCCAGCTCGCGGATCAGCGCCGCGAACTGATCGATGCGTCGGCTGAGGTAATAGCGATCCACCACCACCGCCGTCACATGGCCCAGCTGAGCCGCCTTGCGCAGCAGCGCCCGCACCCGGCTCTCCTCCTCGCCCAGTTCGCTCGCCAGATCGCGCACCCACCACGGCTCGTCGCCAAACAGCGGTTCGATGCGCGCCCACAGCGGCGCCTCGTCGGCGCTGAACGCCAGACCGTGTTCCGGCAGGTGCAGCCAGCCGCGCGTATTGCGCAGCGCACCGGCCTTCAGCAGCCGATCGATCATCATAAACACCAGCGTTTCCGGCTGCTGGGGCAGGGCCATGCGCCGCAGACGGGCGCGCCCTAAGCCCAGCTGATCGGCGTGCTGTTGGTGGTACTCCGCCAGCACCTGCAGCAGCCGGCTCTCCGCCTGTTGCACCTGATCCTGCGCCAGCGCCCGGTCACCGACGATCAGCAGATCGCGGTTCGCCAGCAGTGCCGCCAGGCCGTCGTCGGTCAACTGACGCGCCCAGGCGAACGCCGTCAGAGACAGCGCGCCGTGCGGCAGCTCAAGCGTCAGCGCCTGCGCATCGTCTTGCGCGTTCGCCAGGGCCTGCAGCCATGCCAGGTAGTCCAGCTGGCGCTTGCCGCGCTTGGGCGCGCTCAGCCTGAGCACCCGGGCTGCGCCCAGCGTTTGCCGTGCGCCGATATCGCGCAGCACCAGCCGATCGTTCTCCGCCAGCCACAGCGGGCGATCGAGGATCAGTTCCGCCAGCCCATCGTTCAGCAGCGAAATGCGCCCGGTGATGTGGCTGGCGGCATGGTGCAGATGCAGCGGCTGCCAATGGCGAATCGGCCGATCCGCTTCCAGCGCCACCAGAATGCGTTCCGCCGCCTCCGGCGGACGCTGCGCCAGCAGCCAGTCGCCGCGCGCGACACGGTCTTTATCGACATCGCCGCTGATGTTCAACGCGATGCGTTGCCCGGCCTGGGCCTGTTCCACGGCCTGATTTTGGGCGTGCAGGCCGCGCACCCGCACCGGCGCGTCGACGCCGGTCAGCCACAGCGTATCCCCCACCTGCACCCGGCCGCCGAGCGCGGTGCCGGTCACCACCAGCCCCGCCCCTTTGACGCTGAACGCACGGTCTACCGCCAGGCGAAAACGGCGCGTCAGCGCGTGCTCGCCGGAGGGCAGCGCCAGCAAATGCGCGCGCAGCGCCTCAATACCCTCTCCCGCCGCCGCCGCGGTAACAAACAGCGGTGCATCGGGCCAGCCCTGGCGCGCCAGTTCGTCGCGCACCTGGCGGCGTACCTCGCCGACACGCGCCGCGTCCACCCGGTCGGCCTTGGTCAGCGCCACCGTCAGCGCCGGGCGCCCGCTCAGGCGCAGGATCGCCAGATGTTCGCGGGTTTGCGCCATCACGCCGTCGTCGCAGGCCACCACCAGCAACGCATGGTCGATGCCGCCGACGCCCGCCAGCATGTTGGCGAGGAATTTCTCGTGGCCGGGCACGTCGATAAAGCCCAGCACCCGGCCGTCCGGCTGCGGCCAGTAGGCGTAACCCAGATCGATGGTCATGCCGCGGCGCTTCTCTTCCGGCAGGCGATCCGCGTTGATCCCGGAGATCGCCTGCAGCAGGGTGGTTTTGCCATGATCGACATGGCCGGCGGTGGCGATGATCATGAGGCGCTCAGCGCGTCGATCAGCGCCCCTTCCTGTTCCAGACAGCGCAGATCCAGCCACAGCCGGCCGTCACCGAGGCGGCCGATCACCGGCTGCGGCAGGCGGCGCCAGCGTTCGGCCAACGCTTCCAGCGTGGCGCCGCGGCCGTCGCGCGGCGTGAAGGTCAGCGCATAGCTGGGCAGGCGATCCACCGGCAGCGAACCGCTGCCAATTTGCGACCAGCACGGTTCGGCGCGCAGCTCGAAATCGGCGGTGAACCGCGGCGCCAGCGCCGCCAGCAGCCGTTCGGCCGCCAGTTGCATCTCCTGCTGCGGGCGGGTCAGCAGCCGCAGCGTCGGCAGCTGCTCAGCCAGTTTTTCCGGCTGCAGATAGAGCCGCAGCGTGGCCTCCAGGGCCGCCAGCGTCAGCTTGCCGACGCGCAGCGCGCGCTTGAGCGGGTGCTGCTGCAGGCGGGCGATCAGCGCCTTTTTGCCGACGATGATCCCGGCCTGCGGGCCGCCCAGCAGCTTATCGCCGGAGAACGTCACCAAGTCGACGCCGGCGGCCAGCAGCCGCTGCGGCATCGGTTCGGCGGGCAGGCCGTACTGCGCCATGTCGATCAGCGAGCCGCTGCCCAGATCGGTGGCGGTCGGCACGCCCTGTTCGGCTCCGAGCTGCGCCAGTTCGGCCTCGTCGACCGCCGCGGTAAAGCCCTGAATGCTGTAGTTGCTGGTGTGCACTTTCATCAACAGGCCGGTCTGCTCGTTGATGGCCTGGCGGTAATCTTTCAGATGGGTGCGGTTGGTGGTGCCGACCTCCACCAGTTGGCAGCCGGCCTGGCGCATCACGTCGGGTATGCGGAATGCGCCGCCGATCTCCACCAGCTCGCCGCGCGACACCACCACCTCTTTGCCGGGGGCGATCGCCGCCAGCATCAGCAGCACCGCCGCCGCGTTGTTATTGACGATGCAGGCGTCCTCCGCGCCGGTCAGCCTGCACAGCAGATCCGCCACCGCCCGATCGCGATGGCCGCGCCCGGCGCCGTCGAGATCGTACTCCAGCGTCACCGCCTCCCCCATCACCGCGCTCACCGCCTCCTTCACCGGCTGCGCCAGCAGGGCGCGCCCGAGGTTGGTGTGCAGCACGGTGCCGCTGAGGTTGAACACCGGCAGCAAAGCCGGGCGTTGCTGCCGGGCCAGCTCCGCCCGCAGTGCCTGCGGCCAGTCGCCGCACCAGGCCGGTAAACGTTGCTGTTGCTTGATAGCGTCACGCGCCTGGGCCTGCAGCCGGCGCAGCAGTTCGCCGATCAGCGTCTGGCCATGCTGCGCCACCAGCGGTTCAATCGCGGGTTCACGCAGCAGGCGGTCGATGGCGGGCAGTTGGCTGTAAAGAAGGTGGGGTTCAGTGCTCATGGTCGCTCGGTTTTCAATTTAGACGTATCGGCATAGCAAAACCCCGCCGCGGCGGGGAGAAAAGAACGTTCAGGGCGGCGCGGTACGGGCGAAGCTTTCACGGGCGAACAGGCGTTCGGCCAGCTTGACCAGCGCCGGGCGCCCGACGCACCAGTTGGGCAGGATGCGGCGGAAATTCAGGTAGCCCAGCGCGCAGCCGGTGGCGATATCCGCCAGCGTCAGCCGCTCGGCATTGAGCCACGTTTTGTCCCTCGCCAGCGCCTCCAGCGCATCCAACCCGTGCGTCAGTTTGTCACGCTGGCGCAGCATCCAGTTTTCGTCCTGTTTTTCCGGCGCGCGCCGGCTTTCGCGAAACAGGGTCGCCGCCGCTTCGGTCACGCCGTCCGCCAGCGCCGCCACCTGGCGGACGCGCAGCGCGGCGGCGCGTTCGGCCGGCAAAAACGCCGGCTCCACCGTCAGCAGTTCGAGGTATTCGGCCACCACCGGCGAGTCGTAAAACACCTCGCCGTCATCGGCGATCAGCACCGGCACCTTGCCAAGCGGGTTCAACGCCTTCACCCGGCTACCGGGCTCATACGGCGGATCGTTGACGAATTCGAACGCGATCCCTTTTTCCAGCAGCATCACGGAAATCTTGCGCACAAAGGGGCTGGTGTAACTACCGATAAGCTTCATCCGATCTCCTCCGCTTCGTCCTGGCCGCAGCGCGGCGCCCTTACTTCACCGCCAGGGTATCGATAATCCGCTGCACCAGCGCCTGATGCACTTCCGGCGTTTTGGCCGGCGACAGCATTTGCAGCGTCACCACCCGCTTGTTGAACACCGTCAACACCAGCGTGGAGACCACCTTTTGCCCGTTGACGGTCTGCTCGGTATCCACCCGGCGAAACTTCTGTTTGCCGACGCTGAAGTTCTCTTCTTTGGTGGTCTGGATATTCTGATAGCGCTCGGCCAGCACCGTGATGGCGCTCTGCGCCAGCTCTTTCAGCATTTTGTCGCTGGTGTTGAGCTTCATGCCGTCCGGCGGGATCACTTCGGAAGAGACCGCGCTCTGGCGCGACTTGCCGTCGAGAAAGCGCTGAATGGTGGAGGTGCTGTCGTTGATGATGCCGCTGTTCAGCGTTTGATCGCTAAAGCCCGGCGGCAGCTCGAAGGTGATTTTGCCCTTCTGCAGCGACACGTTCAGCCCCGGCGGCGCGGGCGGGGTTTCTACCGGCGCAGGCGGCGGCGGTGGCGCGGGCTGCGTCACGGTCGGCTTGGTGTCCGGTGGCGGCACCGCCGGTTTGGTGTCGTCTTTGTTGTCGCAGGCCGCCAGTCCGACCGCCAGCACGGCGACCGCGGTCAGTTTTGCCAGGGTGTTTAACATCGTGGTTCCTTTCGCTTGGCGCGTTATGGCCTAAACGTAGCAACTCGTCCGGGCGAATGCCAGAAGCCCGTGCTGAAATTGCTGGTCCGGCCCCGCGCGAACGGGGCCGGGCGGTTACTCCGCCGGGAACAGGAACGGATTGATGCTGCTGCGGCCAAAGCCTTCTTCTTCCATGCGGGCGTCCAGCACCAGCGAAGCCAGATCGTCGGCCACCGCTTCGACCTGCGGGTCTTTTTCCTGATACAGGATCTTCAGGTAAGTGCCGCAGTCGCCGCAGCTTTCCGCCTTCACCGCCGCCTGCTCGCTGTCCAGCGACCAGTAGTTGAGATCGCGGGTCTGCTCGCAGTTGCTGCACTTCACCCGCACCACGTGCCATTCGCTTTCGCACAGGTTGCAGTGCAGGTAGCGCAGGCCGTTGACGGTGCCGATGTGCACCATGCTGGAGACCGGGATGCTGCCGCACACCGGGCAGAACTGGCGCTGCTCGCCGTATTCGGCGCGCGCCTTGCCGGGGATCAGGCTGGCCATCTGCGCCCAATAGAGCGACAGCGCGGCCCAGAGGAACGGCGCCTTCTCACTGCCTACCTTGCCGAACTCGCGGTTGAGCAAGGCGTCGGCCATCAGCTCCAGCTCATGCGCCGAGGCTTTCTCCAGGTTGTCCAGCACCGCCAGGATATGCTCCGGCGCCTGCGGGCGCAGCTCGGCGATCAGCGACGCCAGCAGCTTGCGCCAGTGCTCGCTGCGCGGGAACACGCTCAGATCGAGCGGCGGTTTGCCGCTGGCGGCGCCCTGCGCCAGCGCTTCGCTAAGATCGAGCTGCAGCGGATTATCGTGCAGCGCATGCTGCTGCGCCTCCGCCAGCTCGGCGGCGAAGTTCAGATAGTCGCCCAGCGGATTGTCGACAGCCAGCTGACGCAGGCGATCGGCGCGGCGGCTGTACAGGCTTTTCAGGTTGGCGAAAAGTAACGGCGGGATGTTCTCCGCCGTTGAGGACTTCTCACGCTGTGCCCCTAACTGCTCTTTAGGAACGATGCGGATACTCATCAGGGTTTATCTTCCTGTCGTTTCTCGCGGACCTCGCGGTACCAGCGCGGATGATGTTTCTTGGCCCAGGCCGCCGGCACCCAGCCTTCCACCATCGCGGTAATGGTGCCTTTTACCCACAATGCGGCGTAAATGTGCACCATAATCACGATAATCAGGCCGACCGCGGCCAGCGAATGCACCAGCAGCGCGATGCGGATCAGCGGGATGGAGAACGACGGCGCAAAATACGGCCGCCAGATCACCACGCCGCTGGCCAGCAGCAGCACCAGGCTGATAATCGCCGCCCAGAACACGCACTTCTGGCCGAAATTATAGCGCCCGGTGTCACCCACTTCCTCGTTCATGGCGATTTTGTGGATGTTCTTGGCCCAGACGATATCTTCCCGGTTGATCAGGTTATGCTTCCAGTAGCGCAGGAACATCAGCAGGAACGCGGCAAACATGATCACCCCGACAAACGGGTGCAGAATGCGCGCCAGCTGCGGCGTCCCGAAGATGTTCATCAGCCAGTTGAAGGAGGGGAAGAAGAACCCCAGCCCGCTGATGGCGGCGAACACAAAGCAGAACGCCACGATCCAGTGGTTGATGCGCTCCGGTGCGCTGTAACGCTGAATGGGCTTTTCCTTTCTCATTTGCGCGTCTCCTCGTCGTGCGACTCGTCGTGCTCGTCCTCATCGTCGACGCGGTTAGGCCCGACGCCGACATAGTGGAACACGCTGGCCGCGAAGGTGGCGGCAAAGCCGATGGCCGCCAGGGGTTTCCACACGCCCTTCCAGAAGGTCACCGCCGGGCTGATGCTCGGGTTGTCCGGCAAACCGTGGTACAGCTGCGGTTTGTCGGCGTGGTGCAGCACGTACATCACGTGCGTGCCGCCCACCCCCGCCGGATCGTACAGACCGGCGTTCTGGTAGCCGCGGGTGTTCAGCTCGCTGACGCGATCCGCCGCCACCTGCTTCATCGCTTCCTTGGTGCCGAAGTGAATGGCGCCGGTCGGGCAGGTTTTCACGCAGGCCGGTTCCTGGCCGACGTCCACGCGGTCGACGCACAGGGTGCACTTGTACACCCGGTTGTCGTCCTTGTTCATGCGCGGCACGTCGAACGGGCAGCCGGCGATGCAGTAGCCGCAGCCGATGCAGTGCTCGGACTGGAAGTCGACGATGCCGTTGGCGTACTGAATGATCGCGCCTTCCGACGGGCAGGCCTTCAGGCAGCCCGGATCGGCGCAGTGCATGCAGCCATCCTTGCGGATCAGCCATTCCAGCTTGCCGTTTTCCTCCACCTCGGAGAAGCGCATCACCGTCCACGACTTGGCGGTCAGATCGGCGGGGTTATCGTACACCCCGACGTTGTGCCCCACTTCGTCGCGGATGTCGTTCCATTCGGAACAGGCCACCTGACAGGCCTTGCAGCCGATACAGGTGGTGACATCGATCAGTTTGGCCACTTCTTCCTGGTGGTCACGGGCGCGCGGCGCCGGCGTGAAACCATTGGTGGCGGATTTACGAATGATGTCTTGAGATTGCATGGCCATAATTCGTCTCCGTTACACCTTTTCCACGTTGACCAGGAACGCCTTGAACTCCGGCGTTTGCGTATTGGCGTCGCCGACGAACGGCGTCAGCGTGTTGGCGATAAAGCCTTTCTTCGCCACCCCTTCGTAACCCCAGTGGATCGGGATGCCGATGGTGTCGACTTCCTGGCCGTGCACCTGCAGCGTGCGAATACGCTTGGTCACCACCGCCTTGGCCTTGATGTAGCCGCGGTTGGAGCTGACCTTCACGGTATCGCCGTGCTTGATGCCTTTTTTCTCCGCCAGCTTCTCGCCGATCTCCACAAACTGCTCAGGCTGCGCGATGGCGTTCAGCAACGCGTGCTTGGTCCAGTAGTGGAAGTGCTCGGTCAGACGATAGGTGGTACCGACGTACGGGAACTTGTCGGATTTGCCCATCGCCGCCAGATCGTCCTTGAACACGCGCGCCGCCGGGTTGGACACCACGTTCGGGTGCAGCGGGTTGGTGCCGAGCGGCGTTTCGAACGGCTCGTAGTGTTCAGGGAACGGCCCTTCCGCCATCTTGTCGGTGGCGAACAGGCGGCCCATGCCTTCCGGCTGCATGATGAACGGCCCGACGTCGCTGCCCGGCGCGGCGGTGCTGTAGTCCGGGATATCGGCCCCGACCCACTTGGCGCCGTCCCACTCCAGCAGCTGGCGTTTCGGATCCCACGGTTTACCCTGCGGATCCGCCGAGGCGCGGTTATACAGGATGCGGCGGTTGAGCGGCCATGCCCAGGCCCAGCCCAGCGTATTGCCGAGGCCGGACGGATCGGCGTTGTCGCGCCGCGCCATCTGGTTGCCGGCCGGCGTCCAGCTGCCGGCGAAGATCCAGCAGCCGCTGGCGGTGGTGCCGTCGTCGCGCAGCTGCGCGAACGAGCTGAGCAGCTCGCCTTTTTTCACCAGCACCTTGCCGTCGGCATCCAGCAGATCCGCCAGCGCCTTGCCGTTGTTTTCCTGCGCCACCTCTTCCGGCGCCGGGTTGTCCGGCGTCAGGTAGTCCCAGGTCATGTTCAGCACCTGTTCCGGCACCGCACCGCCGTCGCGCGCATACATCTCGCGCAGGCGGCTGAAGATGCCCGCCAGGATCTCGCCGTCGTTCAGCGCTTCGCCCGGGGCGTCCGCGCCTTTCCAGTGCCACTGCAGCCAGCGGCCGGAGTTGACGATCGAGCCGTTCTCTTCGGCGAAGCAGGTGGACGGCAGGCGGAACACTTCGGTCTGGATCTGCGCAGGATCCACCTCGTTGAACTCGCCGTGGTTCTGCCAGAAGTTGGAGGTCTCGGTGTTCAACGGATCGATGGTCACCAGGAACTTCAGCTTGGACAGCGAAGCCACCACCTTGTTTTTGTTCGGGAACGACGCCACCGGGTTAAAGCCCTGGCAGAAGTAGCCGTTGACCTTGCCCTGCGCCATCATCTCGAAGTACTGCAGCACGTCGTAGCCTTTGTCCCACTTCGGCAACCAGTCAAAGCCCCAGCTGTTGTCCTTCTGCGCCTTGTCGCCGTAGAAGGTCTTCATCATGCTGACGAAGAATTTCGGGTAGTTGCCCCAGTAGTTCACCTGGCCCGGCAGCAGCGCCTTCGGCGTATTGGCCTTCAGGTAGGTGTCGAGATCGGTCTGTTTCTCCGACGGCAGCGTCAGGTAGCCCGGCAGGCTCTGCGACAGCAGGCCGAGATCGGTCAGACCCTGAATGTTGGAGTGGCCGCGCAGCGCGTTGACGCCGCCGCCCGCCATGCCCATGTTGCCGAGCAGCAGCTGGATCATCGCCATGGTGCGGATGTTCTGCGCGCCGACCGAGTGCTGAGTCCAGCCCAGGGCGTACAGGAACGAAGCGGTTTTATCCGCGACGCAGGTTTCGGCGATGTATTCGCACACCTTGAGGAAATCGTCCTTCGGCGTGCCGCAGATGTTGGTCACCACGTCAGGCGTGTAGCGGCTCACGTGCTGTTTCAGCATGTTCCACACGCAGCGCGGATCCTGCAGCGTGACGTCGCGCTTGGCGAAGCCGTTCTCGTCGAACTGGTAGTTCCAGGTGGTTTTGTCGTACTTGCGGTTTTCCGCGTCGTAGCCGCTGAACAAGCCGTCTTCGAAGGCAAAATCTTCCCGCACCAGCAGGCTGGCGTTGGTGTAGGCCTCGACGTACTCGCGGTTAAACTTGTTGTTGGTCATCAGATACAGCAACACGCCCGACAGGAAAGCGATGTCGGTCCCGGAGCGGATCGGCGTGTAGAAGTCCGCCACCGATGCGGTTCGGGTAAAGCGCGGATCGATCACGATCAGCTTGGCATTGTTGTGTATTTTGGCTTCCATCGCCCAGCGGAACCCCACCGGATGCGCTTCCGCCGCATTACCGCCCATGACGATAATCAAATTCGCGTTCTTGATATCAACCCAGTGGTTGGTCATCGCACCGCGACCAAATGTTGGAGCAAGACTTGCTACCGTTGGTCCGTGTCAGACACGCGCCTGGTTGTCTACGGCAAGCATGCCGAGAGCGCGACTAAATTTTTGCGACAGAAAACCGGTTTCGTTGCTGGCGGCCGAGGCGCACAGCATGCCGGTGGTCAGCCAACGGTTGACGGTAACGCCCTGATCGTTGGTTTTGATGAAGTTGGCGTCGCGGTCTTCTTTCACCAGCTTGGCGATGCGGGTAAAGGCGTCGTCCCAGCTGATGCGTTGCCATTTGTCCGATCCTGGCGCCCGGTATTCCGGGTACTTGAGGCGGCTTTCGCTGTGGATGAAGTCAACCAGGCCGGCGCCTTTCGGGCAAAGCGCGCCGCGGTTTACCGGATGATCCGGATCCCCTTCGATATGGAAAATGCTTTCTTTGGCGTTTTTGGCGCCATCACCAAGGCTGTACATCAACAGCCCACAGCCGACGGAACAATACGTACAGGTATTACGGGTCTCGCGGGCGCGCAGCAGTTTGTACTGCCGGGTTTCCGCCAACGCCACTTCGGGGGCAAAGCCCAGCGCGGCCACCGTCGTTCCTGCCATACCGCCAGCGCAGATCTTAAAGAACTGCCTTCTGCTGACCTGCATGGGGGTCTCCTTTACTCTCGATTGTCACATTGTTCAAAAGCGCCTGCCCGCTAGCGCGGCAAACGCGAATGTCACTGTTGTTATGCTTGCTACGAACGCCGGCCATATTACCACAGCGTGCTTGTGGTTGTTACACACTCGTGCTCATTCAGTGAACGCTTTGGCACATTTCGATACATTTCGGCGTTGGCGCTCCCTACAGTATAGAGAGTAACCCGCGCGCCGGGGCGACGGCTTCACGCAGCCATCCGCCCCTTCTTCTATCAGTAGGTTAGCGCAGCGATTTGATCGTTAACCACACAGTTCACAGGGCATTGATAATCATTTTCAATATCATTTAATTAACTATAATGATCCGACTGCTTACGCGGTGCTCACGCTTTGCGCCGCCCATACACCACTGGAGATGATGATTATGAGTTATTCACTGCCATCCCTGCCGTACGCTTACGACGCACTGGAACCGCATTTCGACAAGCAGACGATGGAAATCCATCACACCAAACACCATCAGACCTACGTCAACAACGCCAACACCGTGCTGGAAGCCTACCCTGAGCTGGCCAAATACAGCGTTGAAGAGCTGATCCAGGATCTGGATAAAGTGCCTGCCGACAAACGCACCTTCATGCGCAACAACGCCGGCGGCCACGCCAACCACAGCTTCTTCTGGAAAAACCTGAAAACCGGCACCACGCTGGGCGGCGATCTGAAAGCAGCCATCGAGCGCGATTTCGGCAGCGTTGAGAAATTCCAGGAAGAGTTCGAGAAAGCCGCTGCCACCCGCTTCGGTTCCGGTTGGGCCTGGCTGGTGCTGAAAGACGGCAAACTGGCCGTGGTGTCTACCGCTAACCAGGACAGCCCGCTGATGGGCGAAGCGGTCGCCGGCGCTTCCGGTTTCCCAATCATCGGCCTGGACGTGTGGGAACACGCTTACTACCTGAAATATCAGAACAAACGTCCTGACTACATCAAGGCGTTCTGGAACGTGGTCAACTGGGATGAAGCCGCCGCACGCTTCGCCGCGAAGAAGTAATTCGCCCCCGTTGATGAAGATGCCCGCCACCGGCGGGTATTTTTTTGCCTGAAATCCGCTAAAGTTTGACCACGTCTTGCCGATGATTTGTTCAATTGACGTTCGCCCGGAGAAGGAAAAAACGCTATGGCGGCATTGCAAGCATTGGCAGGAAAGTTCACTCATCTCACCGTAGGTAAAAAGCTCGGTCTCGGCTTCGCACTGTTGCTGCTGTTAGCGGTCATCATCGCCGGCACCGGGGCGCAATATCTGCATATCATCGAATCACGCGCCGATCGCATCGACTTCAGCAACCGGCTGAACGAAGAGATCAACCAGGCCAAATACAACCGCGCCATGTACGGCCAGACCTACCGGCCAGAGTATATTCAGAACAACCGCACCAATATTGAAAACGCCGTCAAACTGATAGACCACGGGCAGGCGCTGGACTGGGACGCCCAAAGCCGCAAGGATCTGCAGCGTCTGGTGACGCTGATCGGGGAATATCAGCAGCAGCAAAAAGAGTTTGAACAGGCGGTCACGGCGAAAGACGCGGTGCGCCAGAGCTGGAACATGTCGGAAGTGCAGGCCAGCCTGAGCCAGGTGGAGCGCCAGCTGACCAACGGCGATCTGCAGTTGGCCTTTATCCAGCTGAACCAGAAGCTGACCCAGGTGCGCTACGGCGCGCGCGGCCTGCTGCTGAGCCTGAACAAGGAAACCGAAGCCCCGCTGATGGCGGCCATCGATGACGCGCGCGACGCGGCCAGTGCCTTGAGCCGCCGGGTCAGCGACGCGCAGCGCCCGCAGCTGCAACCGCTGCTGGCCGCGCTGGACGATTACAAAAACCGCATCGCGGCCTACCTGCCTGCCTATGAGCACGAGCAGCAGATCAGCCGGCGGCTCGGCGAACGCGCGCAGGCGATCGGCATGCTGGTGAACGCCTTTATGCAGGACGAGCTGGCGCAGACCCACAATGATATCAATCTGGCGCAGCTGCAGATGGGCATCACCACGCTGATCGCCATCATCGCCGGGGTGCTTATCGCCTGGCGCATCACCCTGCAGATCACCCGTCCGCTGCACAGCACGCTGGCCATGGCGGAACGCATCGCCGGCGGCGACCTGCGCCAGGCGCAGACCAGCACCCGCCGCGACGAGCTGGGGCAGCTGCTGAACGCGGTGGCGGCGATGAGCCAAAACCTGCGCACCATGATTGAGAAGATCCAGATGGGGGTCAGCCAGGTCTCCACCGCCTCGGCGGAAATTGCCGCCGGCAACACCGACCTCTCCTCACGCACCGAACAGCAGGCGGCGGCGGTCGAGGAAACCGCCGCCAGCATGGAACAACTGACCGCCACGGTGAAACAGAACGCCGACAACGCCCATCACGCCAATCAGCTGGCCACCGATGCCTCGCAGACCGCGCAGCAGGGCGGCAAGCTGGTGGAAAACGTGGTCAGCACCATGCGCGATATTTCCAGCAGTTCGCAGCGTATCGCCGAAATTACCACCCTGATCAACGGCATTGCCTTCCAAACCAATATCCTGGCGCTCAACGCCGCGGTGGAAGCGGCGCGCGCCGGCGAACAGGGCCGCGGCTTCTCGGTGGTCGCCAGCGAAGTGCGCAGCCTGGCGAGCCGCAGCGCCCAGGCGGCCAAGGAGATCGAAGGGCTGATCGCCGAATCGGTCAGCCGGGTGAAAACCGGCACCGAGCTGGTGGAAAGCACCGGCAACACCATGGAACAGATCGTCCGCTCGGTCACCCACGTGCGCGACATCATGGCTGAAATCGCCGCCGCTTCCGATGAGCAGACGCGAGGCATCGCCCAGATTGGCCAGGCGATAGTCGAGATGGACCACACCACCCAGCAGAACGCCGCGCTGGTGGAAGAGTCCGCCGCCGCCGCCGATTCGCTGGAAGAACAGGCCGACATGCTGCTGCAGAGCGTCTCGGTGTTCCGTTTGGCGGAGCAGAACGAACCCGCCGCCGTGAAAGCCGCCGCGCCGAAAGCGCCGGCGGTAAAACCCGCAGCCACCAACGCCGCTGCGGAAGAGAACTGGACCACCTTCTGACGCCCCGCCGCCCGCCCGAGGATTTTCGGGCGGGTTGTTATGTCCCCCCGGCGCAACTCAGGCTATGCTGAGCCTTCGACGCGAGACACGGAGGCGCACATGCATCACCCAGACGTTTACATCGGCAGCATCCAACCCTATGAAGGCGGGCGCCCCAGCGCCATCGCCAAACGCCAGGTGGATGGCGCCATCCGGCTCACGCCGCTCGGCCTGGAAGGCGACGAGCAGGCGGAAAAAAGCTATCACGGCGGGCCGGACCGCGCGCTGTGCCACTACCCGCGCGAGCATTACGCCCACTGGCGCGCGCAGTTTCCGGCGCAGGCCGAGCAATTTTGCGCCCCGGCCTTCGGCGAGAATATCTCCACCGAAGGGCTGACCGAACACAATGTGTTTATGGGAGACATTTTCCGCTGGGGCGAGGCGCTGATCCAGGTCACCCAGCCGCGCTCGCCGTGCTTCAAGCTCAATTATCACTTCGCCATCGAGGACATTTCGGTGCTGATGCAGCAAAGCGGCCGCTGCGGCTGGCTGTATCGGGTGGTGTCGCCGGGCGTGGTCAGCGGCGATCGTCCGCTGGCGCTGGCGGCGCGCAACAGCGATGTGTCGGTGGCCGAAGCCATCGCCATCGCCTGGCATATGCCGTTCGACGTGGAACAGTATCGCCGCCTGTTGGCGGTCGCCGGCCTCTCCGCCAGCTGGAGCAAGACCATGCTCACGCGGCTTGCCGAAGGGCACCTTGAGGACTTCAACCGCCGCCTGCTCGGCCGTTGAAAGCGCGGGCGGAAAAGATGAAAAACGTGCGCCGAATGCCGCGTTAACCCTGTTCTTCCGCCTATACTGTAGCCGCGTGTTTTTCAGCCAGGAGCCAGGTAATGGCCACCCCGACCCATTCGATTCATCACGCCGCCGCCGAGGGCTATCAGGCCAATGCCGATCGCTATATGAAAGGCCGGCCGGATTATCCGCCGGAAATCGCCGCCTGGCTGCGCGAGACTATCGGCCTGCACGCCGGCATGACGGTCATCGATCTCGGCGCCGGCACCGGCAAGTTCACCCCGCGCCTGCTGGAAACCGGCGCTCAGGCGATCGCCGTCGAACCGGTGCCGCAAATGCTGGAAAAACTGTCGGCGGCGCTGCCGCAGGTGAAGACGCTGGCGGGCACCGCCGAGGCGATCCCGTTGCCGGACGAGTCGGTCGATGCGGTAGTGTGCGCCCAATCCTTCCACTGGTTCGCCACGCCGCAGGCGCTGGCGGAGATCCGGCGCATTCTCAAACCCGGCGGCAAACTCGGTCTGGTGTGGAACATGCGCGATGCGCGCGTCGGCTGGGTGCGTAAACTGAATCAGATCGTCGATCGCCACGAAGGCGATGCGCCGCGTTTCTATACCGGCGAATGGCGCAAGCTCTTCCCGTTCAAAGGCTTTGAACCGCTGCAGGAGCAGGTCTTTATGTTGAGCCACCGCGGCGCGGTGGAGGACGTGATCTACAACCGGGTGCGTTCAACCAGCTTTATCGCCGCGCTGCCGCAGCCGCAACAGGAGCAGGTTATCGATCAATTGCGCCAGCTGGTGGCGGAAGAAGAGGAGCTACGGGGCCAGGACACGGTCACCGTGCCCTATCAGACCAAGGCGTATTTCACCACCAAGGTCTGACGCCCGGGGGTTCAGAACGCTTTCTTGGCGTAACCGGTGACCGCTTTCAGGCCCATCTCGCGGCCCAGCGCGGTCATCGGATGCACCACGATCAGCCCGCGCGCGCTTTTCTTCAGCGCGCCCATGTCGGCCTGCTCTTTCTTGGTGATTTCGCGGCTGAACGGCAGCTTGCTCAGCTTCTGCGCTTCGGCGCTCAGCTTCTCGCCGCGCACGTTTTTCAGGCGCTCGATCTCCGTCGCCAGCTTCTCTTTCTCTTTGGTGTGCTGCGCAATCAACTCAGGGTTGCCCTGTTGGATCACGGTGGCGTCTTTGTGGTTCAAGGCGTCCAGCAGGTCGCTCAGGCGCTTGATCTCTGCTTTTTCTTTCTCTTTCATGTTCTCTGGCCCGTTGTGCCCAAAATGGCACGCTAATCAATGATACCGGCATTGTAGCAAAAGGCGCGCGCCGTTACCCGTCCTGCGCAATGCCGGGCGGCAGGCCGCTCATCTCGCAGGCTCTGGCGCCGAGCCGGGCCAACGCCTGGGTGTAGCGCGCGTTGAACGGGTAGCAACAGGAGAGCCGCAGCGCGTTGCGGTAGCGCCCGCTGGGGGAATACAGGGTGCCCGGCGTCAAACAGATCTGCTCTTCCAGCAGTTGGTGGAACAGCGCTACGCTGTCCACGTTGGGGGGGAACTCAACCCAAAACACGAAGCCGCCCGCCGGCTGCGTGGCCAGCGTGCCGCGCGGGAAATGCCGGGCGATCAGCGCCCGCGCCTCGTCTACCTGCGCCGCATAGCGCTTGCGCAGGTTGCGCAAATGGTGATCGTAGCCGCCGCTCTCCAGGAAGGTCGCCAGCGTTTCCGACAGCAGCTGCGACTCGGACATCGACGACACCGCCTTCAGCTTGCGCAACGCCTCGTGAAAGCGGCCGCCGCAGATCCAGCCGACGCGAAAATCCGGCGCCAGCGTTTTGGTGAAGCTGGAGCAAAACAGCACCCAGCCGTCACGATCGAACGCCTTCACCGCCGGTGACAGCGCGCCGCCGAACTGGATCTCGGCATACAGCCCGTCTTCAATCAACGGCACCTGATGATCGTTCATCAGCCGCGCCAGCCGCTTTTTCGCCGCCAGCGGCATGGTGCAACCCAGCGGGTTTTGCACCGTCGGCATGGCGATCACCGCATTCAGCCGCTTCTCGTTCAGCAGCAGCTCCAGCGCGTCCAGCGACAGCCCCAGCTGCGGATCGGTGGGGATTTCCAGCGCTTTCAGCCCCAGGCTGGCCAGCAGCGGCAGCAGGTAGAAGTAGGTCGGTGACTCCAGCCCGACGCAGTCGCCCGGTTTGGTGGTGACGCGCAGCGCCAGCTGCAACGCCTCCATGCAGCCGTGGGTCAGCACCACGTCGCCCGGCTCCAGCAGCATGCCCAACGTCATCGAACGGCGGGCGATCTGCTGACGCAGCCGCAGGCTGCCGGGCGGCAACGGATACTGCCCGATCAGATCCGGTTGACGGCGCAGCTGAGAGGACAGCATGCGCCCCAGCTTGCCGCCGGGATAAAAATCGCTGGTCTGCGGGCAGGCCAGCGCAATGTTGGTGAAGGCCGGGTTTTGCTGGGCGGCAAACACGGTGTCGATCAGCGCCAGCACGTCGTCCGCCGGCGGTTCGATGCGGCCGCTGGGCGCCGAGGCCATCTTCAGCGCCGGCAGCGTGCTGCGGACATAAAACCCCGATTGTGGCCGCGCTTCGATCAGCCCGCGATCCTCCAGCGTGCGGTAAGCCGACACCACGGTATTAATGCTGACGCGATGGGTTTGCGCACAGCGCCGCACCGAAGGCAAGCGGTCGCCGGGCAGCAGCGTGCCGCGGCGAATGGCCTCGGCCAGCGTATCCGCCAGCTGCAGGTAACGGGTATCCGGGGTTTCATCGAGCAGGGTCACAGTTTCTCTCCAGGCAATGGGTACAGTTTACATTTTGCACAACTGTAACCATAACAATATCCAATTTGTGGTTCTGTCACCATCCCATCGCAGCGATTATGCTGATCCTCTCGTTATTACCGTCATTTTGAAGGAACCTGCCATGCTGGACTCCGCCTTTGTCAGCTACGTCACCGTCATGTCGATTACCCCCGGCCCCAACAACCTGCTGCTGGCCTCGTCGGGCGTCAACTTCGGCCTGCGCCGCACCCTGCCGATGCTGTTCGGCATCGGCGCCGGCTGCGCGGTGCAGCTGGCTATCATTATCCCGCTGCTGGCGCTGGCGCTGAGCTGGGCCGGCGTCATCCGCTTCCCGCTGGCGGTGATCGGCTGCGCCTACCTGCTGTGGCTGTCATGGAAACTGTTCAAGGCAGCCTCGCCGGACGCCAAAGAGCAGGCGAGGCCAATGAGTTTCCTCAACGGCGCGCTGTTTCAGGCGGTCAACCCCAAGGCCTGGCTGATGGTGATCAACGTGGCGATCCTGTTCACCCCGCGCGAAGGCGCCACCTTCTTCCATACGCTGAGCGTCATCGCAGGTTTCGTCGTGCTGAATTTACCCTGTGTGCTGCTGTGGGCGGTGCTGGGCGACCGGTTGCGCAACGCGCTCCAGGTCGCCTGGAAGCTACGCGCGTTTAACGGCGTCATGTCCGGCCTGATGGCCGCCACCGCGCTGTGGTTGCTGTTCGACGAGTGGCGCGCGGCCTTTGCTTAGCCGCGGCCGAGAGGAGAGAGTCGGGAAGGTTGTTTGGCGCCGATGCCGGCGATCAGATCGGTAATGGACAGCACCATGGTGGAGCGCACCATCTGCTGATAGCGCTGACGCTGCATGGCGATCAGCGCTTCATCCGCTTCGCCCGGCTGCAGGAAGGTCGGCGCCGGCGGCAGCGCGGCCACGCAGTGCAGCTCGCCGAACGGCCCGAGGATTTCGTCGTCGACGAAGCGGTATTCCGCACCGTCGTGATTCAGCTCTTCGCGCATCGCCATCAGCAACTCGGCGTCTTCATATTCGTGGCGGGAGATCACCCCCAGCCCATACATCAGCTTCAGGCGCACCGACAGCTCCCCCAGCGGGCCGCTGCCGGACAATAGCGGTTCGACGGCATATTTCACCGCATAGTCGTCCTTGCGGAATACCTGCACCACCAGCACGTTGAGCGCTTCCGCCAGCAGCTCTACCGCCGCGATCAGGAAACTGCGCACCGTTTTGCCCGCGTTCAGCTTTTCCAGAACCTGATTTTCAAATGCCTGTGCTTCTTCCATCATCGCTTTTCGAAAGGCGTGGGGAGGGCCGTCGATGTCGAACTCGGATTGCAGGAGCGCAGCAAGCTGCGCTCGGGTGTTCATCATCACGATTCTACTTGTGCATGGCGTTATACACAGCAACGGCCTCTTCTACAACCTCGCTTTCCGCCGGCAGGCCGGAAATTTGCGCCAGCGCGGCTTTCGGCCCGAGCGTGTTCAGCAATTCCGCCAACTCCTGCGCCTGCGGATCCTGTTCGCTGCGGTAGCTCATGGCGGCGGCGATGCCCTGGATCAGGTTGGCGTGCGGCAGGCCGTATTCCAGCGTGCCCAGCAGCGGTTTGATCAGGCGATCGCCTGCGCTCAGTTTGCGCAGCGGCTGGCGCCCCACGCGCTCGACGTCGTCGTGCAGATACGGGTTTTCGAAGCGGCCGAGGATTTTGTTGATGTAGGCGGCGTGCTTGTCGGCGTCGAAGCCGTAGCGCTTGATCAGCACCGCACCGCTCTCTTCCATCGCTCCTTTCACCACGCGACGGATCGCCGGGTCGAGAATGGCGTCGCGAATGGTTTGCAGCCCGGCCCGTTGGCCAAGGTAAGCGGTGATGGCGTGGCCGGTATTGAGGGTGAACAGCTTGCGTTCGACGAACGCCATCAGGTTGTCGGTCAGCTCCATGCCGGCGATCGCCGGAGGCTGGCCCTTGAACTGGGTCTGATCGACGATCCATTCGCTGAAGGTTTCCACCGTCACTTCCAGCGGATCGCTGCTGTCCGCCGGCGGCACGATGCGGTCGACGGCCGAATCGACGAAGCCGACGTGCTGCTCAACCCATGCCTGCTCGTCCTGCGGCAGCGCAGCGAACACATGCTGCTTCAGCTGGCTGGTGCCGCGCACCATGTTCTCGCAGGCGATGATGTTCAGCGGCTGCTCATTGCCCTGCTGATGACGCAGCACCAGCCCTTTGGCGATCGCGCCGGCGATTTTGCCGAGAATTTGCGGGCCAACGGCAGTGGTCACCAGATCCGCCTCGGCGATCAGCGCCACCGCCGCCTCGCTGCCGCTGTTGACGGCGCTGACGTTGTTGACGCTCTCCACACGCTCTTGCTCACCCACCACGTGCACCGCGTAGCTTTTACGGCTGTTCAGCAAATCCAGCACCGTTTGATTGACGTCGGCGAAGGTCAGCTCAACCCCGGCGTCCGCCAGCAGCTTGCCGATAAAACCGCGGCCGATGTTCCCTGCGCCAAAATGTAATGCTTTCATAACTCTACCTTCTTAATGTCGAAGGGTGCAGCAAGCTGCACCCTTTAAAATGATTCCGTTATCCGGCTTTTTTGCCGCCGAGCAGGTCCAGCACTTCCTGCACGCTGGTGGTATTCGCCAGCCGCTCGATCACACTCTCGTCATCCAGCGCGTTGGTCAGGCTGGTGATCACCTGAATATGCTCGTTGTTGCGCGCGGCGATGCCGATCACCAGACGGGCCACTTCATCCTCTTCCTCGCCGAAGCGCACGCCCTGCGGGTACTGGCAGAACACCACGCCGGTGCGCAGCACCCGGTCTTTGGCCTCAATGGTGCCGTGCGGCACGGCGATCGACTCGCCCAGGTAGGTGGAGGTGAGTTTCTCGCGCTCCAGCATCGCCGGCACGTACTCCGCCTCGACGTAGCCGCCTTTCACCAGCTGCTCGCCGGCGAAGCGGATCGCCTGCTCTTTGTCGCTGGCCTGCAGGTTGAGGAACACGTTGCTCTCGCTCAGCTTGAACAGGTTCGATTCACCGGCTTCGAAGCTGTCGTCCAGCGCGCCCAGTACCTTCTGCTGGTTGTCGCTGGTTTTGTTGGCCGCCAGCAAACGGTCGACCAAATCGCTGTACAGCTTGCTGTCGAGGAAATTGGTCAGCGAGATGTGCTGGGCCTGCGGCGCGTGGCGCATCGCACGCTCGGTCAGATCGCGGTGGGTGATCACCAGATCAACATCGTCCGGCAGGCTGTTGATAGCGCTGTTGGTCACCGAGATGTTCTTCAGCCCGGCGTCGGCCACTTTCTTGCGCAGCACCCCGGCGCCCATGGCGCTGGAACCCATGCCCGCATCGCAGGCGACGATGATTTTGCGCACGGTGCTCAGATCGCCGTCGACCGATGCCGGCGCCGCCGCGCCGCCTTTGGACTGCGATTTCATCTCTTGCATGCGACGGGTCGCGGCTTCCAGATCGTCATCCTCTTTCACCTTGGAGGTTTTCAGCAGGAAAGCGGACACCACGAAGGAGACGGCAAAGGCTGCGCACACCGCCGCAATGTTGGCGAAGTAGGCGCCTTTCGGGGTCATCGCCAGCACTGCCAGGATCGAACCCGGAGAAGCCG
Source organism: Serratia sp. TSO36 (assembly GCF_057808395.1). Taxonomy (NCBI): domain Bacteria; kingdom Pseudomonadati; phylum Pseudomonadota; class Gammaproteobacteria; order Enterobacterales; family Yersiniaceae; genus Serratia; species Serratia sp. TSO36. The sequence goes on along the minus strand of NZ_JBJZOU010000002.1, from coordinate 83,774 downwards.
GAGAAACCAGGCCGCCGTTCAGCATCGTCAGGGTGAAGACGCCGGTCATGCCCCCCAGGATCACCGCCAGCAGCAGGCGTGGGTTCATCAGCACGTAAGGGAAGTAGATTTCGTGGATGCCACCCAGGAAGTGAATGATTGCCGCACCGCCGGCGGATTGCTTGGCGCTGCCGCGGCCGAAGAACATGTAGGCCATCAGTACGCCCATGCCCGGGCCTGGGTTGGCTTCGATCAGGAAGAATACCGACTTGCCGACTTCCGTGGCCTGCTGGATACCCAGCGGCGAGAAGATGCCGTGGTTGATGGCGTTGTTCAGGAACAGGATTTTCGCCGGTTCAACGAAGATGGACGCCAGTGGCAGCAGGTTGTTCTTCACCATCACGTGCACGCCCGCCGCCAGCAGCTTGGAGAGCACCTCCACCAGCGGCCCGATGCCCAGGAAAGCCAGGATCGCCAGCAGCATGCCGATGATGCCGGCGGAGAAGTTGTTCACCAGCATTTCAAAACCGCTTTTGATCTTGCCGTCCACCCAGCGGTCAAAGTGCTTGATAGCCCAGCCGCCCAGCGGACCGGCGATCATCGAGCCGAGGAACATCGGCATGTCGGCGCCGACGATGACGCCCATGGTGGTGATAGCGCCGACCACACCGCCGCGCTCGCCGCCCACCAGCCGCCCGCCGGTATAACCGATCAGCAATGGCAGCAGGTAGGTGATCATCGGGCCGACCAGCTTGGCTAAGGTTTCATTCGGCAGCCAGCCGGTTGGAATGAATAGCGCGGTGATAATCCCCCAGGCGATAAAGGCGCCGATGTTGGGCATCACCATGTTGCTCAGGAAGCGGCCAAAGTTTTGTACTTTAACCTTGATGTCTGGTGAAAACATAAAACACACCCCTATTGTTACGCGCTGACAATAGAGCGCGTGATTATTGTTGTGACGATCCAGCCGTGTTGCCGCTGTATGCGAAACGGACTCTATCACGCTGTTTTTGTCACGCGAACTTCACGGATTTTTTGTGACACAAATCACACACAACACCCCAACAAACCACCATTTATAGTGATAAAGATCACACTTATGGCGTGTAAAAAAAGCACAGTGAGAAAAAAATCGCCTGAAAACCCACAATAAAGTGATGTTGATCACATTTTTAAACTGATTGTTTGTTTTTAAATTGTGATAAACATCACAATTTATTTTCAACTGCGGCGCCGATCGCGACGCTCTGTTTGATCATCCCTGTGAGCATTCATCCCGCCGGGAACTAGCGAAGTGATGAATGAAAGAAAACTACATTGCCGAATGAATGGATTAATTGAAGTGTAGTACAGAAGCCTGCGCAATAAACCAGCAAGCTATTGGAAACGCTGAGGGGAAATAAAACGGGCCGGCAATGCCGGCCCGTATGTCGTGCAAGCGGTGCGTTATTGCGTCACGCTTTGAACGGCTTTCTGCGCATTCAGCAGGTTCTGCTGCTTGGCCACCAGATTCGACATCATGGTGTTGTACTGCGCCACCTGCTGCGCGGTGCGGAACTGCACGCCGTTGTTGTTGAAACTGACCTGATTGCCCTGGCTCTGCAGGAAATCGCCAACCTGCACCAGATCCTGCACGAAGCCGGCGGTGGTCGGGATCGCCGGCATCAAGGCGTTGGCCGGTGCGGTAACGATCTTGTCATAGGCCTGGTTGTACACCGCCTTCAGATCGTCGGGCTGCTTCAGCGCCGCGCGGGCGGTATCCGCCTGCGATTTAGCGGACTGGATCTGTTGGCCCAGCAGGTTCAACGCGCCGACCGATTGCTGCAGCGCGTCGCGTTTGTTCAGGTAGTCCTGCGCGGTGCGGATCTGGTTAATCTGATCCAGCGCCGGCGTCAGGCTGGCGCCGACCGACTTGGACAGCTGCTGCGAAAAGCCGACCAAAATCGCGTAATCGCCGGCATAGTTGCCGAACTTCTGCTTCTGGTCTTCGCTCAGCGTGGGGATGTTCGCCCCGCTGCGCATCACGGTATTCTGTAAGTAATCGATAAATGCTTTGCGCTGTTCCGGCTCTTTATCGCCGCAGGCGGTCAATTGCATGACCACCAACAATGCCAATACCGGTGCCAACCAACGCGCGAAACCTCTGCTCTGGATCCCTACCGCCATGTGACATAACTCCTGTTATAAACCTGCTTTTTCATTGGACTCCGCCCCTTTTTCCGCACTCCGTGCGCCTATAAGAATAGATCAACTGGCGGCATTCCGATACGCGATTCCGCTTGCGGTGAGCATTGCCCCGGCCGGATGCGGTTGAAAATCGTGCGCAAAACGCACTGAGGTTCATTGTCGTCGGCGACCGGACGCTTCAATTTCCCCAAGTCGCCCCCCAAGTTGCCAGGCGACCTTGCCTTCGCACCCAGGAAACGGAAATAAAAAAGGCGCCCGCAGGCGCCTTTTCACAGCAGAGAGGCCGCTTACTGCAACACGGAGATATCCGCCACCTGCAGGAACAGTTCGCGCAGCTTACTCAACAGCGTCAGACGGTTCACGCGCACTTCCGCATCGTCCGCCATGACCATCACGTTGTCGAAGAACGCATCCACCGGCTCGCGCAGCGCAGCCAGCTCCACCAGCGCTTCCTGGTAGTTGCCCGCCGCGAAATACGGCTGCAGCTTGTCGCGCAGCACCACCAGGTGAGTCGCCAGCTGGATCTCCGCTGCATCCTTCAGCACCGAGGCGCGCACGCTGTCGTTCAGCGTTTCGGTAGACTTGGCCAGAATGTTGGAGACGCGTTTGTTGGCCGCAGCCAGCGCCGCCGCCGCTTCCAGCGTACGGAAGTGGGAGACCGCCTTGACGCGCGCGTCGAAGTCGGCCGGCTTGGTCGGACGGCGCGCCAGCACCGCCTGAATGGTATCGACAGCGTGGCCTTCTTCCTGATACCAGGCGCGGAAGCGGCCCAGCATGAATTCCACCACCTCGTCGACCACCTTGGCGTTGGTCAGCTTGCTGCCGTACAGGCGCACGGCCTCTTCGGTCAGGGTCTGCAGATCCAGCGGCAGGTTTTTCTCGACGATGATGCGCAATACGCCCAGCGCGGCGCGGCGCAGCGCGAACGGGTCTTTATCGCCTTTCGGATGCTGCCCGATGCCGAAGATGCCGGCCAGGGTGTCCATCTTGTCGGCGATCGCCAGGGAACAGGCCACCAGCGACTGCGGCAGCGCATCGCCGGCGTAGCGCGGCTGATACTGCTCGTTCAGCGCAACGGCGACGTCTTCCGCCTCACCATCATGGCGCGCGTAGTGCATGCCCATCACGCCCTGGGTGTCGGTGAATTCGAACACCATGTTGGTCATCAGGTCGCACTTCGACAGCAGGCCCGCGCGGGTGGCGTGGTTGACGTCGGCGCCGATTTGGCCGGCAACCCAGCCCGCCAGCGCCTGAATGCGGTCGGTCTTGTCGCGCAGGGTGCCCAGCTGCTGTTGGAACAGCACGGTTTCCAGGCGCGGCAGGTTGTCTTCCAGGCGTTTCTTGCGGTCGGTGTTGAAGAAGAACTCGGCGTCGGCCAGACGCGGACGCACCACTTTCTCGTTACCGGAGATGATCTGCTGCGGGTCTTTCGACTCGATGTTGGCCACGAAGATAAAGTTCGGCAGCAGTTTGCCCGCGGCGTCGTACACCGGGAAATACTTCTGGTCGCCCTTCATGGTGTACACCAGCGCTTCCGCCGGCACCGCCAGGAATTTCTCTTCGAATTTGGCGGTCAGCACCACCGGCCATTCCACCAGCGAGGCCACTTCTTCCAGCAGGCTGTCGCTCAGATCGGCCTTGCCGCCAATCTTCTGCGCCGCCAGCTCGGCGTCGCGCTTGATGAGGGCTTTACGCGCTTCATAATCGGCGACCACTTTGCCGCGCTCCAGCAGGATCTGCGGGTATTGGTCGGCGTTGTCGAGGGTGAACTCGGCTTCGCCCATGAAGCGGTGGCCGCGCACGGTGCGCGCAGAGTCGATGCCCAGCACGGTGCCCGGGATCAGATCGGCGCCCAGCAGCATCGTGACGGTGTGCACCGGACGCACGAACTGCACGTCGGAGTCGCCCCAACGCATCAGTTTCGGAATCGGCAGTTTAGCCAGCGCGGTGCTGACCATGCCGGCCAGCAGCGCCTGCGCCGACTGGCCTTTGACGTGGGCGCGGTACATCAACCACTCGCCCTTGTCGGTCACCAGGCGTTCAGCCTGATCGACGGTGATGCCGCAGCCGCGCGCCCAGCCTTCGGCCGCTTTGCTCGGTTTGCCTTCGGCGTCGAACGCCTGGGCGATCGCCGGGCCGCGTTTTTCAATTTCGCGATCGGCCTGCGCCGCGCTCAGGTTGGCCACTTTCAGCGCCAGGCGGCGCGGTGCGGCGAACCAGCTCACGTCACCGTGTTCCAGGCCGGCGTTGTCCAGCTCGGCGGTGAAGTTGGCGGCGAAAGATTCCGCCAGGGAACGAAGAGCCTTCGGCGGCAGCTCTTCCGTGCCGATTTCCACCAGGAAAGTCTGTTGAGTCATGGCTGCCTCTTAGTTCTCGTTCTTCTTGTTGCACATCGGGAAGCCCAGCGCTTCGCGGGAAGCGTAGTAGGCTTCGGCAACGGCTTTGGTCAGCGTGCGGATGCGCAGAATGTAGCGTTGACGCTCGGTCACCGAAATCGCCTTGCGCGCGTCCAGCAGGTTGAAGGTATGGCCCGCCTTCAGGATGCGTTCGTAGGCCGGCAGCGGCAGCGGTTTTTCCAGCGCCAGCAGCGATTGAGCTTCTTTCTCGTACTGCTCGAAGCAGGAGAACAAGAAGTCGACATCGGCGTATTCGAAGTTGTAGGTGGACTGCTCCACTTCGTTCTGGTGGAACACGTCGCCGTAGGTGGTGACGCCCAGCGGGCCGTTGCTCCACACCAGATCATATACGCTGTCCACGCCCTGGATGTACATCGCCAGGCGCTCCAGGCCGTAGGTGATCTCGCCGGTCACCGGCTTGCACTCCAGGCCGCCGACCTGCTGGAAGTAGGTGAACTGCGTCACTTCCATGCCGTTCAGCCACACTTCCCAACCCAGGCCCCAGGCGCCGAGCGTCGGGTTTTCCCAGTTGTCTTCCACGAAGCGAATGTCGTGGATGGTCGGATCCAGACCCAGCTCTTTCAGCGAGCCCAGGTAGAGTTCCTGAATGTTGTCCGGCGATGGCTTAATCACCACCTGGAACTGGTAGTAGTGCTGCAGACGGTTCGGGTTTTCACCGTAGCGGCCGTCGGTCGGGCGGCGGGATGGCTGCACATAGGCGGCGGCCATCGGCTCCGGCCCCAGTGCGCGCAGGCACGTCATCGGGTGTGAGGTTCCCGCGCCGACTTCCATGTCCAATGGTTGAACGATGGTGCAGCCCTGGCGCGCCCAATAATCCTGCAGTGTCAGGATCAGGCCCTGGAAGGTCTTGGTATCAAACTTTTGCATGTTGAATTCGCACGCGATACAAGTGGATTTAGATGGAATGCGCCAGTATACCCTTTGACCGTAAGATATACAGCCAGAATCCGGCAACAAGTGCGAATCGGGACGAGAAGCGCTGGATTTTCCCGCGGCGGGCACAGCGGGAAGGACAACACGCCGGCCGGTTACCTTGCCGTTCAGAAAGACATACCCGGCATACACATTAGAGCCACTTAACAAAAATATCACTCACCGCCGTTTAAATAGTCAATTGGCTGAACGCTACTTCCCTCTTCATCGACCAAATTTAAGCTGATTTACGTGCGTATATCCTTATATTTCCCACGAGATAAAGTTGCACCAATGTTATTTTTGTTAATTTTATCAACTAAAAAACTCCCTTCATCGAGAGATAATGTGATCAAGTGCCAGATTATTTCTTATATCGTGAAAAATAAGGTGATATCGAGCGGCGTGCCGACGCGTTGGGTATGGAAGGAATGGCCATGGATGAAATACGGCGCTAACGGGCCACAGAAACAAATTGACAGTTAATCTTTGGTTATACAATAATAAATAAAATTTTCCCTGGTGTTGGCCAAGTGGCTACCTGATCCTTTCATAGGATCAGTTTTTTTTTGTATTTCCGCCAACGTCACTGTGGCCCGCATAATTCCCCCCAGGCCGCCTTTCGCATAAATCCCTTATCAGACCTTATGGCTTATCCTGATCCTGCGCCCTTGAACGCGCCGATGGCCAATTCAAAAACGCGCGCTGACGCCGACGTTATACATAAACTGCTCGCCGCTGCTCAGCCCGCCGGTTTGCGAGACGGTGGCGAAGGCCGATACCCTGTCCGTCAACGGCATGTTGGCCCCCAACGTGACATCCACCCAGTTTTTGTCCTGGCCCGCACTGTCGCGGGTGAACGAGGTTTGCGTCGATTTCAGGCCGCCGCCGGCGCGGTAGACGTCGTCGCCGAACTGGTGCTGATAACTCACTTCCGCATAAGGGTTAAACACGCCGAATTGCGTATCCAGCCGCCAGCCCAACGCGCCGATCTGCGAGTGGTAGGTTTGATCGTTGAAGCGCATGGCGGTGCTGTCATCGCCATCTTCGCTGTAGCCGGAAACGCGGCTGTAATCCCAGGCGAACTGCGCCACCGGCCCGGTGGTCAGGTAAGAAGCGATCGGGAAGTCATAGCCGGTGGTCACGCGCGCGCCCCACTGCCTGCCGGTGGTCGAACCGGTTTCGGTGCGCGTCAGCGGCCCCAGCCGCAGGCTGCGGCGGATGTCGTCATAATCCATCGTCGCATAGTGCAGATCGGCGTTAACCCAGCCGTGCTCGAATATCGCCAGTGAACTGAAAGCCGACAGCAGCAGCCCGCGCGCCTTGTAATCAAAACGGCTGGAAGGATGCTGATCGTCGTTGGAACCGGCGATCAACGCGCCGATCAGCCAGCCGTCGGTCAGCTGATAGTCCACGCCGACGGTCAGGTTGTGGGTAGTGGCGTTGCCGTCCCCCGCCGCCCGGTTATCGGCATAGTCGTAGTGCTGGCCGGCGTAACCGCCGAACACGCCCAGCGAGCCCTGCGGGTTGTCGCCGTGGCGCAGCTGCTGGAAGCGACTGTCGAGCGTGGCGCGGCTGTCGCGCGCCATCGCCGCCGTCGCCTGATTCAGCGCCACCACCTGCGCCGGGCCATCCAACACCGCCTGGATATAATCCGCAATCAGCAGGTGCGCCTGCGGGCTCGGGTGGAAGTGATCGGAGAACAGATAGGACTGGCCGGCGTCGAAGCCGGGCATATCGGAGCGGCAGACCGCCGAGGAAACGCCCGGCGGGCAAGCCATGCCGGCGGTGTTGACGAAGCCGAACTGCGCCGGATTGGCGATCGCTTCGGCGAACAGCTTGTTGACGTCCACCCGCACGATATTGCCGCCGCCCTGCGCCAGCAAACGGTCTTCACTTTGATTATAGAAATCGGTCAACTGGGCGGCCTGCGCGCTCAGGCTGTCATACGCCGCGATAAGCTGCGTGGCGATCGCCTGCTGCACCTGAGGAATGGCGCTGCCCTGCTTCGCCGCGGCGGCCAACGCCGCGTGGATTGCCTGCGTGCGTGAAGCGTTGTCCGGCGTCGCCACCGAATTAAGCGTGGCATAGGCCGCCTGGATCGCCGCCCCCTGCACCGGCGACAGCGCCTGTTGAATGATCAATTCCATCAGCTGCGGCGTGGAGCCGATGTTCGGCACCGTCGGCACGATCACCGTGCCGGCGCCGGCGTTCAGCAGCGAATGCACCTGCGCGGCTGCCGCGGCGGCGCTGTTATAGGCCACGCCGGGCGCGGTAGCGGCATTTAATGCCGCCGCCGCCAGATCGTTGCCGCCGATCCAATGAACGTACAAACCGTCGCCGTCGGCCTGGCCGTTGACCCGGTTCAGATAGCGCTGCACCTGATCCTGGGTGTTGTCGGCCGGGTTCAGGCCCGGCACCGCCACGGCGCCACCGGCGGCGTAGTTCTCACCGCCGTTGTCCGAAGCCACCAGCGCCGCCCCGATGCGTTGCGCCAACGCTTCGTCGTACAGCAGGTGCTGGTTACCGTCATAGGTGAACCGGCCGTTGTTGCCGGTATCGCTCAGGCTATCGCCAAAGACGTAGAGTTGATCGTACGCCTGAGCCGGAAGGGTCACACTGCAAAGCAACGCCACTGCAAGCGCCGCCGGGCGGGGCATGCACGTTATTTTTAGAGGCATGAATCGACTCCTGAGAGCCTGCAAATGAAGGCAATGTCGTTTTTATCGTTGGCCGGTTTTCCACCGGCCATGTAGTAACTATTGTCGGCTTTTTCGTCACGTCAAGCGGGCTGATGACAAAACAATCAGAGGCTTGCCAAGTTCGGCGCTTCGAGCGATGATTACTGTTCATAAATACAGCATAAGGACAGTCAGGATGGCAGACGAACGTTGCGGTTGGGTGACGGCCGATCCGTTGTATCTCGAGTATCACGACCAGGAATGGGGCGCGCCCACCACCGACGCGCGCGAGCTGTTTGAAATGCTGTGCCTCGAGGGGCAGCAGGCCGGCCTTTCCTGGATCACCGTGCTGAAAAAGCGCGAGAACTACCGCCGCGCTTTCCACGGTTTCGATCCGCAGCGGGTCGCCGCCATGACCGAACAAGACGTGGAAAATCTACTGCAGGACAGCGGCATCATCCGCCACCGCGGCAAGATAGAAGCCATCATCACCAACGCCAAAGCCTATCTGGCGATGGAGGCGGCCGGCGAGAATTTCGTTACCTTCATTTGGGACTTCGTCGGCGGCCGGCCGCAGCTCAACCGCTGGCAGGCGCTGAACCAGGTGCCGGCCAAAACCGAGCAGTCCGACGCCATGTCCAAGGCGCTGAAAAAACGCGGCTTCAAGTTTATCGGCTCCACCGTTTGTTACGCCTTCATGCAGGCCAGCGGGCTGGTGAACGATCATCTCACGGGATGCATGTGCTACCCAAAGCCACGGTGATCCGCCCCTGTGGCCCGGAGGATATCGACCGGCTGATGGCGCTGTGGCTGCCCAGCACCATCGCCGCTCATCCGTTCGTGGCGGAAAAATACTGGCGTGAGAGCGCCGCGCTGGTGCGTGAAAACTACCTGCCGCGCGCGCAAAGCTGGGCCTGCTGGCATGACGACGAGATCGTTGGCTTTATCAGCGTGCTGGACGAGCAGTTCATCGGCGCGCTGTTTGTCGATCGGGCATTTCACGGCCGCGGCGTCGCCCAGGCGCTGATGACGCACGTGCAGCAGCGCTATCGCCGGCTCAGCCTCGAGGTGTACCAGCAGAACCTGCGCGCCTGCGCGTTCTACCACAGGCACGGTTTTCAGGTGACGCAGCGCCTGTTCAATGATGAAACCCAGGCCTATACGCTGATCATGAACTGGCCGGCAGTCGAAAATTCAACCAGTTATGCTTAAAAAAGGCGCATCCGCACTCCGGATGCGCACAATTAAGAATCCGCTGCATAGCGCCGCCCGGCGTTTTACCGCATAACTCCCCCAGCACTTACCCGCGCTCATCATTTGTCACGTTTTTCTCCGGAACTGCCGGCGAAACCGCGCGTCATAGGTAGCGCGGCGACGCGGGTTCCCTGCGTCACCCACTTTTTTTGCGTCCCCGCTTTGGGCCGGCGCGTACAGATTCTGATGCCATTAAGGACAAGAACATGAAAAAACGCATTGCAATTATTGCCGGCGCCGTGAGCCTCACGCTCGCGCTGTCGGCCTGTACCACCAACCCTTACACCGGTGAATCCGAAGCCGGTAAATCCGGCATCGGCGCGGGCCTCGGCGCCGCACTGGGCGCCGGCGTCGGCGTGCTGTCCTCTTCCAAGAAAGATCGCGGCAAGGGCGCGCTGATCGGCGCAGCGGCCGGTGCAGCCCTCGGCGGCGGCGCAGGCTATTACATGGACGTGCAGGAAGCCAAACTGCGCGACAAGATGAAAGGCACCGGCGTCAGCGTCACCCGCCAGGGCGACAACATCGTGCTGAACATGCCGAACAACGTGACCTTCGACAGCAGCAGCGCCACGCTGAAACCGGCGGGCGCCAACACCCTGACCGGCGTCGCCATGGTGCTGAAAGAGTATCCAAAAACCGCGGTCAACGTTGTCGGCTACACCGACAGCACCGGCTCCCGCTCGCTCAACATGAACCTGTCGCAGCAGCGCGCCGACGGCGTAGCCAGCGCGCTGATCACCCAGGGCGTGGCGGCGAACCGTATCCGCACCACCGGTGCCGGCCCGGACAACCCGATCGCCTCCAACAGCACCGCGGAAGGCAAAGCGCAAAACCGCCGCGTCGAGATCACCCTCAGCCCGCTGCAGTAATCCCGTGCGGGGCGCCACCGGCGCCCCGCCGCCTCCCTGCGACTTTCTCCTTACCCTTCAACACTCCCGCCCGCACATCGGGTATGGTAGTCTCCTTGGCAATTAACCGCAGGAGGGATCGGCTGTGAGCACTGTCAAGGCAACGCGCGCCTCAGGGCGCGCCACCATCAGCGATGTGGCCAGCATCGCCAAAACCGGCAAGACCAGCGTGTCGCGCTATCTGAATGGTGAACAGCACCTGCTTTCCGACGATCTCAAACAGCGCATCGAAAAGGCGATCCAGCAGCTCGACTACCGGCCAAGCCAGATGGCGCGCAGCCTGAAGGGCGGCCAGACCCGCCTGATCGGCCTGATCCTCGCCGATATCACCAATCCCTATTCGGTGGACGTGATGCGCGGCATCGAGGCCGCCTGCCGCCAGCACGGCTTTACCCTGCTGGTGTGTAACACCAACAACGAAGTCAATCAGGAACAGCACTACCTGCAGCTGCTCAGCAGTTACCGGGTGGAGGGCATCGTGGTCAACGCGGTCGGCATGCGCGAGGAAGCGTTATCCACGCTGCAGCAGTCGATGCTGCCGATGGTGCTGATCGACCGCAAAATCCCCGATTTCGCCTGCGACGTGGTGGGCCTGAACAACCGCGAAGCCGCCACCGTCGCCACCGAACACCTGCTGCAACAAGGTTTCGAAGCGATTTTGTTCCTCAGCGAGCCGCTCGGTACGGTCAATACCCGTCTCGAGCGCCTGCACGCTTTCAGACATACCATGGCGCAGCACCCCACGCTGTCAGCGGAGCAGGCCGAAACGCCGCTCAACGATCGGCAGAAGCTGGAGCAGGTGCTGAGCGATTTCAGCGGCCGCCATCGCGGCATGCGCAAGGCAGTGATCTCCGCCAACGGCGCCCTGACGCTGCAGGTGGCGCGCGCCATGCGCCGGCTCGGCATTCAGTGGGGCAACGACATCGGCCTGCTGGGCTTCGACGAGCTGGAGTGGGCGGAGCTGGCGGGCGTCGGCATCACCACGCTGAAACAGCCCACCTACCAAATGGGGCACGCGGCACTGGAGCGGCTGGTGCAGCGCATTCAGGGCCTGGCCGCCCCCAGCGGCGAGCAGATGTTCTCCGGCGAGCTGATCGTCCGCGGCTCCACCACCCGCTAACCCGCCTTCTTCGGGGCCGTTGCCCGCCCCGCCCTCATCGGCTGTTTTTTGCTCAGCTTCGTGATTGCGATCATATTTTTACACTCTGTCGCTTTTCGCTGGAACCGGTTCCATTTAACGTACCGGTAACAGTAGCGGCGGCGACAATGCCGCCTCAGGAGTCAAAATGAAAACAGAAATCATCGTGGTCACCGGCGCCTACGGCACCGATACCGTCAAACAATACGGCGGCCAGCGCGCGCTGTTGCCCATCATCGCCGGCGCGGGCGCCGACGGGGTGGAGATCCGCCGCGAACTGTTCGCCGCCGGCGAATTGGACAGCCTGCCGGCCCTGGCGCAAGAAATCGAACGCCAACAGCTGTTCGCCGTCTACTCCGCCCCTGAGGCGCTGTTCACCCCGCAACATACGCTGAACCCCAACCTGGCGGCGCTGCTGGCGGAAGCGCAGGCGCTGAACGCGCGCCAGCTGAAGTTGTCCCTCGGCCATTTCCGCCCCGGTTTTGATTTTACCGAGCTGAAAGTGGCGCTGGAGCAGCAGCCGGTCAAACTGGTGGTCGAAAACGATCAGACGCCGGACTGCGGCATTTTGTCGATGCTGAACGCCTTTTTCCACGCCGCGGAAGATAGCCACCTGCCGGTCAGCATGACCTTCGATATGGCCAACTGGCTATGGGTGGGGCAAGACGCTTTCGCCGCCGCCGAACGCCTGGCCCGCCACGTCGGTTACGTGCACGTCAAAGCCGCCACCCAAGGCCCGCGCGGCTGGCGCGCCGTCGCGCTGGACGATACCGACGGCAGCTGGCGCGATCTGCTGGCCCGCCTGCCGCACGATGCGCCGCGCGGCATCGAATTCCCGTTGCAGGGCGATGATCTGGAAGCCGTCACCCGCCATTACGTCAATATTTTGCGTGCGGAGTAACCCCATGATGACAACGTTAACGGCAACGACGGCGCAGCAGGCACCCCTGGATGTGGTCACGCTGGGCGAAGCCATGGCGATGTTCGTGGCGGCGCAAACCGGCGATTTGGCGGAGGTGGAAACCTTCACCAAACGCATCGCCGGCGCCGAGCTGAACGTGGCGATCGGCCTGGCGCGCCTGGGCATGAATGTCGGCTGGGTCAGCCGCGTCGGCAACGATTCGTTCGGCCGCTTCACCCTGCAGCAGCTGAAAAAAGAAGGCATCAACTACCGGCAGGTGACGGTCGACGGCCACTATCCCACCGGCTTTCAGGTGAAATCCAAAACCGCCGATGGTACCGATCCCAGCGTGGAATACTTCCGCAAAGGCTCGGCGGCCAGCCACCTGTCGGTCGCCGATTTCAACCGTGAGTATTTCGGTTCCGCGCGCCACCTGCACCTGAGCGGCGTGGCGGCGGCGCTGTCCAGCGAATCGCTGGCGCTGTGCCACCATGCGGCGCGCGAGATGCGCGCCATGGGCAAAACCATTTCGTTCGATCCCAATCTGCGCCCGGTGCTGTGGCCCAGCCGCGAGGTGATGATCGAGCAACTGAATCAGCTGGCGTTCGCCGCCGACTGGGTGCTGCCGGGGCTGAAAGAAGGGCAGATCCTCACTGGCCAATCGACGCCGGAAGGCATCGCCGATTTCTATCTGGAGCGCGGCGTGCAGGCGGTGATCATCAAAACCGGCCCGGACGGCGCCTGGTTTAAAACCGCCGCCGGCGACAAGGCGGCGGTGGCCGCGGTCAAGGTCGACAACGTGGTGGATACCGTCGGCGCCGGTGACGGCTTTGCCGTCGGCACCCTCAGCGCCCTGCTGGAAGGCAAAACGCTGATACAGGCGGTGCAGCGCGGCAACAAAATCGGTTCGCTGGCGATCCAGGCCATCGGCGACAGCGAAGGCCTGCCGACCCGCGCGGCGCTGGCCGAATAACAATAAAAAAAACGACTTCTCCGCATGACGTCAACCTCTGGCCCTACAACCGGGACGCGTCGGGAGAGCATCTGCCCCTTCCTCTTGCATGCCCAGCGTGCCGGGCGAAGGGGACGCAACACCACTGAAGGATACTGAACATGAACAAAGCGACTGTCGCGGCCAAACGCTGGTGGTACATCATGCCCATCGTGTTTATCACCTACAGCCTGGCCTATCTCGATCGCGCCAACTTCAGCTTCGCCTCTGCCGCCGGCATCAATGAAGATCTCGGCATCACCAAAGGCATGTCCTCGCTGCTGGGCGCGCTGTTTTTCCTCGGTTATTTCTTCTTCCAAATTCCCGGCGCCATCTACGCCGAACGCCGCAGCGTCAAAAAATTGATCTTCTGGTGCCTGATCCTGTGGGGCGGCTGCGCCTCGCTGACCGGCGTGGTGAGCAATATTCCGATGCTGGCCGCCATCCGCTTTATCCTCGGCGTGGTGGAAGCGGCGGTAATGCCGGCGATGCTGATCTACATCAGCAACTGGTTCACCAAATCGGAGCGGTCACGCGCCAATACCTTCCTGATCCTCGGCAACCCGGTGACGGTGCTGTGGATGTCGGTGGTGTCCGGCTACCTGATCCACGCCTTCGGCTGGCGCGAAATGTTCATCATCGAAGGCATTCCGGCGGTTATCTGGGCGTTCTGCTGGTGGGTGCTGGCGAAAGACAAACCGGCGCAGGCCGGCTGGCTGAGCGCCGATGAGAAACAGGCGCTGCAGCAGCAGCTGGACGAAGAGCAGAAAGGCATCAAGGCCGTGCGCAACTACGGCGAAGCCTTCCGTTCGCGCAACGTGATCCTGCTGTGCGTGCAGTACTTCGCCTGGAGCATCGGCGTGTACGGCTTCGTGCTGTGGCTGCCTTCCATCCTGCGCAGCGGCATGCAGATGGGCATGGTGGAAGCCGGCTGGCTGTCGGCGGTGCCTTACCTGGCGGCGACCATCGCCATGATCGTGGTCTCCTGGGCGTCGGACAAAATGCAAAACCGCAAGCTGTTCGTCTGGCCGCTGCTGCTGATCGGCGCGCTGGCGTTCTTCGGCTCTTACGCCGTCGGCGCCAACCACTTCTGGATCTCCTACGGCCTGCTGGTGGTCGCCGGCGCCGCGATGTACGCCCCCTACGGGCCGTTCTTCGCCATCATTCCGGAAATGCTGCCGAAAAACGTCGCCGGGGGCGCCATGGCGCTGATCAACAGCATGGGCGCGCTGGGGTCGTTCTTCGGTTCGTGGTTCGTCGGCTATCTGAATGGCGCCACCGGCAGCCCGGCGGCCTCTTACATGTTTATGGCCATCGCACTGGTGGTGGCGGTGGTGTTGACGCTGATCGTCAAACCCGCCCGCAACGAGATCCAGCCGCAATTGGCTTGATCCGGTTATACTTTTTATCTGTTAACCCAACCGGGGGGCGCCATGCCCCCTTTGGCCCAGCTGGAGTTCGTGATGAAGCCTTCTATCGTATTGTACAAAAGCCTGCCCGCCGATCTGCGTGAACGTCTGGAACAGCACTTCACCGTGCACGCCTTCAACGGCCTGCAGCCGGAGAACCGCGACGAACTGCGCCAGGCGCTGCAGCAGGCCGAAGGGATCATCGGTTCCGGCGGTAAAATTGACGAAGCCTTCCTGAAACAGGCGCCCAAACTGCGCGCGGCCTCGACCGTTTCCGTCGGCTACGACAACTTCGATGTCGAGGCGCTCAACGCCCATAACGTGCTGCTGATGCACACCCCGACGGTGCTGACCGAAACCGTCGCCGACACCATCATGAGCCTGGTGCTGGCGACCGCGCGCCGGGTGGTGGAAGTGGCGGAGCGGGTGAAGGCCGGCGAATGGCGCGGCAGCATCGGGCCGGACTGGTTCGGCGTCGACGTGCACCATAAAACCATCGGCATCCTCGGCATGGGGCGCATCGGCCTGGCGCTGGCGCAGCGCGCGCACTTCGGCTTCGGCATGCCGGTGCTGTACAACGCCCGCCGCACGCACGAAGAGGCAGAGCAGCGCTTTAACGCGCGCCGCTGCGATCTGGATACCCTGCTGGCCGAGTCGGATTTCGTTTGCATCACGCTGCCGCTGACCGAACAAACCTTCCACATGATCGGCCGCGATCAGCTGGCGAAGATGAAGAAAAGCGGCATTCTGATCAACGCCGGCCGCGGACCGGTGGTGGATGAGCAGGCTCTTATCGAAGCGCTGCAAAACGGCGTGATCCACGCCGCCGGGTTGGACGTGTTCGAGAAAGAACCGCTGCCGGCCAACTCGCCGCTGCTCAGCATGCCGAACGTGGTGGCGTTGCCGCACATCGGCTCCGCCACCCATGAAACGCGCTACGGCATGGCCGCCTGCGCGGTGGATAATTTGATCGCCGCGTTGACCGGCACGGTGAAAGAAAACTGCGTCAACCCGCAGCTGTTGCGGAAATAACTCAGCGCGGCCGGTGGTCTGCGGATAACCGGCCGTGTTGATCTTCCTGCTGCGGCGCGAACAGTGCCTGCAGCTGATGTTCTTCGGCGAAGTGCTGCAATTCGGCATCCTGAATTGCCTGAACGATCTCTTCTCGCCAGTTTTTGTCCGTCATCGCTAACCTCCTTTGATGTTCATCGTTTAATCTGCCGCAGCGCGCGCGCAAAGCCAAGCCGAATCAATCCGAAAACGCTCCGCCCTTTCTCTCCTCCCCGAAAAACCCTCGCAGGGAGGAGGCTATTTTTCCGCCGTTTGCCACACTGGGCGCTACCCTGCGAAAAAACGCTTCCTGCCGCGCGTAAGGAGAGCCATGAAACTGTTACCCCTGCCCTTGTTGATGCTGCTGTCGCCTTCGGCGCTGGCCGGCTGGACGCTGCCGGGTTTCCCGGCCTTCGACGAAACTGCCGCCGGGCTGTTTACCAGCCAGGCCGCGCTGCCCAAAGGCCAGCTGCCGCTGCGGCTGTATCAGGATAACCACTGCTGGCAGCCGGCCGAGGCGGTGAAGCTTAACCAGACGCTGTCGCTGCAGCCCTGCGGCGCCCATCCGCCGGCCAGCTGGCGACAGTTCCGCGCCGGCGACTATCAGGTGCGCATCGACACCCGCAGCGGCACGCCGACGCTGCAGCTCAGCCTGCGCAGCGCGCCGGAAAGCGCCGCCGTTGTTGCCCGCAGCTGCCCGCGCTGGGACGGCAAGCCGGTCACGGTCGACGTCGCCTCCACCTTCGCCGAAGGCGAAACGCTGCGCGATTTCTATTCCGGCCAAACGGTGCAGGTGAACCAGGGAAAAATCACGCTGCAGCCCGCCACCGCCAGCGGCGGCCTGTTGCTGCTGGAGTCCGCCACCACGGCGAAACCGGCGGCGTTCAGCTGGCATAACGCCACGGTCTACTTCGTGCTGACCGATCGCTTTGAGAACGGCAATCCGGCCAATGACCATAGCTACGGGCGCCGCAGCGACGGCCTGCAGGAAATAGGCACCTTTCACGGCGGCGATCTGGCCGGCCTGACGCAAAAACTGGATTATCTGCAGCAGCTCGGCGTCAACGCCTTGTGGATCAGCTCGCCGCTGGAGCAGATCCACGGCTGGGTCGGCGGCGGCACCAAAGGCGATTTCCCGCATTACGCCTATCACGGCTATTACGCGCTCGACTGGACTCGCCTCGACGCCAACATGGGCACCGAACAGGAGCTGCGCACGCTGGTCGAGCAAGCGCATCGGCGCGGCATTCGCATTCTGTTCGACGTGGTGGTGAACCATGTCGGCTACGCCACGCTGGCGGATATGCAGACGTTTCACTTCGGCTCACTGTATCTGCAAGACGCGGAGGTGGAGAAAACCCTGGGGAAAAACTGGGGCGATTGGCGCCCCGGGCCAGGGCAAAACTGGCACAGTTTCAACGACTACATCAACTTCAGCGACAAGGCGGGCTGGCGCCAATGGTGGGGGAAAAACTGGATCCGCACCGACATCGGCGACTATGACTCACCGGGCTATGACGATCTGACGATGTCGCTGGCCTTCCTGCCGGACATCAAAACCGAAGCGCCCGGCGCCAGCGGCCTGCCGCTGTTCTATCGCCACAAACCCGACACCGCCGCGCGCGACATTCGCGGCGCCACCACCCGCGATTACCTGACCGTCTGGCTCAGCCAGTGGGTGCGCGATTACGGCATCGACGGTTTTCGCGTCGATACCGCCAAGCACGTGGAAAAACCGACGCTGGCGCTGTTGAAGCAGCGCGCCACGGCGGCATTGGCGGCGTGGAAAGCAGAGCATCCGCAGCAGGCGCTGGATGACGCGCCGTTTTGGATGACCGGCGAGGCCTGGGGCCACGGGGTGATGAAAAGCGACTATTACCAAAACGGCTTCGACGCGATGATCAACTTCGACTTCCAGGACCAGGCGGCGCAGGCATTGGGCTGCTTTGCCGACATTGATGCCACCTACCGGCAGATGGCCGAGCGGCTGCAGGATTTCAACGTGCTGAGCTACCTCTCTTCACACGACACCCGGCTGTTCTTCGCCAGCGACGCCAAAGGCTCGCTGCCGCTGCAACAGCGGGCGGCGAACCTGCTGTTGCTGGCGCCGGGCGCGGTGCAGATTTACTACGGCGATGAAAGCGGCCGCCCGCTCGGCTCAACCGGTTCCGATCCGCTGCAGGGCACCCGCTCCGACATGAACTGGCGTGAACTGCCGGGAGAAAAAGCCCCGCTGCTGGCCCACTGGCAGCGGTTGGGGCAGTTCCGCGCTCGCCATCCGGCGATCGGCGGCGGCGTGCAAACCCCGCAGCCGCACGCCGCCTACTACGCCTTCAGCCGCCGGCTCGGCGACGATAAGGTGATGGTGGTGTGGGCCGGCGAACGGTCACAATAATCCAGCGTAATATGCTACCAATCGGCCAATGGGCGAAGTTTGTGCCCATTGGTCGATTTATCGGCCGCGTTGCAGCGGGGTTTGTCTGGCGGTATGGTGGGGGATTACCTGCTAAGAAACCGTACTGCTGCACCTATGACTTTCTCACTTTTCGGCGAAAAATTTACCCGTTATGCGGGCATTACCCGTTTGATGGACGACCTGAACGAAGGCCTGCGCACCCCCGGTGCCATCATGCTCGGCGGCGGCAACCCGGCGCAGATCCCAGAGATGGAAGCCTACTTCAAACAGCTGTGCCAGGAGATGCTCGACCAGGGCAAACTGACCGAAGCGCTGTGCAACTACGACGGCCCGCAAGGCAAAGACGCGCTGCTGAAAGCGCTGGCCAATCTGCTGCGCGACGAGCTCGGCTGGGAGATTTCGCCACAGAATATTGCACTGACTAACGGCAGCCAAAGCGCGTTTTTCTACTTGTTCAACCTGTTCGCCGGCCGCTACGCCGACGGTTCGCGCCGCCGCGTGCTGTTCCCGCTGGCGCCGGAATATATCGGCTATGCCGACGCCGGGCTGGACGAAGGGCTGTTCGTCTCCGCCAAACCGAACATCGAGCTGCTGCCGGACGGCCAGTTCAAGTATCACGTTGATTTCGAACACCTCACCATCGGCGACGACATCGGCATGATCTGCGTTTCACGGCCGACCAACCCGACCGGCAACGTGATCACCGACGAAGAGCTGATGAAGCTCGACCTGCTGGCGCAGCAGCGCGATATTCCGCTGGTGATCGACAACGCCTACGGCGTGCCGTTCCCCGGCATCATCTTCAGCGACGCCACGCCGCTGTGGAACCCGAACACCATCCTGTGCATGAGCCTGTCCAAGCTCGGCCTGCCGGGCTCGCGCTGCGGCATCGTGATCGCCGATGAGAAGGTGATCACCGCGCTGACCAACATGAACGGCATCATCAGCCTGTCGCCGGGCAGCATGGGGCCGGCGATGGCGACGGAAATGATCGCGCGCGGCGATCTGCTGCGCCTGTCGAACGAGGTGATTCGCCCGTTCTACAAACAGCGCGTCGAGCACACCATCGAGATTATCCGCCGCTACCTGTCGCCGGAGCGCTGCCTGATCCACAAACCGGAAGGGGCTATCTTCCTCTGGCTGTGGTTCAAGGATCTGCCGATCACCACCGAAGTGCTGTATCAGCGCCTGAAAAAGCGCGGCGTGCTGATGGTGCCGGGCCACTACTTCTTCCCGGGGTTGGAGCACGACTGGCCGCACACCCACCAGTGCATGCGCATGAACTACGTGCCCGATCCGGAGAAAATCGAGCGCGGCGTGGCGATCCTGGCAGAAGAGATCGAACGCGCGCATCAGGAAGGCTAACGCCAGCTGATTGAAAATCGACCTATAAAGATATACGATGCATATATCGTATATCTTTTTTTGGAGGGCTAGCGATGACTCGCATCGTGATCGATTTACCTGAAGAAGACCTGCGGCAGCTCGACAATCTGAAAAATATCCGCCACGTTCCCCGGGCCGAAATCATCCGTCAGGCCGTCTCCCGTTATCTGACGGAGAACCACGTTGAAGATCCCAGCAATGCTTTCGGGCTCTGGTCCGGGGCGATGGGCGATGGCGTAGACTACGAAAATCGTCAGCGCGAGGAGTGGGAATAATGGTGGCTCAACGGGCGTTATTCGACACCAATATCCTGATCGATTATCTCAACGGCATTCCTCAAGCCAAAGACGTTCTGACCGAATACCACATCAACCCGGCTATTAGCGCCATCACCTGGATGGAAGTGATGGTGGGTGCCAAAAAACAGGGGCCGGCGCTGGAGCTGAAAACGCGCCAGTTTTTAGGGCAATTCCTGCTGCTGCCTATTACCGATGAAGTTGCCGAACGCGCCGTAGAACTGCGCCACTCACAGCATGTGAAGCTGCCGGACGCCATTATCTGGGCCACCGCGCAGGTGGGGTTCCGGACGCTCATCTCCCGCAACCCCAAAGATTTTGGCACTGACAACGGCGTGTTAATGCCTTACCGGCTGTAGTCGGGCAGCGTTACAGCGTCCAGAACAGCACCGCCAGCAGCTGCGGCGACATGATGCGCAGGAACATCGCCAGCGGATAAACGGTGGCGTAAGACAGCGCGGCGGCGCCGCTGGTGGGATGCAGACCGTTGGCGAAGGCCAGCGCCGGCGGATCGGTCATCGATCCCGCCAGCATGCCGGACAGCGTCAGGTAGTTCATCTTGCCCACCGTGCGCGCCAGAATACCGACGCTCAGCAGCGGAATGGCGGTGATCAGCGCGCCGTACCCGACCCACGTCAGCCCCTCGCCGTGCAGCAAGGTATCGATGAAGTTGCCGCCCGACTTCAACCCGACCACCGCCAGAAACAGCACGATGCCCAGTTCGCGCAGCGCCAGGTTGGCGCTCGGCGGCATAAACCAGTACAGCTTGCCAATGCTGCCGATGCGCCCCAGGATCAGCGCCGCCACCAGCGGCCCGCCAGCCAGCCCCAGCCGCAATGCCGCCGGGAAGCCCGGCACGAACAGCGGAATGGAGCCGAGCAGCACCCCAAGGCCGATGCCGATAAACACCGGCAGCATCTGCACCTGCTGCAGTTTTTGTTGGGCGTTGCCGACGATTGCCGTCACCGCGTCGATGGCCTCCGGCCGGCCGACCAGGTTCAGAATGTCGCCGAATTGCAGCGTCACGTTGCTGCCGGCCACCAGCTCCACGCCGGCGCGGTTGAGGCGTGAAATTACCACGTCATACTTTTGCTTCAGGTTCAGATCGCGGATTTTCTTGCCCAGCACCTGCTCGTTGGTCACCACCGCCCTCACCACCTGCAGCGCGGTGCCGCGCGTGGACAGCGAGGCGTCCACCTCTTCGCCGATCACCAGTCGGGCGTTCTCCAGATCTTCGCGTTTGCCCACCAGATGCAGGTAGTCGCCCAGCTCCAGCCGCTCATGCGGCGCCGGCACCATCAACAGCTCCCCGCGTTTGAGGCGCGAACAGACGATCGCTTCACCATTGAGCAGCGGCACCTGCTTGATCGCCATGCCCTGCAGATTGGGGTTGCGCACCGCCACGTTGATGGCGTGCAGCAGCTCACGCTGATTGCCCAGGCTGCTTTCAAACGCCTGCGCCTCGCGCTCGATGTTGATGCGAAAAAACAGCCGAATCAGCCACATCACCAGCAGGATGCCGCATATGCCGAACGGATAGGCCATGGCGTAACCCATCCCCATGCCGTCCACCAGCGCCGGATCGGAACCGAGATCGGTCAGGATTTGCTGACCGGCGCCCAGCGCCGGGGTGTTGGTGACCGCGCCGGAGAACACGCCGAGGATGATCGGCAGCGGCACGTCGAACAGCTTGTGTACCGCCGCCGCCACGACGCCGCCGGTCAGCACCAGCAGCACCGCGAAGGCGTTGAGGCGCAGCCCGGAGACGCGCAGCGAAGAGAAGAAACCGGGGCCGACCTGAATGCCGATGGTGTACACGAACAGGATCAGGCCAAACTCCTGGATAAAGTGCAGCATGTCCCCGTTCAGGTTGATTTGCCCGCTCTGGGCGAAGTGGCCGACCAGGATGCCGCCGAACAGCACGCCGCCGATGCCCAGCCCAACGCCGTACAGCTTCCAGTTCCCCACCCACAGCCCAATGACGGCCGCCAGCGCCAACATGCTGACGGTCAGGGCGATATCGCTCATAGGTCACATCCTTGCCAAAGTTGAAAAGGAATTTGCGGCCAAAGACACACAATTAACAAGGATTATGACATCGGACAAACGGGGGGACTGTGGCATGCGCCACATAACGCAGCGGGGGAGACCCGTCTGGATCTCCCCCGCATGATGATGACCGTTTTTCAGTCGGTTATTTGGCTTCCAGCTCCGGCGTCGCCCCGATGGCGATGCGCTGCGGCTGCAAGGCTTCCGGCACCTGACGCACCAGATCGATGTGCAGCAGGCCGTTTTCAAATTTGGCCTCCGACACCTGCAGATGCTCCGCCAGGGTGAAGGTCAACTGGAACTCTTTGCACACCAGGCCCTGATGCAGGTATTCGACCTGTTTTTCCGGCGGTGTGGGTTTACCGCTGACGGTCAGCCGCGGCCCTTCCACTTCGATATTCAGTTCGCTCTGCCGGAAACCGGCCAGCGCCAGAGAAATGCGGTAGTGATTGTCATCGCTTTTCTCGATGTTATACGGCGGGAACCCCTGGGGTTCCTGGCCGCCCATTGAGCTGGCCAATTTATCAAAACCAATCCACTGACGCAGAAGCGGGGATAAATCGTAATTACGCATAGGAACAACTCCTTTCATTAAGCGAGATGTGTTTATTCAGCCCCCTGACGGCAGGCTAGGTATTATTTGCCGGCAGCGTACCTGCCGGCGAAACGGAAATTTATTTAATTTCGATGCGGCGCGGTTTTAATGTTTCCGGCACGATGCGTTGCATGTCGATATACAACAGGCCATTCTCCAGTTTGGCGCCTTTAATTTGAATATGTTCGGCCAGCTGGAATTTACGCTCGAAATTACGCTCGGCGATACCTTGGTATAAATAGGTTTTTTCTGCCGGTTCGTTATTGTGCGCCCCGCGCACGATCAGCAGATTATCTTGCGTGGTGATCTCCAGCTCCTGCTCGGCAAACCCGGCTACCGCGATGGCGATGCGATAATGATTTTCGTCCACCAGCTCGACATTATAAGGCGGATAACCGCCGTTGCCCTGACTCTGGCCGGCTTCCAGCGCGTTGAACAGGCGATCGAAACCAATGGCGGAACGGTATAGCGGGGAAAGATCAAAATTACGCATAAAACAGCCTCCTAAGGCACTTCAGCGAGGTTGAAATAAATACGCCTTCCACTCTGGACAGGCTAATTAAGCCAGAATTCCCTTACGGCGAATTCTCAATTCGGCTCTGATGATAAAATGGGGGTTGATTTCATCAATTCAACAGGCGAGGATCAAAAAAACTTCGTACCGATTAGGCGAAAGTTTTTTTACCACTTACACTAAAGTGAGAGAGCCGCCACAGAGCGGGATTTTGCTTCTTTTAAAGCAGCGACAGGATGTTATAACTCAGCTTAATTTTAGGGGCACAGCAACCCTGCAGGATGGATTAATGACGACGATGAAAGCGATAGCGACGGGCTGCATGTTGTTGGCGACCAGCGGTTGCTCCAGCGTGATGAGCCATACCGGCCCGAATCAGGGTTACTATCCCGGCACCCGCGCCAGCGTGGACATGCTGAAGGACGACAACACCAGCTGGGCGATGATGCCGCTGGTGGCGCTGGATCTGCCGTTCTCTGCGGTGATGGACACCGTACTGCTGCCTTACGACTATCTGCGTTCCGGCAACGACGCCACCACAGACTCGCCAAAAGCGCGCATCCTGCGCAGCGAGCAGCAGAATCTGGCGGCAACCGGCAATCCCGGCGAAGGCAACGACAGCGCCGCCACACACTAATCACGCACGCAGCGGGCCATCAGGCCCGCCTTACACCTCAACCACAAAGATCTGGTTGAATCCCGCTATCTCGCGCATAAACGCCACTTTCTTGCCATCCGGTGAAAACACCACGGCATCCGCCGACGGCGGCTGCGCGCTGCGCTGCGTCAAACGCTGCAGACGGCCGCCGGCGACCTCGCACAGCATCACGCTGTTGTCACACACCAAGGCAATCGCCCCGCCCTGCGGGTGCCAGCTGAAGGCAGACTGGATATCATGCTCGCTGTGGCTCACCTGGCGTGGCTCCCCGCCGTTCGGCGACACCGTCCACAGCTGCACCACACCGCCGTCGTCCTTCATCAAAAACGCGATCTGGCTGCCGTCCGGCGAGCTGCGCAGCCAGTGGCGCGGTGCGCCGGCCACGCCCGGAAAACGACGATCGCCGGTAAAGGTCACCCGCCGCTGCCTGACGCCCTGCGGCGGCGCCGGCAGCTCGCTTTCCGTTCCCTGCAGCGGCAGAGCGCCCGCCCTGGCGTAATCGGCATCGTTCTCCGGCAGATCGACGATAAACACCTCCGGCAGCTTCTCACCGGCGGCGGACAGCGTATCGCCGATGAACGCCAGCGCCCAGCGCTGCCGGCTGCCGTCGGCCTTACGGTAACCTTCGCGGCCAATCCAGCCTTCTTCGTAAGCACGATTGATCTGATCGCTGCCCGGCTGCGGCTGCGGCACGGTCTCGCTGACCAGCACGCAATAGTGGCTGCCGTCATACTCGCGCGGATGCTGTTTCGGCGGATTGACCCCGTGCAGCGGCACGGCCACCCCGACGTTGCGCAGATCGCGCGCCGGATCGCACTCGTGCATGACGTGATCGTTATAGGTAAAGCTGAGGCGGCTGCCGTCCGGGCTGAAAACGTGCACATGGCTGCCGCCGCGCAGCGCGCCGGGGGTGTAGGGGGCGGTGATATCCAGCGCGTCGAGGGTGATGGCCAACTCGCGATCCGGTTCGCTGACGATCACCCCGCGGCGGTGGTGAAAATCATATTGCCAGGCGCTGTCCGGGTGCTCCGGGCCATGGATAAAGGCATAGCGCGCCGGCGCATCGGGGCTGACCGTGACCACGCCGACGTGGGCGCCGTGCTGAGCGCGATAAACCACCTCCACCGCGCCGCTGGCGACGTTGACCCGCTCGATGCTCAGACCGGTGAAAGAGGCGGCGCGCGGGCGCACGTCATAAGCCAGCCACTGGCTGTCCGGCGTCCAGACGTTGATATTGGTTAACTGATGCCCGCGAGGGTCGAAAGTCAGCTGTTTTTCCCGATGGCTCATGGCGGTTCTCCTGCGCATGCCGGCACTGAGTCGCCATCTTACCGGATCGGCGGCAGCGTTTCATATGGCGCGCTGCCGCGTGAAGCAAGGTTATTTTTTCAGGGCGTTGAATTCCGTTTTGGCCCTTTGCAACTGCGCGGCGAAGGTGGGCTCCGCGTGCAGTCGGGCGACGATGGCCGAGGCGGCCAAGCGCGCGGCGGTCACGTCGCTTTGCCAGTGATAACCGCAAATCACCCGGCTCTGGCCCATCTCATAGCCGCGCTGCAGTATCGTCCCCTGCCTGGGAGGGTTAATCTCCGCCAGCACCAGCGCGGTCGCCCAACCGATGGCGGTGTGCCCGGAAGGATAAGAGCCGTTCGTCGATAGCGTGCTCTCTTCATCCGGTCGGCAAGTGGGCTCATGGTAAAAAGCGAACGGCCGAATGCGCATATAGTGATTTTTGGCGCTGCGGGTAGCCAGATCGCCGGCGTCTTCACGCATTTTCATCACCAGTTTGAACAGCTCCGGCGTATTATCCTGGGAGATTTCCGTACCGAAAGCGCCAGATAATGCGGCGGCGACGCCATCGCCGGTTACGTGTGCGTCGTGATAAGCCTGTTTGCCCCTTTCGGTATTACGCAATAATTTCCCGGCATCATATTGCGCCTTGTCATTCATAAAATCGATGCTGTCAACGGCGGGCGGCGGCGGCAATAACGCCAGGCTGTCTATCGATTGCGACTCTTGCAGAAAATAGACCTCCGGTTGGGTGGTCACATCTTTGGCGGCGAAACCAAACGGTGTCAGCGCGGCGTAGGTTAATGAGGCGAGTAATATTTTTTTCATTGTCGTTCCCTTATTAAAATAATTGAGCGGTTGCGACTTCCTTAACGCAAATAAATAAAAAATCGTGCCGCTAAACTATACGTTAATGATTATTTTTCGCCGCCAGTGCGATCACATTACGCCGTGCCCGCTTTTGCCCGGCGACCGGGCGACGGGGTTTACAATTAAGACAAAAAAGTACAAACTGGATTTTTAAGTCCAAGAATTCTGGAGCTGGTATGAACCCCCTCTTCGATGCCATTGTTTCTGCCCATCAACAGCTGCGCCCTCAGGTACGGGTCACGCCATTGGAGCGCAGCGTGCTGCTTTCGCAGCAGCTGGGCTGCGAGCTGTATCTGAAATGCGACCATCTGCAGCACACCGGCTCCTTTAAATTTCGCGGCGCCAGCAACAAGCTAAGGTTACTGGATAGCGAGCAACGCCGGCGCGGCGTGATCGCCGCCTCAACCGGCAACCACGGCCAGGCGGTCGCTTTGGCGGGGCAACTGATGGGCGTTCGCGTCACGGTTTATGCGCCGGAGACGGCGGCGAGCATCAAGCTAGACACCATCCGCGCGCTGGGCGGCACCGTGGAACGGGTGCCGGGCGATGCGCTGAACGCCGAACTGGCGGGGGAACAGGCCGCACGCGAGCAGGGAAAAACCTATATCTCGCCGTATAACGACGAGCAGGTGATCGCCGGCCAGGGCACCTGCGGCATGGAGCTGGTTGAACAGCTCACCGGTCTGGACGCCGTGTTCGTAGCGGTCGGCGGCGGTGGTTATATCGCCGGTATCGGCACCGTTCTGCGGCAATTGTCGCCGAACACGCAGCTTATCGCCTGCTGGCCGGAAAACGCCACCAGCATGTACAGCGCGCTGGAAGCGGGCCATATCTTCCCGGTGGAAGAGCAAGACACCCTATCCGACGGCACCGCCGGCGGCGTCGAACCGGGCGCCGTGACCTTCCCGCTGTGCCAACAGCTGATCGACCGCAAAGTGCTGGTCAGCGAGACGGAGATCAAACGCGCGATGCGCCGGATCGCCGCCAGCGATCGGTGGATTATCGAAGGCGCGGCCGGCGTGGCGCTGGCGGCGGCGATCAAGCTGGCGCCGGAATACCAGGGAAAAAAAGTGGCGGTGGTGCTGTGCGGTAAAAACATCGTGCTGGAGAAGTACCTCAAGGCCATCGCCGATGCACATCCTTAATCGGCAGCAAATCCTCGCCGCGTTCGACGCCGAGGCTATAACCCCGCTGTTGAAGCAGGGTTTTATCGCCTATTCGCAGCGGCGGGTGCAACAGCCGCCGGTACAGCATTTCCTGTTCGAACAGGCCGCCGGCGATTGCTGCATCAAATCCGCCTGGCTGGAAGGCGAAGAGATGTTCGTGGTCAAGGTCTCCGCCGGTTTCTATCGCAACGCCGAACGCGGTTTGGCCAGCAATCAGGGGCTGGTGATGGCGTTCTCCGCCCAGACCGGCGAACCTCGGGCGCTGCTGCAGGATGAGGGCTGGCTGACCGCGCTACGCACCGCACTGGCCGGCCGCATCGCCGCCGAACTGTGCGCGCCGCCGCATATTCAGGCGATCGGCATGGTCGGCACCGGCCTGCAGGCCCGGCTGCAGCTGCAATGTCTGAAACCGGTGACCGATTGCCGCGAAGTGTGGGTGTGGGGCCGCAACGATCAGGCGCTGGCGGCGTATCGGCGCGAAGCCGAGGCCGAAGGTTTTCAGGTGCGGGTTACGCAGGATGCGGCAGAACTGGCGGCACACTGTCAGCTGATCGTCACTACCACGCCCAGCCGCGAACCGATTTTACAGGCGGCGGATATTCGGCCCGGCACGCACATCACCGCCGTGGGTGCCGACGCGCCCGGCAAGCAGGAGCTGGCGACCGATCTGGTGGCTCGCGCGGACGCACTGCTGGTCGATGCGCTGGCGCAGTGCGCTGACTATGGCGAGATCGCGGCGGCTTATCGGCAAAATAGGCTGATTTCAACGCCAATCGTCGAAATGGGCGCCGTCTTGGCGCAGGGCGGGCGGTTGCGAAGCGAGCCGCAGCACATCACCATCGCCGATCTTACCGGGCTGGCGATTCAGGATCTGCAGATCGCCAAAGGGGTGTTGGCGGCAATATAAAGGGGCGCCGCAGCGCCCCACTTGCTCAGGCGTTGAGCACGAACTTCTCGATGGCGCGCGCCACGCCGTCTTCGGTATTGGCGCCGGTGACAAACTGCGCCACCGCTTTCAGCTCGGGAATGGCGTTGCCCATCGCCACGCCGACGCCGGCATACTCGATCATCGCCGTATCGTTGGCCTGATCCCCCAGCGTCATGATGTTTTCCCGCGCCACGCCGAGGTGCTCGGCCAGCATTCTCACCCCGGCGCCCTTATCGACGTTCTTATGCAGGATTTCGAGGTAGTAAGGCGCGCTTTTCAAAATGGTGTAACGCTCGCGCGTTTCCGCCGGGATGCGCGCAATCGCGTTGTCCAGCAGCGCCGGCTCGTCGATCATCATCACTTTCGGGAAACGCATCTGGCGATCCATCTCCTCCACGCTGCGGTATTTCAACGGAATACCGGTCATTTCCGCCTCGTGTATGGTGTATTTGCCGATGTCTTTGTTCGGGGTATACAGGGTGTCGAAGTCAAATGCCTGGTAGTGAACGCCGAGCTCGCGCGCCATCTGCTCGAAGTGCAGATAGTCCTCAAAACCCAGGGTTTCCTGCAGAATACAGGCGCCGTCGGCCGCGCGCAGCACCAGCGCGCCGTTGTAGGTTATGCAAAAATCGCCGGGGCCCTGAATGTCCAACTGGCGCAGATAGTCCTGCACGCCGACATAAGGCCGCCCGGTAGCCAGCACCACGTGCACCCCTTTGCTCCGCGCCGCCGCGATAGCCTGCTTTACCGCCGGCGTGATTTGGTGCTGCGGATCCAGCAACGTGCCGTCCATGTCGATCGCAATCAGTTCAATAGCCATTCAACGCTTCTCCCAGTGGTTTTTTCTCATGCTAACGCGTTTCAGCCTCGGCTGTCAGCGCCAAAAAAGGCGTAAAAAAATCCGCGCGGGTCGCCCGGCGCGGATTTTCACAGCCATTAACGCATCAGATATCGATGTTCGCCGCTTTCAGGGCGTTTTCTTCGATAAAGGCGCGGCGCGGTTCAACCGCATCGCCCATCAGCGTGGTGAACAGCTGATCGGCAGCGATGGCGTCCTTGACGGTCACGCGCAGCATGCGGCGGCTTTCCGGATCCATGGTGGTTTCCCACAGCTGCTCCGGGTTCATCTCGCCCAGGCCTTTATAGCGCTGCACCGACAGGCCGCGGCGCGACTCTTTCACCAGCCACTCCAGCGCCTGCTCGAAGCTGTCTACCGGCTGACGACGTTCGCCGCGCTCGATGAACGCGCCGTCTTCGATCAGCCCGCGCAGCTGTTCGCCCAGCTGGCAGATCTTGCGGTATTCGCCGCCGTGGATGAAGTCGAAGTCCAGCTTATAGTCGGTATCCACGCCGTGGGTGCGGATGCGCAGCGCCGGTTCGAACATCTGGCGTTCGCGGTTCTCGAAGATCACGAAGTCATAGCTGCTGCCGTGCTGCTCTTTGTCGTTCAGCGCCTGCACCAGCGAAGCGATCCAGGTTTTCACCTTGGCTTCATCGCTGAGATCGCCTTCGTTCAGCGTCGGCTGATAGATCAGGTTGTTCAGCAGCGCGCGCGGATAGCGGCGCTCCATGCGGCCGATCAGCTTCTGCACGGCATAGTGTTCTGCCACCAGTTTTTCCAGCTGCTCGCCGCCGAGCGCCGGTGCGCTGGCATTGGTATGCAGCGTAGCGCCGTCCATCGCGATGGCGATCTGGTACTGATCCATCGCCTCGTCATCTTTGATGTACTGCTCCTGCTTGCCTTTCTTCACCTTGTACAGCGGCGGCTGTGCGATAAACACGTGGCCACGCTCGATGATTTCCGGCATCTGGCGGTAGAAGAAGGTCAACAGCAGCGTACGGATGTGCGAACCGTCGACGTCGGCATCGGTCATGATGATGATGCTGTGGTAACGCAGCTTGTCCGGGCTGTACTCGTCGCGGCCGATGCCGCAACCCAGCGCGGTGATCAGCGTCGCCACTTCCTGCGAGGAGAGCATTTTGTCGAAACGCGCTTTCTCGACGTTGAGGATTTTCCCCTTCAGCGGCAAGATAGCCTGGTTCTTGCGGTTGCGCCCCTGCTTGGCAGAGCCGCCCGCGGAGTCCCCTTCCACCAGGTACAGTTCGGACAGCGCCGGATCGCGTTCCTGGCAGTCCGCCAGCTTGCCCGGCAGGCCGGCCAGATCCAGCGCGCCTTTGCGGCGGGTCATCTCACGCGCTTTACGCGCCGCTTCGCGCGCGCGCGCCGCGTCGATGATTTTGCCGACCACGATTTTCGCGTCGCCTGGATTCTCCATCAGGTAATCCACCAGCTTCTCGTTCATCAGCGTTTCAACCGCGGTTTTCACCTCGGAAGAGACCAGCTTGTCCTTGGTCTGAGAAGAGAACTTGGGATCCGGCACCTTCACCGACACCACGGCGATCAGACCTTCACGCGCGTCATCGCCGGTGGCGCTGACCTTGGCCTTCTTGCTGTAGCCTTCCTTCTCCATGTAGCTGTTCAGCGTACGGGTCATCGCGGTACGGAAACCGACCAGGTGCGTGCCGCCGTCGCGCTGCGGAATGTTGTTGGTGAAGCAGTAGATGTTTTCCTGGAAACCGTCGTTCCACTGCAGCGCCACTTCCACGCCGATGTCGTCTTTCACGGTCGAGAAGTAGAACACGTTCGGGTGGATCGGGGTTTTGTTCTTGTTCAGATACTCGACAAACGCCTTGATGCCGCCTTCGTAATGGAAGTGATCTTCACGGTCGGTGCGCTTGTCCTTCAGGCGGATAGACACGCCGGAGTTGAGGAAGGACAGCTCGCGCAGACGCTTGGCCAGAATGTCGTACTCGAAATCGGTCACATTGGTGAAGGTCTGGTGGCTCGGCCAGAAGCGCACCATGGTGCCCGTCTGTTCGGTTTCGCCCACCACGGTCAGCGGCGCCTGCGGCTCGCCGTGGCTGTATGTCTGTTCGTGCACTTTGCCTTCGCGGCGGATCACCAGCTCCAGTTTCTCCGACAGGGCGTTAACCACCGAGACGCCCACGCCGTGCAGGCCGCCGGAAACCTTATAGGAGTTGTCGTCGAATTTACCGCCGGCGTGCAGCACGGTCATGATGACCTCTGCGGCTGAAACCCCTTCTTCAGGGTGAATGCCGGTCGGAATGCCGCGGCCGTCATCCTGTACCGATACCGAGTTGTCGGCATGGATGGTGACCTGAATGTCACTACAGTGGCCCGCGAGCGCTTCGTCGATAGCGTTGTCCACAACCTCGAATACCATGTGGTGCAGACCGGTGCCGTCATCGGTATCGCCGATATACATGCCCGGGCGCTTGCGCACCGCATCCAGCCCTTTTAATACCTTGATACTTGAGGAGTCATAAGAATTCGACATCAACGTTTCTCGCTCATTTTAGTCCTGTGGTTGAACCTCTATTTTACCCTGTTCCACGCGGAACATCTTGCCCTTTTCACCGGCCATGTCGGTCACTTGTTCAGCGCTCACCGCGCTGACAAAAACCTGGGCCTGGGTGGCTTTCAGGCGATCGGCCAGCAACCGGCGACGGCCGGTGTCCAGCTCGGAGGCAAAATCATCAATCAGATACAGGCAACGCCGCCCGCTCTGCCGGGTGAGAAACTCACCCTGCGCCAAGCGCAACGCGCACATCAGCAGCTTAAGCTGACCGCGCGATAACAAATCCTCTACCGGCGTGCCGTCGGCACGAATGCGGAAGTCCGCTTTATGCGGCCCCACCGCGGTATAGGTCAACGCCCTGTCGCGCTCGAACTGGCGCTCCAGCAGCTCGCCGTAGTCGCTCTCTTTGTCCCAGCCGCGCTGGAAGGAGAAGCTCAGGGCGAATTCAGGCAGAAACTGCGCGCAGGTCGCGGTGATATCCGCAGCGATCGCGTCGCTGTATTCCGCCCGCCATTCGCTGATGCGCTCCGCGAGCGGGATCAGTTCCTGATCCCAGGCGCGGATCTGCGCATAGCGACTCACCTGGCGCAGCGCGGCATTGCGCTGCTTCAGTAACCGTTTCAGGTTGCTCCAGGCGGTGAAAAAACCGGGTTCGTTATGAAAACAGCCCCAGTCCAGGAAGGCGCGCCGGAATTTCGGCCCGCCGTTCAGCAGGGTAAAACCTTCGGGGGTGATCAGCTGCATGGGCAGCAGCTGCGCCAGCTCGGCCACCTTGTGGCCATCGCTGCCATCGATGCGTACTTTGCTGTCACCCTGACGGCTCTTGCTCAATCCTACCGACAGCTCGCGCTCCGTACCTTCTATGCGGCCGTGCAGCACGAACTCCGGCTGGTCGTGGCGAATGACCCGACCGGCCTGCAGGCTGCGAAAGGCGCGGCCGTGGCCGAGCGTATACACCGCTTCCAGCACGCTGGTCTTGCCGCTGCCGTTGGCGCCGACCAGGAAATTGAATCCCGGCGCCAGCGCCAAATCCGCCGCCTCGATATTGCGGAAGTCTTTAATCAATAAACGCGTCAGAGCCATGCAATCTCTTTACCGATGACGGTGCTGTAATTCAAGGTAATGAGACTACAACCGCATTGGCATGACAACGTAGGCCGCCGCCTGGCTGGCGCCGTCTTCGATCTGCACGCTGGAGACCGAATCGGTCAACAGCAGGCGCACGTCTTCACACTTGAGCGCGTTCAACACGTCCAGCACGTAGCTGACGTTGAAGCCGATCTCCATCTCCGCGCCGTCGTAGCTGACGTCGAGGATCTCTTCCGCCTCTTCCTGCTCCGGGTTGTTGGCGGTGATCTTCAGCTGGTTCTGGCTGACGTACAGCCGCACGCCGCGGAATTTCTCGTTCGAGAGAATGGCCGCGCGGGCAAACGCCTGCTTGAGCAGATCGCAGCCGGCTTCCAGCGTTTTATCCGGGTTCTTCGGCAAGACTCGGCGATAGTCCGGGAAACGGCCGTCAACCAGCTTGGAGGTGAAGATGAAATCGCCGACGTGGGCGCGAATGTTGTTGCTGCCGATCTGCAGCTGCAGCAGCGAATCGCCGCCGTCCAGCAGACGCACCAGCTCCATCACCCCTTTACGCGGCACGATCACCGAATGCGACGGCAGCTGTTGGCCGATCGGCATCGAGCACACCGCCAGGCGGTGGCCGTCGGTCGCGACGGTGCGCAGTTCTTCGCCTTCGGTTTCAAACAGCATGCCGTTCAGGTAGTAACGCACGTCCTGATGGGCCATCGAGAACTGGGTGGCTTCGATCAGGCGCTTCAGCGTCGCCTGCGGCAAGGTGAACTCCACCTCGCTCTGCCAGTCGTCCAGATTCGGGAAGTCCGCCGCAGGCAGCGTGGACAGCGAGAAGCGGCTGCGGCCGGACCGCACCAGCATGCGCTCGCTTTCCAGCGTGACGGCGATCTCCGCCCCTTCCGGCAGGCCGCGGCAGATATCAAAGAATTTGCGCGCGGGCACGGTGGTCGCACCCGGCTCGTGCGGCTGGGACAGGGCGACGCGCGCCACCATCTCCATCTCCAGATCGGTGCCGGTCAGCAGCAGGGAGCCTTCCGTCACCTGCAGCAGCAGGTTGCCCAGGATCGGCAAGGTCGGGCGGCCGCCCAGCGGGCTGCTCACCTGTTGCAGCGGTTTTAGCAGATGCTCACGTTCAACGATAAATTTCATAGCGCTATGAAGATAATGTTCTGATTAAATTGGAGAAATCTTCTTTGATGTCGTGACTTTCCTCACGCAGCTGCTCGATCTTCCGGCAGGCGTGCAACACCGTGGTATGGTCGCGGCCACCAAACGCATCGCCGATTTCCGGCAGGCTGTGGTTGGTGAGTTCCTTCGCCAACGCCATCGCCATCTGGCGCGGGCGGGCAACGGATCGCGAACGCCGCTTGGACAGCAAATCCGCGACTTTAATCTTGTAATACTCCGCCACCGTCTTTTGGATATTGTCGATGGTGACCAGCTTTTCCTGCAGCGCCAGCAGATCGCGCAGCGCTTCGCGCACGAAATCGATGGTGATGGCCCGGCCGGTAAAGTTGGCGTTGGCGATCACGCGGTTCAGCGCCCCTTCGAGCTCACGCACGTTGGAACGCAGGCGCTTGGCGATGAAGAACGCCACTTCGCCCGGCAGGCGGATGTCGTTTTCGTCGGCCTTTTTCATCAGGATCGCCACGCGGGTTTCCAGCTCCGGCGGCTCGATCGCCACCGTCAGCCCCCAGCCGAAGCGCGACTTCAGACGATCTTCCACCCCGTTGATCTCTTTAGGGTAGCGATCCGAGGTCAGGATGATCTGCTGATTGCCTTCCAACAGAGCGTTAAAGGTATGGAAGAACTCTTCCTGCGAACGCTCCTTGTTGGCGAAGAATTGGATGTCATCGATCAGCAAGGCGTCGACCGAACGGTAGTAACGCTTAAACTCTTCGATGGCGTTGTTCTGCAACGCTTTGACCATGTCCTGCACGAAGCGTTCC
Organism: Serratia sp. TSO36; assembly: GCF_057808395.1. Taxonomy (NCBI): domain Bacteria; kingdom Pseudomonadati; phylum Pseudomonadota; class Gammaproteobacteria; order Enterobacterales; family Yersiniaceae; genus Serratia; species Serratia sp. TSO36. Next base: position 49,373 of record NZ_JBJZOU010000002.1, on the reverse strand, counting down.
GAGTGCATGTAGACCACTTTGGCGTTGGCCTTGCGCGCCATGATGCCGTTGCCGACCGCGTGCAGCAGGTGGGTTTTACCCAGGCCGGTGCCGCCATACAGGAACAACGGGTTATAGGCGCCGCCCGGGTTGTCCGCCACCTGACGAGCCGCCGCGCGCGCCAATTGGTTGGACTTACCCTCGACGAAGTTGTCGAAGGTGTGTTTGGGGTTGACGTTGGAGCGGTAAGAGAGCTCGGGTTGCGCCGCCGCGTTGTCCCAGCTCGGGCGCAAAGGCGCGGCCGTGCGCGCCGCGGGGGCCGCAGGGGCGCTGCTGACGCTGGCGGTCACGGTCTGGCTGATCACCTGCGCGATCGGCTTGCTGCCGACTTCAAAACGCAGCAAAGGCGCGTCCGTGCCGCAGAAATCATTCAGCAGACCATTGATGTTGTTTAAGTACTTATCGCGAACCCAATCCAGCACAAAACGGTTAGGCGCATACAGCGCCAGGGTGTTGTCACTCAGTTCCGCCTGCAATGGGCGTATCCACATACTAAATTCTGTGGCAGGTAACTCATCCTGCAATCGGGCAAGACACTGCTGCCAAAGCGAAAGTGACACGGCGGACTCCACTCGAACAAGATCAATAAAGAAAAGAAACGGGCAACTTTTTTATAACTCATGATTTTTGACACATACCCGGCATCGGCGATTTGCCTGTGGGGGATGCGAACCGCCTTTCACGGTTTGTGTCCCTCACGATCCCGGCATGAGGGATCGCGATCGGAATGACGGATCATAGCGCAATCCGCGCAAGAGATCCTCCCCTTCCTCACAGATTAGATCCATTTTATCCACAGGCCGCGGCCGGCGGCGATCTTTTCACCGTCAGCGCCGAATGACCGCGCAGATCCCGGCCGCTGCGCCGCATTTTTTACATTGTCAACCGGTTATACCCTGTTATCCACGCCGGATCCTGCGATCGCGCGCAAAGGATCTCTCGGGGATCCTTGCGATTTCACCCCGAGTCCGTATAATCTTCGCCCTACGTGTGATACCTGGTTCCTTATGGTGCGTCATTAGCCAGACAGGATTCTGCGGTGACCACGGGCCAAGACCGGATTTTGTTCCGTTATTGGCAGACAACCAGGTAGGCTGGCGCGATGCGAATTGACTCAGGACTGTACAATTATTACAATCCCGCTTCTTTATGTATTGCGATTGAGGCGTCGGTCATCTTCACGCCGAGTAGCCAAACGCGTTTACTGATCAGTAATTATTTTAAGTTTAGGTAGAAATCGCTATGAAACGCACTTTCCAACCGTCCGTATTGAAGCGCAACCGTAGCCACGGTTTCCGTGCTCGTATGGCCACCAAAAATGGTCGTCAAGTTCTGGCCCGCCGTCGTGCGAAAGGCCGTGCTCGTCTGACTGTTTCTAAGTAATAAAGCTAACCCGCTGAGTGGTTAAGCTCGCTTTTCCCAGGGAGTTACGTTTGTTAACTCCCACTCATTTCACTTTCGTCTTCCAGCAGCCACAACGGGCTGGCACGCCGCAAATTACCATCCTCGGCCGCCTGAACCAGCTGGGGCATCCCCGCATCGGTCTTACCGTCGCCAAAAAACACGTCAAACGCGCGCACGAGCGTAATCGGATCAAACGCCTAACCCGCGAAAGCTTCCGCCTGCGCCAGCACGAATTACCGGCGATGGATTTTGTCGTGGTGGCCAAAAAGGGGATAGCGGATTTGGATAACCGCGCGCTGACGGAAGCTTTGGATAAATTATGGCGTCGCCACTGTCGCCAGGCTCCCGCATCCTGATCGGGCTGGTGCGGGCCTATCAGCTCGTCATCAGTCCGCTGCTAGGGCCTCGTTGTCGCTTCCAGCCGACATGCTCTCATTACGCAATTGAGGCATTAAGCAGGTTTGGCATGATAAAAGGCAGTTGGTTAGCATTGAAACGCGTATTAAAATGCCACCCTTTGAACCCAGGTGGCGATGATCCGGTGCCGCCAAAAACCGACGATAACAGAGAACACTAACGATGGATTCGCAACGCAATCTTCTCCTCATCGCTCTGCTGTTCGTGTCTTTCATGATCTGGCAGGCATGGCAAACGGACAACGCTCCGCAGCCGGCCGCACAGACCACGCAACAGACTTCGAACGCAGTAGCCGGTGATGCCGCCAGCCAGGCCGTGCCAGCCAGTGGTCAGGGTAAGCTGATTACCGTGAACACCGACGTGCTGTCACTGACCATCAACACCCGTGGTGGCGATATCGAGCAGGCTAAACTGTTGGCCTACCCGGATACTCTGGGTTCATCGACTCCGTTCCAACTGCTGGAAACCACTCCGTCGTTCGTCTATCAGGCGCAAAGCGGCCTGACCGGTAAAAACGGCCCGGACAACCCGGCCAACGGCGAACGCCCGCTGTATCAGGCGGCGCAAGACAGCTACACCCTGCCGGAAGGCCAGGACGAGCTGCGCATCCCGCTGACCTACACCGATAAAGACGGCGCAGTCTACACCAAGACCTTCGTGCTCAAACGCAACCACTATGCGGTCGGCGTGGATTACAGCATCGACAACAAAGGCGCGACGCCGCTGGAGCTGACCCTGTTCGGCCAGCTGAAGCAAACCACCGAATTGCCTAAACACCGCGACACCGGCAGCAGCAACTTCGCGCTGCACACCTTCCGCGGCGCGGCGTACTCGTCCAGCGAGGACAAGTACCAGAAATACGCGTTCGACAAAGACGAAAACCTGAGCGTCATCACCAAAGACGGTTGGGTCGCCATGCTGCAACAGTACTTCGCTACCGCGTGGGTGCCGGCGACCAAGGGTGACAACACCTTCTACACCGCCAAACCGGGCGACAACCTGTCCACCATCGGCTTCAAATCTACGCCGGTCGTGGTGCAGCCGGGCGCTCAGCAGCAGCTGAACGCGACCCTGTGGGTCGGCCCGGAGCTGCAGGATCAGATGGCCCAGCTGGCGCCGCACCTGGACCTGACCGTGGATTACGGCTGGCTGTGGTTCATCTCCCAGCCGCTGTTCAAACTGCTGAAGTTCATCCACGGCTTTATCGGTAACTGGGGCTTCTCCATCATCATCATCACCTTCATCGTGCGCGGCATCATGTACCCGCTGACCAAGGCGCAGTACACCTCGATGGCGAAAATGCGCATGCTGCAGCCGAAGCTGCAGGCGATGCGCGAGCGCATCGGCGATGACAAACAGCGCATGAGCCAAGAGATGATGGCGCTGTACAAGGCGGAGAAAGTGAACCCGCTCGGCGGCTGCCTGCCGCTGATCATTCAGATGCCGATCTTCCTGGCGCTGTACTACATGCTGATGGGTTCGGTCGAGCTGCGCCACGCGCCGTTCGCCCTGTGGATCCATGACCTGTCGGCGCAAGACCCGTACTACATCCTGCCAATCCTGATGGGCGTGACGATGTTCTTCATTCAGAAGATGTCGCCGACCACTGTGACTGACCCGATGCAGCAGAAAATCATGACCTTCATGCCGGTGATCTTCACAGTGTTCTTCCTGTGGTTCCCGTCCGGTCTGGTGCTGTACTACATCGTCAGTAACCTGGTGACCATCCTGCAGCAGCAGCTGATTTACCGTGGTCTGGAAAAACGCGGTCTGCACAGCCGCGACAAGAAAAAAAGCTAAGCGTATTGTAGGGGTTCGGCGCGCCGACCCTTGCAGTCACCCCAAAGGCGGTCATTAGACCGCCTTTTTGCATCTTAATCGTCAGAGAGAACCGTTATGAGCACCACCGATACCATCGTAGCCCAAGCCACCCCGCCGGGACGCGGCGGCGTCGGCATTCTGCGCATTTCCGGAAGCAAGGCCAAAGACGTCGCCCAGGCGTTGCTCGGCAAGCTGCCGAAGCCGCGCTACGCTGACTATCTGCCGTTCCGCGACGCCGCCGGCGCCACCCTCGATCAGGGCATCGCGCTGTGGTTCCCGGGGCCGAACTCCTTTACCGGCGAAGACGTGCTGGAACTGCAGGGCCACGGCGGGCCGGTGATCCTCGATCTGTTGCTCAAGCGCGTGCTGGCGCTGCCCGACGTGCGTATCGCCCGGCCCGGCGAGTTCTCCGAACGCGCGTTTCTCAACGACAAGCTCGATTTGGCGCAGGCCGAAGCGATCGCCGATCTGATCGACGCCAGCTCCGAGCAAGCGGCGCGTTCAGCGATGAACTCACTGCAGGGGGCATTTTCCACCCGCATCCACCAGCTCGTGGAAGCGCTCACTCACCTGCGAATCTACGTGGAAGCGGCGATCGACTTCCCGGACGAAGAAATCGACTTCCTGTCCGACGGTAAAATCGAAGCACAACTCAACGACGTGATGGCGGATCTGGATAGCGTACGCGGCGAAGCGCGCCAGGGCAGCCTGCTGCGCGAAGGGATGAAGGTAGTGATCGCCGGGCGCCCCAACGCCGGTAAATCCAGCCTGCTCAATGCGTTGGCCGGGCGCGAGGCGGCGATCGTCACCGATATCGCCGGCACCACCCGCGACGTCCTGCGCGAACATATCCATATCGACGGCATGCCGCTGCACATCATCGACACCGCCGGCCTGCGCGACGCCAGCGACGAAGTGGAGCGCATCGGCATCGAACGTGCGTGGAACGAGATCGAACAGGCCGACAGAGTGCTGTTTATGGTCGACGGCACCACCACCGCCGCCACCGAGCCGGCGGAGATCTGGCCGGAGTTTATGGCGCGCCTGCCGGGCACACTGCCGATCACCGTGGTGCGCAACAAGGCCGACATCACCGGTGAAACGCTGGGTCTGACGGAAGTGAACAACCACTCACTTATTCGCCTGTCGGCCCGCACCGGCGAGGGTGTCGATGTGCTGCGCGATCATCTGAAACAGAGCATGGGCTTCACCAGCAACATGGAAGGCGGCTTCCTGGCGCGCCGTCGCCACCTGCAGGCGCTGGAGCTGGCGGCACAGCACCTGGTGCAAGGCAAAGAACAGTTAGTGAGCGCTTACGCGGGCGAGCTGCTGGCCGAGGAACTGCGCCAGGCGCAGCTGGCCTTGAGCGAAATCACCGGCGAATTCACCTCAGACGATCTGCTGGGCCGCATCTTCTCCAGCTTCTGCATCGGCAAATAATCGCCTGCGGGCGCCTTATCCTCTTCGGCGCCCGCATTTTACGTCTCCGGCGCCAAAACTCACCTAAGCTTATCTCATCAATTTTTCCGCGTGAGAGATAAGCTTAAATGAACGAACCTTTAGACTTGATTGGCGTGGGATTGGGGCCTTTCAATCTCAGTCTGGCCGCTCTGGCCGCCGAAAGCGGCGCCGTCAACTATACCTTTCTCGATCGTAACGCGAGCTTCCGCTGGCACCCCGGCATGCTGCTGCCTTCCGCTTATATGCAGACATATGTGCTGCAGGATTTGGTTACCGCCGTCAGCCCTCGCAGCCAATTTTCATTTATTAATTACTTGGTAGAACAGAAAAAAATTTATCGGTTTTTAATTACCGAGCAGCAAATTATCAGCCGAGAAGAATTTTCCGACTATCTACGCTGGGCCTGCGAAAGATTAGACGGGCTACAGTTTTCACAGTCCGTAGAGCGCATTGATTTTGACGATGAAAAGAGTTTGTTCAAGGTAACCACCCATAATCAGACGCTGTGGGCGAAAAATATCTGTCTGGGCACCGGCCATAACCCTTGGTTACCGAAAGCGTTTTACCCGGCGCTGGGCGAAAACTGCATGCATGCCGCCGAAATAGCCCTGCGCAATCCGGACTTCAGCGGCAAGCGAGTTATGGTGGTGGGCGGCGGCCAAAGCGGCGCCGATGTGTTTTTGAACGCATTGCAGGGGCACTGGGGCGAACCGGCGCAGCTGGACTGGCTCTCGCGCCGTCCCAATTTTCAGCCGCTGGACGAGTCCCCCTTCACCAACGAATATTTCACTCCCGAATACGTCGACTATTTCTATACACTGCCGTCAGAAATCCGCGAGCGTGAAATCAAAACACAGAAATTGCCGGCAGACGGCATCAGCAATCATACGCTGCGAACCCTGTACCGTGAGCTATATATGCGTTTTGACGTGATGCGCCAGACGCGCAATGTGCGGTTACTGCCTCATCGCACCCTACTGGCCATCGAATCAATGGGTGAAGCTTTTCATCTGCGCACGCTTCACGGCCTGGAAAATCGCCAGGAAAGTTTCAGGGCCGATATCGTCATTCTGGCCACCGGCTATCGCGCTTCGCTGCCCGCTTACCTGAAACCCTTGCTGCCGCGCATTCCTCTCGATGTGGAACAGCATCTGCCGCTACTGCCGAATTTTAATCTGGACTGGCTCGGGCCGGAGCAAAATCGAATTTATGCGGTTAATGCCGGAATACACAGCCACGGCAGCGCAGAAGGCGGACTGAGCCTGATGGCCTGGCGTTCAGCCCGCATCCTCAATCACTTGCTGGGTAAGCCGTGCTTTGATTTGGCACCGAACGCATCAATGATCCAATGGTGGAGCGATGCCGCGCCGGGCGATATCTCTACCACCGCTGATAAATAGGATAATCCGCATAGCGTTTTTTGATGATAAATCCTCAACTTAGTCTTAATCTAACACCCCTGCGTTCTTAGCGACCCTCTGTCATGGAGCGAACAATGGCGTGTCATTTTGCCCGATGGACCCCGGCCTCCGCCGTCCTGGATACCCAGAGACTCGCCGACGAAGTGATAGCCGCCACCCGCACCTTTTCCGTTAAACGCCGCACGCGCTTCCTGCAAGGGCGCATTCTGCTCGCCGAAATGATGTTCTACCTGTACGGCCTGCCGACGCTGCCCCCCATCGCCACCACGCCGACCGGCCGCCCCTGTTTCGCCGATCATCAACTGCCCGATTTCAGCCTCGCTTACGCCAGCAACACCGTGGGCGTGCTGCTCAGCGACGAGGGCAAAGTCGGGTTGGATATCGAAGTGATGCGGGCGCGCGGCACCCGGCAAAGCGCGCTGCAACACGCGCATCAGACGCCGGCGGAAAGTGCCTGGATCGGCGCGCAGGACGATCGGCTGGAGGCGGAGACTCAGCTGTGGAGCATTCGGCAAAGCGTGCTGAAAATTTCCGGCCTCGGCAACAGCGGCCAGGCTACGCTGCGTCTGCATCCTTTCTCCGGCCACCTGCGCTCCAGCGCCACGCCGGACGTTCAGGTGATGAGCGACGCCGACGAATACCTGAGCTGGGCCTGCGCTGGCAGCCCCGGCCTGGATCGCCTGCTGTGCTGGCGCTACGAAGAGCGCGGCGGCCTGCAGAAAGACGGGGAAATCTCGCCGCGCAGCCCGGCGGCGTCCTCACGCTTCGTTAAACTGACGGGCCTGAAGACGCCCGGTTAACGCAGCGCAAAACGGATAACGCTGTCTTTACCGCACGAGTTGCTGGATTAAATTGTAAAGACAGCTAAATGTTGAGCAATCGCCTATCCTCGACCAGCGCTTTAGCCTACTATTCGCCCATGTTGTACGCTGAATCTGCTCATTCGAAAGGGAGAATCACCATGTCAGACCAAGCCTTAAAAATCGTCACTCTGCTCGGCAGCCTGCGCAAAGGCTCCTACAACGCCATGGTGGCCCGCGCCCTGCCAGGCCTGGCTCCACAGGGCGTCACCATTGAAGCGCTGCCCTCCATTCGCGATATCCCGCTGTACGACGCCGACATGCAACAGGGTGAAGGCTTCCCTGCCGCGGTCGAGGCGATCGCCGAACAGATCCGCCAGGCCGACGGCGTGATCATCGTCACCCCTGAATATAACTATTCCGTGCCCGGCGGGTTGAAGAACGCCATCGACTGGCTGTCTCGCTTGCCGAATCAGCCGCTGGCCGGCAAGCCGGTCGCCATTCAGACCAGCTCGATGGGGCCGATCGGCGGCGCGCGTTGCCAATACCACCTGCGCCAGATCCTGGTGTTCCTCGATGCGATGGTAATGAACAAGCCTGAGTTTATGGGCGGTGTGATCCAGAGCAAGGTCGACGAACAGGCCGGTGAACTGAGCGATCAGGGAACGCTGGATTTTCTGACCGGCCAGCTGTCCGCGTTCAGCGATTTTATTCGCCGCGTGGAGTGAAGGTCTCGCGGCGCCCCTTAGGCGCCGCAACAGGACATGAAGTCCATCAATTCATTGAAAATTAAAGCCATAGCATCATGTATTTTTTCATTTTAGCGTTATTTTTTGTTTCCATCACCAGTCCCGCTTTCGCGGCAGAGATGCGTTATCCCGCCGGTGAAGAGCCGCTGGAGCTGCCGGCACACAGCGCGCTCAACGCCCAGCTGTCGCGATCCGCGCAAAACCAGGAAGATAAAAAGCTGGGCGCCATGTCGCTGTACCTGACGCTGATGCGCGAAGACGGCCGCAACGTCTGGGCGCCCTACCAGCTGGCGGTGTCATCGGCGGAGAAAGGGCAAACCGAGCTGGCGGAGCGCTACCTGCAGCTGAGCGCCGACCGTGGCCTGTGGTACTACTACAACCTGCTGGAGGACGACGCCTTCAACAGCATCCAGCACTCCGCCACCTACCAATCGATCCTGGCCGCCACCAAAGCGCGCTATCTGCAGCACGCCCGCCACTATGAAGGCAAGGCCAGCTACGCGATGCCGGACGGCGAAGCGCCGCCCGAAGGCTGGCCAACGGTGATCTTCCTGCATACCTACGGCAAAGCCGCCGCCATCAGCCCCGAAGAACGGCTGCTGTTCGGCGAAATGGGCGTGGCCTACATCGAGCTCAACGGCACGCAGATGCTGTCGGAAAACAGTTTCCGCTGGTCGAATTACAGCGACGAGAGCACCCAAACCGCCATTCAGCGTACGCTGCAACAGCTGGCTCCGCAGCTAAAGCTGAATCCCCGGCGGATTTACCTCAGCGCCCGCGGCCAGGGCGCGCTGCACGCCGCCAACCTGATCGCGAAGTACCCGCAGTTTTACGCCGGCGCGCTCCTGATCGCCCCCAACGGCGAGATCAAGCCGGCCCAGCAGTCGCTGGCGGCGCAAAAGAAAATCGTGATGGCGTATTACGATCGGCAGAATTTCAGCGAGCAGGCGCTGGCGTTGCACTTCGCCAATCTGTTCGGAGAGGATAACCAGGTAGAGACGCTGCACTTCGCCCAGGGAGAGGATGCCGCCGGCAGTTGGCAGGCGCGCTTCAAGCGGCCGTTGCAGTGGGTGTTGGGTAAGGCGCCGGATGCGACGCCGGGCGCCTAGGGTTTCAGGGCCGACAGGCGTCGGCCCTTTGGCGGTCAATGGCCGTCGACGAAGACGATCTTCAGCACGAACAGCAGCGCCACCACCACCACGCACGGGCTGATTTCACGCCAGCGGCCGGTGCCGAGCTTCATCACGCAGTAGGAGATAAAGCCGAGCGCGATGCCTTCGGTGATCGAGAAGCTGAACGGCATCATCACCGCGGTGACAAACGCCGGTACCGCTTCGGTCAGATCGTCCCACTTCACCCGCGCCAGGCTGGAGGTCATCAGCACGCCGACGTAGATCAGCGCGCCGGCGGCGGCGTAAGCCGGCACCATGCCCGCCAGCGGCGACAGGAAGATCACCAGCAGGAACAGCAGGCCGGTGACCACCGCCGTCAAACCGGTGCGGCCGCCGACGGCGACGCCGGACGAACTTTCGATGTAAGCGGTCACGGAAGAGGTGCCCGCCAGCGAACCGGCCACCGAGCTGATGCTGTCGACGTACAGCGCCTGCTTCATGCGCGGGAACTTGCCCTGGTTGTCGGTCAGGCCGGCTTTATCGGTGACGCCGATCAAGGTGCCCGAAGAGTCAAACAGGTTCACCAGCATAAACGAGAAGATGATCCCGGCCAGCCCGATGTTCAGCGCGCCGGCCACGTCGACCTGGCCCACCACCGAGGTGATGCTCGGCGGCAGGGAGAACAGGCCGCCGTATTTCACGTCGCCCAGCATCCAGCCGATCAGGGTGGTGACCACGATCGACACCAGCACCGCCGCGTGGAAGTTACGCGAAGAGAGCACGGCGATGATGAAGAAGCCGAGCGCGCCCAGCAGCACGTTGTGCGAGGTCAGGCTGCCGATGGTCACCAGCGTGTCCGGGTTGGCCACCACGATGCCGGCGTTTTTCAGCCCCATCATGCCGATGAACAGGCCGATGCCGCTGGTGATGCCGACCCGCAGGCTGACCGGAATGTTGGCGATCATCCAGTAGCGGATGCGGAAAATGGTCAGCAGCAGCAGGCCGACCGCTCCCCAGAAGATGGCGCCCATGCCCACCTGCCAGGAGATGCCCATCGCCCCGACCACCACGAAGGCGAAGAAGGCGTTCAGGCCCATCGCCGGCGCCAGCGCCACCGGCAGGTTCGCCAGCAGGCCCATAAAGATGCTGCCGAAAGCGGCGATCAAACAGGTGGTGACAAATACCGCCTGGGTATCCATGCCCGCCGCGCCCAAGATTTGCGGGTTAACGAACACGATATACACCATGGTAAGGAAGGTGGTGATACCGGCAATCGTTTCCGTACGCGCCGTCGTGCCATGTTGCTTGAGTTTAAACACGCGCCCAAGCAAGCCTTGCTCAGCGTCAAGGCCAGATACTGGTTTGGTCATTATCAGAATTCCGAAAATGGGAATGGACAGTCGCCGGCTATCCTATAACAAAAAGTGGGGCTTTTGACGCCGGTCACAGGTTTTTTTCGCCATCTTTACGGCTAAACGCGTCAACGGCTTGTATTTACAGGCTTTCATCCCCCGTTGCGCCCGCTGCGTTGCCGTTTGCCAACACGGCCGATAAAATGACCTATCGCATCTCTTACCCTACCCGCGAAAAAACAGGAATCCGCATGTCTTCAACCTTTATCGATAAGCTCGCGTTGATCGCGCTGAAAGATGACAAAGTGGCGCTGGTGCGTTCACACAATAAGACGCTGTTTTATATGCCGGGCGGAAAGCGCGAAGCGGGCGAAACCGATGAACAGGCGCTGTGCCGCGAAATCGACGAAGAGCTGACCGTCGCGCTGCAGCCGAGCTCCATCGCGTTTTACGGCGAGTTCGCCGGCCCGGCGGACGGCAAGCAGGACGGCACCCAGGTGCGCATTCGCTGCTATCAGGCCGACGTTATCGGGCAGCTGCAGCCGGCCGCCGAAATCGCCGAACTGAGGTGGTGCGACAGCCGCGATTTGCCGCACTGCTCACACGTCGCCGCGCTGATTTTGCACGATCTCAAGGCGCGTAACCTGATCAAGTGATCGCTGAGCGGCCTCCGCGCCGTTAACCCGAAGGAACCTGTCCCGCATGAATCAGATTGACTGCATTTTGTTCGACTGCGACGGCACGCTGGTGGACAGCGAAGTACTGTGCAGCAAAGCCTATGTGCACATGTTCGCCCACTACGGCATTCACCTGTCGCAGGAAGAGGTATTCAAGAAATACAAAGGGGTGAAGCTGTACGAGATCATCGATCGGGTCAACGCCGAGCAGGGCACTGACCTGGCAAAAGAGGCGCTGGAGCCGCTGTATCGGCAGGAAGTGGCGCGGCTGTTTGACAGCGAGCTACAGCAGATTGCCGGCGCCCGCGAGCTGCTGGCGCAGGTGACGGTGCCTGTCTGCACCGTCTCCAACGGACCGGTCAGCAAGATGCAGCACTCGCTCGGCCTGACCGGCATGCTGCCTTATTTTGATGACCGGTTGTTCAGCGGCTATGACATTCAGCGCTGGAAGCCGGATCCGGCGATCGTGTTCCACGCCGCCGAACAGATGCAGGTGCCGGTAACGCGCTGCATCCTGGTGGATGACTCGCCCGCCGGCGCCCAGGCCGGCATCAATGCCGGCATTCCGGTCTTTTACTTCTGCGCCGATCCGCATAACCCGCCGATCGACCACCCGCTGGTGACGACGTTTAACGACCTGGCCCAGCTGCCCACGCTGTGGCGCGAACGCGGCTGGCGGCTGACGGCCGATTAACTGGCCGGCAACGGCGGCTTGTTGCGCCACCAGCGCCACGACCGTTTCAACGCGCGAGTTTGCGCGCCGAAGCGGCGGTTGACCGCGTTGGCCAGCAGATCGAGCGCCAGGCAGAACACGAAATAGACCAGCGCCACGAACAGGAACACTTCCATCGGATAGACCATGCTGCGGTTGTTGACCTGGGTCGCCAGGAAGGTCAGTTCGCCAACGCCGACGATATAAGCCAGCGAGGTGTCTTTGATCAGGGATATCCACTGGTTGATGAACGACGGCACCATCATGCGCAGCGCCTGCGGCAGCACGATCATGCGCAGCGTCTGCCAGCGGGTCAGCCCCAGGGAAAGCCCGGCCTGCCACTGGCCGGGGCCGATCGCGGCGATGCCGGCCTTCACCGCATGGGCCAGATAGGCCGAAGCGATCAGCGCCAGCGCGCACACCACGGTGGTGATTTCCGGGATCTCGACGCCAAACACCATCGGCAGCAGGAAATAGGTCCAGAAGATCAGCATGATGACCGGTATGGCGCGGAAAAAGCCCAGCACCGCCGCCAGCAGTCCGGCAGCGACGCCGCGCGACATCGCCAGCGCCACGCCGAGCAAGGTGCCGAGCGCCGCCGAGGCAACGCCGGCCATCAGGCTGATCGCCAACGTCAGCGCCGCACCGCCCAGCGGCCCGTCCGGCCAGGTGCCCCACAGCAGGTAGCCCAGGTTATCGTGAATTACGCTGAAATCCATCTCAATGCTCTCCCAGCGGTTTACGCTGTTGGCGCCACATGCCCCAGCCTTCCAGCAGCGCAATGATGGCGATATACAGCACCGTCGCCACGCCGAACGCCTGGAAGGTGCGCAGGGTTTCGGTTTCGACCTGACGCGAGGCGTAAGAGAGTTCGGCCACGCCGATCGCCATGGTCAGCGACGAGTTCTTGATCACGTTCATGTATTGCCCCAGCAGCGGCGGCAGCGCGATTTTCAGCGCCTGCGGCAGCACCACGTAGCGCATCGCCTGCCAGCCGGTCAGCCCCAGCGCCTGAGCGGCATATTTCTGCCCGCCGGCGACGCCGCGAATGCCGGAACGGATCTCTTCGGCGATAAAAGCGGTGGAGTAGAGCGTCAGGCCGAAGAAACCGGCGAGAAACTCGAACGACGGCCATTCCAGCGGGCCGACCTGATGTGAGCTGTTCAGCCACTGCATGGCGGCGGACGGCAGGATCTGCCCGGCGGCGAAGTACCAGAAGAACAGCTGCACCAGCAGCGGCGTATTGCGAAACAGCGAGCTGTAGCCCATCGCCAGCCAACGCAACGGCCGCAGACTGCTGTCGCGCATCGCCGCCAGCACGAAGCCCAGCAGCGTGGCCGCCAGGCCCGCGCAGGCGGAAAGCCACAGCGTCAGCAGAAAACCGTGCCACAGCCAGCTCAGGTATTGCGGTGCCAGCAGCCAGTCCAGGTTCATGTTCAATCCTTGTCTTGCAGAATGCATCAGGGGCGCAGCAAGCTGCGCCCCTCCGTGCCGATCTCACCGCGAGCGGTTAAATCAGGCTTTCGGTTGCTGATCCAAAGGCGCGATTTTGAAATCGCCGCGCGGTTGGGCGGATTGGGTTTCCGGCCCGAACCAGCGATCGTAAATCTTAACCGCTTCGCCGTCTTTTTCCAGCTTGATCAGCGTCTCGTTCACCGCGGCGGTCAGGCGATCTTCGCCCTTGGGAATGCCGACGCCCTGGTACTCTTTGGTCAGGCTGAACGGTGAAATTTCAAACTCCGCCTTCTGCGCCGCCGGCAGGTTGCCAAGCAGGCCGACCAGCTTGGCGTCGTCCTGGGTGATCGCCTGCACGTTGCCGTTGCGCAGCGCCACGAACGCCAGCGGGGTGTCATCGTAGGAGATCACTTTCGCCGTCGGGAAACGCTCGCGCAGGGTGATTTCCTGCACCGTGCCCTTGTCCGCGCCGATGCGCAGCTTTTTGATGTCTTCCGGGGTTTTCAGCACGCCTTTGCGGGCGATGAATTTCTGGCCGGTGGCGAAGTACGGCACGCTGAAGTTCACTTCCTTGGCGCGCTCGTCGGTAATGGTGAAGTTGGCGGCAATCAGGTCAACCTTCTTCGACACCAGCAGCGGAATGCGGTTGGCCGGGTTGGTGGCGCGCAGCTCCACTTTTACCCCCAGCGCTTTGCCGATCGCATCGGCGACGTCCACATCGTAGCCCACCAGCTTCTTGCTCTGCGGATCGATGTAGCCGAACGGCGGGTTGCTGTCGAACACCGCGATACGCACCACGCCGGCTTGCTTGATATCGTCAAGTTTGTCCGCGTGCGCGGCGCCGGCGGCGAGGCCGGTCAGACTGGCTAACAACGTTAAGGCCAAAGCGCGATGTTTCATAGAGAGCTCCTAAGTGGTTGATGTCCTGCTGGCGGATAAGCTAGCAAGCGCCACATAGGTCAGGAAATAATATAAAAAGCTATATTTATAACCTTTTTATCTTTAAGAACTTAAGATGGAATAAAGGCGCGGGAAACCGCGCCTTTGAAGGATATTACCCGGAAAGGGTCAGTCGGCTTTGTCGTCTTTACCGCCCGGAGAGAGCAGCTTTTCCAGGGCGTCGCCGCCCAAATGACGGAAATCCTGTCCTTTGACGAAATAGAAGATAAATTCGCAGATGTTCTGGCAGCGGTCGCCGATACGCTCGATAGAACGGGCGCAGAACAGCGCGGTCAGCACGCTCGGAATGGTGCGTGAGTCTTCCATCATATAGGTCATCAGCTGACGCACGATGCCTTCGTATTCCTGGTCGACCTTTTTATCTTCGCGGTAAATACGGATCGCCTCGTCCAGATCCATGCGCGCGAAGGCGTCCAGCACGTCATGCAGCATTTGCACGGTGTGGCGCCCCAGCGATTCCAGGCTGACCAGCAGCGGCTGGTGCTGGTGCGAGAACTTCTCCAGCGCGGTGCGGCAGATTTTGTCCGCCACGTCGCCGATGCGTTCCAGCTCGGAAATGGTTTTGATGATCGCCATCACCAGGCGCAGATCGCTGGCGGTCGGCTGGCGCTTGGCGATGATGCGCACGCAGGCTTCGTCGATCGCCACTTCCATCATGTTGACCTTGGCGTCGCCTTCGATAACTCGCTTGGCCAGCTCGCCATCCTGATTGTGCATCGCGGTGATGGCATCGGTCAGCTGCTGCTCCACCAGCCCGCCCATGGTCAGCACCTGGGTGCGGATATGCTCAAGCTCTGCGTTGAACTGGCCGGAAATGTGTTTGTTTAAATTCAGGTTATCCATGATGCTTCCTATCAACCATAACGGCCAGTGATGTAGTCTTCAGTCTGCTTTTTCTGCGGCGCAGTGAACAGGTTATCAGTATCACTGAACTCGATCAGCTCGCCCAGATACATAAATGCGGTGGAGTCGGAGCAGCGCGCCGCCTGCTGCATATTGTGGGTTACGATCACCACGGTGTAATCGGCCTTCAGCTCGCTGATCAGCTCTTCAATCTTGCCGGTGGAGATCGGATCCAGCGCCGAGCAAGGCTCATCCAGCAACAGCACTTCCGGACGAATGGCGATGCCGCGGGCGATGCACAGGCGTTGCTGCTGGCCGCCAGAAAGGCTGTAGCCGCTCTGGTGCAGCTTGTCCTTGGTTTCGTTCCACAGCGCCGCTTTGGTCAGCGCCCACTGCACGCGCTCGTCCATATCGGCGCGCGACAGCTTTTCAAACAGGCGAACGCCGAAGGCGATGTTGTCGTAAATCGACATCGGGAACGGCGTCGGCTTCTGGAACACCATGCCGACCTTGGCGCGCAGCAGCGCGATATCCGAGTTGTCGGTCAGGATGTTCTGGCCGTCCAGCAGGATGCCGCCTTCCGCGCGCTGTTCCGGGTACAGCTGGTACATCTTGTTGAAGGTGCGCAGCAGGGTGGATTTGCCGCAGCCGGACGGGCCGATAAACGCGGTGACCTTGTTCTTGGCGATATCCAACGTGATGTTCTTCAGCGCATGGAATTTGCCGTAGTAGAAGTTCAGATCGCGTACCTGAATTTTGCTGCTGGAAGCGTCAGTAACCATACTCATCAAGACTTCTCTCTTTTCATCAGCGCCGCCAAAGCGGCGCTCAAAATTTTATGAATGCTTTTTCTTGGCGAAAATCACGCGCGCCAGGATATTCAGTAACAGTACACACAGGGTGATCAACAGCACCCCGGCCCAGGCCAGCTGTTGCCATTCGGCGAACGGGCTCATGGCGAATTTGAAGATGGTCACCGGCAGGTTGGCGATCGGCTGCATCAGGTCGGTGCTCCAGAACTGGTTCGACAGCGAGGTGAACAGCAGCGGCGCCGTTTCCCCCGCGATGCGCGCAATCGCCAGCAGCACGCCGGTGATGATGCCGGACACCGACGCCTTCAGCGTGATGGCGGAAATCATGCGCCATTTCGGCGTGCCCAGCGCATAAGCGGCCTCGCGCAGCGTATCCGGCACCAGCTTCAGCATGTTCTCGGTGGTGCGAATGACGATCGGCACCTGCAGCAGCGCCAGCGCGACGATGCCGGCCCAGCCGGAAAAGTGTTCCATCTTCGCCACCACGATGGTGTAAACGAACAGGCCCACCACGATCGACGGTGCGGACAGCAGGATGTCGTTGATAAAGCGGATCACTTCCGCCAGCCAGGATTTACGGCCGTATTCTGCCAGGTAGATGCCGGCCATGATGCCCAGCGGCGTGCCGAAGATGGTCGCCCACAGGATCAACAGGCCGCTGCCGGCGATGGCGTTGGCCAGACCGCCGCCCGCGGTGTTCGGCGGCGGGGTCATTTCAGTGAACAGCGCCAGCGACATGCCGTCGAAGCCTTTGGTCACGGTGGCGATCAGGATCCAGATCAGCCAGAACAGCCCGAACACCATGGTCGCCATCGACAGGAACAGCGCGAGACGGTTTTTCTGCCGGCGCCAGGCCTGCATTTTGCGGCGGCTTTCCGCCAGAACGACTGCGTTTTGCATATCCATCGTCGCCATGTTAACGCCCCTCATTCTTGGCCAGACGCATGATCATCAGTTTCGACAGCGCCAGCACGATAAAGGTGATAACAAACAGAATCAGGCCCAGCTCCATCAACGCGGCGGTGTGCACGCCGGACTCGGCTTCGGCGAATTCGTTGGCCAGCGCCGAGGTGATGCTGTTGCCCGGCATGTACAGCGAAGCGCTGTCGAGCTGGTAGGTGTTGCCGATGATAAAGGTCACCGCCATGGTTTCCCCCAGCGCACGGCCCAGGCCCAACATCACGCCGCCGATGACGCCGTTTTTGGTGAACGGCAGCACGATGCGCCAGATGACTTCCCAGGTGGTGCAGCCGATGCCGTAGGCCGACTCTTTCATCATCACCGGGGTCTGTTCGAACACGTCGCGCATGACTGCCGCGATGTAAGGAATGATCATGATCGCCAGGATCACCCCGGCGGCCAGAATACCGATGCCGAAGGCCGGGCCGGAGAACAGCTCGCCGACGATCGGAATGCCCGACAGCACTTCGCCGACCGGCGTCTGGAAGTATTCGGCGAACAGCGGCGCGAACACGAACAGGCCCCACATGCCGTAAACGATGCTGGGGATGGCCGCCAACAGCTCAATGGCGATGCCCAGCGGCCGCTTCAGCCAGTTCGGCGCCAGCTCGGTCAGGAACAGCGCGATGCCGAAGCTCACCGGCACGGCGATGATCAGCGCGATAAGCGAGGTGACCACGGTGCCGTAGATCGGCACCAGCGCGCCGAACTGCTCCGCCGGCGCGTCCCACTCTTTGGTCCACAGGAAGGCGAAGCCGAATTTCTGCATGCTTGGCCAGGAGGCGAAGATCAGCGAAACAATGATGCCGCCCAGCAACAATAGGGTAATCAGCGCAGCCAGTCTCACCAGCGCGCTGAAAATGATGTCACCGTTTTTGCCCGGTGCTTTGATGGTCGGCTTGTACTCAGCCATAGATTACTCTCTGTTTGAACCCTGGCAGCCCCAACCGGGATCGGAGCCTGAAGAACTGTGTGGGGCGCGGCGAACCCGCGCCCCTGCGTTGTTAGTACAGCGCTTTGCCTGAACTGTCTTTTACGTTGGTTTTCCAGGCCGCGCGCACCTGCTCAACCACTTCTGCCGGCAGGGTGGCGTAATCCAGCTCGTTAGCCTGCTTGGCACCGGTTTTGTAAGCCCAGTCGAAGAACTTCAGCACTTCGGCGCCCTGAGCAGGGTTTTTCTGCTCTTTGTGCACCAGGATGAAGGTGGTGGAGGTGATTGGCCACACGTTGTCGCCTTTCTGGTCAGTCAGATCCTGAGCGAAGGTCTTGCTCCAATCCACGCCTTTGGCCGCGTTGCTGAAGCTCTCTTCGGTCGGGCTGACCGGTTTACCGTCGGCGGATACCAGCTTGGTGTAAGCCAGGTTGTTCTGCTTGGCGTAAGCGTATTCTACGTAGCCGATAGAGCCAGGCAGACGCTGAACGAAGGCGGCGATGCCGTCGTTGCCTTTACCGCCCAGACCGGTCGGCCAGTTAACGGTAGAACCGGCGCCGATCTTCTCTTTCCACTGCGCATTGGCCTTGGACAGGTAGCTGGTGAACACGAACGAGGTGCCGGAACCGTCGGCGCGGCGCACCACGGCGATGTTCTGGTCAGGCAGTTTCACGCCTGGGTTCAGCTTGGTGATAGCCGGATCGTTCCATTTTTTGACGTTGCCCAGGTAGATATCGCCCAGGGTTTTGCCGTCCAGCGTCAGTTCGCCGGATTTGATGCCCGGGATATTCACGGCCAGCACCACGCCGCCGATCACGGTCGGGAACTGGAACAGGCCATCGGCCGCCAGTTTGTCGTCAGACAGCGGGGCGTCGGAAGCGCCAAAGTCAACGGTGTTGGCCACGATTTGCTTCACGCCGCCAGAGGAGCCGATGCCCTGATAGTTAACTTTGTTGCCGGTTTCTTTCTGATAAGAATCTGCCCACTTGGCGTAAACCGGAGCGGGGAATGTCGCACCTGCACCGGTCAGGCTGGCAGCAGCGAACGCGGACACGGTGGTCAGGGAGAAGGTCGCTGCCACAATACTGGCGACGGTGGTACGCATCAGTTTCATAATCCCTCCTAATGGGATATTTAAAATCGACTTCGAGTCGTTTTAATCAGAGTAAGTATTGCTGCAGGAGGGAAAATAGGACAGTTTGGTGACAGAAAAATGTACGCAATATGACAGTTATATTACAGCGCGCCAGACAGGTGTTTGTTTCTTTAAAAATCAATTAATTAGTCAAAAAACAGCGCAATTGACGTGCAATAAAAAAACGGTTTGGCGCGGCCTATCCGCTTGAATATGACAATGTTTATCGCCGAATCGGTCGCGCTGTCATCTTTAAGGCCGCTCATGAAAAAAGCCGGCGCAAAGGCCGGCTTTTGCAGTTTACCTGCGGCAGATTACTCTACGGTGACAGACTTCGCCAGGTTGCGCGGCTGGTCAACGTCGGTGCCTTTGATCAGCGCCACGTGGTAAGACAGCAGCTGCAACGGCACGGTGTAGAAGATCGGCGCCACGATTTCCTCGACGTGCGGCAGAGGAATGATGGTCATGCCTTCGCTGCTGACGAAGCCGGCGTCCTGATCGGCGAACACGTACAGCTGGCCGCCGCGCGCGCGCACTTCTTCAATGTTGGACTTCAGCTTTTCCAGCAGTTCATTGTTCGGTGCCACCACGATCACCGGCATATCGGCGTCGATCAGCGCCAGCGGGCCGTGTTTCAGCTCACCCGCCGCATAGGCTTCGGCGTGAATATAGGAGATCTCTTTCAGCTTCAGCGCCCCTTCCATGGCGATTGGATACTGATCGCCGCGGCCGAGGAACAGCGCATGGTGCTTGTCGGAGAACCCTTCCGCCAGCGCTTCGATCTCTTTATCCATCGACAGCATCTGCTCGATACGCGCCGGCAGCGCCTGCAGGCCATGCACGATCTCCTGCTCCACGCTCTCCGCCATGCCTTTCAGGCGGCCCAGACGCGCCACCAGCATCAACAGCACGGTGAGCTGCGTGGTGAAGGCCTTGGTCGAGGCCACGCCGATTTCCGTGCCCGCTTTGGTCATCAATGCCAGATCCGATTCGCGCACCAGCGAAGAGCCGGCCACGTTACAAACGGCCAGCGAACCGAGATAACCCAGCTCTTTAGACAGACGCAGCGCCGCTAACGTATCGGCGGTTTCGCCGGACTGCGACAGGGTGATGATCAGGCTGCCCGGACGCACCGCCGATTTGCGGTAACGGAATTCGGACGCGATCTCGACGTCGCACGGCACGCCAGCCAACGCTTCAAACCAGTAACGCGCCACCATACCGGAGTGGTAAGAAGTCCCGCAGGCGATGATCTGCACGTGCTGCACCTTGGCCAGCAGCTCGTCGGCGCGCGGGCCCAGCTCGCTCAGGTTGATTTGGCCATGGCTGAAACGCCCTTCCAGGGTATTTTTCAGCGCCAGCGGCTGTTCGTAGATCTCTTTTTGCATGTAGTGACGGTAAGCGCCCTTATCGCCGGCGTCATACTGCACCTGGGATTCGATCTCAGGGCGCTCGATGGCGTTGCCCTGCTTGTCGAAGATGTTGACGGTGCGGCGAGTCACTTCCACCACGTCGCCTTCTTCCAGGAAGATGAAGCGGCGGGTGACCGGCAGCAGCGCCAGCTGATCGGAAGCAATAAAGTTTTCCCCGACGCCGCGGCCGATAACCAGCGGGCTGCCGGAGCGCGCCGCGACCAATACGCTCGGATCGCGGCTGTCCATCACCACGGTGCCGTAAGCGCCGCGCAGCTGTGGGATCACGCGCTGAACCACTTCCAGCAACGTGCCGCCCTGTTGTTGTTCCCAGTGCACCAGGTGCGCGATCACTTCGGTGTCGGTTTCGGAGCTGAAGCGGTAACCGCGTTCGATCAGCAGTTCGCGCAGCGGTTCGTGGTTTTCGATGATGCCGTTATGCACCACGGTAATGTAGTCGGAAACATGCGGGTGCGCGTTCGCTTCGGTCGGTTCACCGTGCGTTGCCCAGCGGGTGTGAGCGATGCCGGTACCGCCGCGCAGATCGGTCTGCTCCGCCGCTTCGGCCAGTTTTTGCACCTTGCCTACGCGACGCAGGCGACTGACGTTGCCTTTTTCGTCGACCACCGCCAGACCGGCGGAGTCGTAACCGCGGTACTCGAGACGGCGTAAACCTTCCAACAGGATTTCTGCGATATCACGTTGCGCTACTGCGCCTACAATTCCACACATCAGTTGTATTCCTAATGAACGCCCTTCATGGGCGCTTTCGATGTCTTGACCTGATTTTTGCCGGTTTTACCGTGCGTCCCCGAGCCTGTAGATGGTGGGGGTTATTATGTTTTGTATTGGGCTCTGAACGGAGCCCAACGCAAAACACACTATGATTTCTTCTTCACCGGGCGTTGCCAGCCCTGAATGTGCACCTGCTTGACGCGGCTCAGCACCAGTTCGTTCTCGGCGATATCGCGCGTCACCGTGGTGCCGGCGGCGATGGTGGAACCCTTGCCGACCGACACCGGCGCCACCAGCTGAGTATCGGAACCGACGAACACGCCGTCGCCGATCAGCGTCTTGTGCTTGTTGGCGCCATCGTAGTTGCAGGTGATGGTGCCGGCGCCGATATTCACGTCATCGCCGATTTCGGCATCGCCCAGGTAGCTGAGGTGACCGGCCTTGGAGCCTTTGCCCAAACGCGCCTTTTTCATTTCCACGAAGTTGCCGACGTGGGCCCCTGCCGCCAGCTCCGCACCAGGGCGCAGGCGGGCGAACGGCCCCACGGTGCAGTCGGCTGCCAGCACGCTGTCTTCCAGCACGCTGTAAGGGCTGATCTCGCAGTCATCGCCGATCACGCAGTTTTTCAGCACGCAGCCGGCGCCGATTTTCACCCGGTCGCCCAGCTTGACGTGACCTTCGATAATCACATTCGCATCAATAGTGATGTCGCGGCCGTGAACAAGTTCCCCGCGCAGGTCAAAACGCGCCGGATCCAGCAGCATCACGCCGGCCAACAGCAACTTTTCAGACTGTTCCGACTGGAAGACGCGCTCCAGGGTCGCCAGCTGCAGGCGGTTGTTTACGCCTTCCACTTCACTCAGGCGCGACGGGTGCACGGTTTCGATTTTCTTGCCGTCGGCATGGGCCAACGCAATGATATCGGTGATATAAAACTCGCCCTGTGCGTTGTCGTTATTCAGCATCCCCAACCAGCGCTTCAGATCGCGCCCGTTCGCCACCAGGATGCCGGTATTGATCTCGTTGATCTGGCGCTGCGCCTCGCTGGCATCCTTGTGTTCGACGATGCCCACCACGTTGCCCTGCTCGCGCACGATGCGGCCGTAGCCGCTCGGATCGTCCAGCTTGACCGTCAGCAGACCGATACCGCCCTGCGGTTTGGCCGCCAGCAGGCGTTGCAGCGTATCCACGGAGATCAACGGCACGTCGCCGTACAGCATCAGCACGTCTTCATCGTCGGCAAAGTGCGGCGCGGCCTGCTGCATTGCATGGCCGGTACCCAATTGCTCAGCCTGCAGCACCCAGTTCAGCGCGCCGTCAGTCAACGTGCTTTTCAGCAGATCGCCGCCGTGGCCGTATACCAGGTGAACATGTTGCGCGCCCAGTTTCATCGCGGCATCAATGACGTGTTGCACCATCGGCTTACCGGCCAACGGATGTAAAACCTTGGGAAGATCGGAATACATGCGTGTTCCCTTGCCCGCGGCGAGGATAACCACGCTCATTGCGCTGTTCGACATAAGCAACCTGATAACTCCATTTTGATAGACGAAAGTAAAACCGTTTAGCGACGATATTACTACATATTTCTCTGCACGAACCCGGCGCAGGCCGCGTGGGCCTTGGCCTGCCGCTATCGCGGTCAATACGGCGCCGGGGCGAAAAAACTGTCGGCGATCGGCGACGTTTATTTCCCGATATCTGGGGTTATACACCACACCGCCCGCCGGGCTGAAATGCTTATTTTAAAGTAAAAAAAAAGCGACCCTATAGGCCGCTTTCTTAAAGTTGGGTGCGTTGCACCCAAACATTACATCGCTTTTCTGGTGAGCTCGATAACGCGCAGTTTTGCGATCGCTTTCGCCAGTTCAGCGGATGCCTGAGCATAGTCGACATCGCCATGAGAGCTGCGAATGTGTTCTTCAGCTTTACGCTTAGCTTCCAACGCTCTCGCTTCGTCGAGGTCAGTACCACGGATAGCAGTGTCCGCCAGCACGGTAACCACGCTCGGCTGCACCTCGAGGATGCCGCCGGACAGGTAGATGAACTCTTCTTCACCGTGCTGCTTAACAATACGCACCATGCCAGGCTTGATGGCAGTCAGCAGCGGCGCATGGCCAGGGAAGATCCCCAGTTCACCTTCGCTGCCTGTCACCTGGATCTTCTGCACCAGGCCGGAAAACATCTGTTTTTCCGCGCTGACTACATCCAGATGGTAAGTCATAGCCATATCACCCTCCTCTCAAGGCGTTACAGTTTCTTGGCTTTTTCCACTGCTTCTTCAATGGTGCCAACCATGTAGAACGCCTGCTCCGGCAGGTGGTCATAGTCGCCGTCCATAATGCCTTTGAAACCACGGATGGTGTCTTTCAGCGATACGAACTTGCCCGGAGAACCGGTGAAGACTTCTGCCACGAAGAACGGCTGAGACAGGAAGCGTTGGATCTTACGCGCACGGGATACGACCAGTTTGTCTTCTTCAGACAGCTCGTCCATACCCAGGATCGCGATGATATCTTTCAGTTCCTGGTAGCGTTGCAGAATGGACTGCACGCCACGCGCTACGTCGTAGTGCTCCTGGCCAACGACCAGCGGATCCAGCTGACGGCTGGTGGAATCCAGCGGGTCAACGGCCGGGTAGATACCCAGAGAAGCGATGTTACGGCTCAGTACCACGGTTGCGTCCAAGTGCGCAAAGGTGGTGGCTGGTGACGGGTCAGTCAAGTCATCCGCAGGAACGTAAACGGCCTGTACGGAAGTGATAGAACCGGTCTTGGTCGAGGTGATACGTTCTTGCAGAACGCCCATCTCTTCCGCCAGCGTTGGCTGATAACCTACCGCGGATGGCATACGGCCCAGAAGTGCGGACACTTCGGTACCGGCCAGGGTGTAACGGTAGATGTTATCAACGAACAGCAGAACGTCACGGCCTTCGTCACGGAATTTCTCCGCCATGGTCAGACCGGTCAGCGCAACGCGCAGACGGTTACCCGGTGGCTCGTTCATCTGGCCGTAAACCAGGGATACTTTGTCCAGAACGTTGGAGTCGGTCATTTCGTGGTAGAAGTCGTTACCCTCACGAGTACGCTCGCCCACGCCCGCAAACACGGAATAACCGGAGTGCTCGATCGCGATGTTACGGATCAGCTCCATCATGTTTACGGTTTTACCCACGCCCGCACCGCCGAACAGACCGACTTTACCGCCCTTGGCGAATGGACAAATCAGGTCCATTACCTTGATACCGGTTTCCAGCAGTTCCTGGGAGTTGGACAACTCTTCGTAGCTTGGCGCCGCGCGGTGAATCGCCCAACGCTCTTCTTCGCCGATGTCGCCTTTCATGTCGATCGGTTGACCCAATACGTTCATGATACGGCCCAGGGTAGCTTTACCCACCGGCACTTCAATCGGGTGGTCCAGGTTGTTCACTTTCAGACCGCGACGCAGACCGTCGGAGGTCCCCATTGCGATACAGCGAACCACGCCACCGCCCAGCTGTTGCTGAACTTCCAACACCAGTTTTTCGGTGCCGTTTTCTACCTCAAGGGCGTCGTACACTTTTGGTACGGCATCCTGAGGGAACTCGACGTCCACCACGGCGCCGATTACCTGGATAATCTTTCCAGTAGCCATCTTGAATCCTCTACGTAATTCGTAAACCTAGCTTAAACCGCGGAGGCTCCCGAAACGATCTCGGTGAGTTCCTGAGTGATGCTGGCCTGACGCGCCTTGTTGTATACCAACTGCAGCTCTTTGATCAGGCTACCGCCGTTATCGGTTGCGGCTTTCATCGCGACCATTCGTGCGGCCTGCTCGCTGGCCAGGTTTTCCACGACGCCCTGATAAACCTGCGACTCCACATAGCGGCGCAGCAAGGTATCAAGCAGCACTTTTGGATCGGGTTCATACAGGTAATCCCAAGGCGTTTTCTTCAGCTCTTCGTCATCGGCTGGCGGTAACGGCAGCAGCTGAAGCACCTGCGGCTCTTGGGACATCGTATTAACAAATTTGTTGCTGACAATGTACAGCTTGTCCAAACGACCTTCGTCGTAGGCCTGCAGCATCACTTTCACCGGCCCGATCAGATCCGACAGGGAAGGTTTGTCCCCCATGCCGGTCACCTGGGCAACCACGTTGCCGCCCACGGAACCAAAGAAAGAGGCCGCTTTAGAGCCAATCAGCGCCAAATCGGTTTCGACGCCTTTTTCGGACCAGGCTTTCATCTCCGCCAGCAG
Organism: Serratia sp. TSO36; assembly: GCF_057808395.1. NCBI lineage: Bacteria > Pseudomonadati > Pseudomonadota > Gammaproteobacteria > Enterobacterales > Yersiniaceae > Serratia > Serratia sp. TSO36. The sequence continues at coordinate 23,930 of NZ_JBJZOU010000002.1, read as the reverse complement.
CTTTTTGAACAGGTTGATGTTCAAGCCGCCGCAGAGACCACGGTCAGTAGACACCACCAGATACCCGACGCGCTTAACGTCACGCTCATCCAGGTACGGGTGCTTGTACTCCAGATTCCCTAACGCAAGGTGACCAATCACTTTGCGCATGGTCTCTGCATAAGGACGGCTGGCCGCCATGCGATCCTGCGATTTACGCATTTTGGAGGCGGCGACCATTTCCATCGCTTTAGTGATCTTTTGCGTGTTTTGCACGCTAGCGATCTTACTACGTATCTCTTTTGCGCCGGCCATCTCTGCTTCTCCTCAGTGCCAGACGGCCTGCTGTCTTTCAACAGCAGGACCGTTCGGCGTTACCAGGACTGGGTTTTCTTGAAGGTCTCGAGGATGTCTTTCAACTTGCCCTCGATCTCATCATTGAAGTTGCCAGTTTGGTTGATGTGGTTCAGCAGCTCGGCGTGCTCGCGGTCCGCATAGGCGACCAGCGCGGCTTCGAAGCTCACCACTTTGGCGACTTCGACGTCGTTCAGGTAACCGCGTTCTGCGGCAAACAGCACCAGAGACTGTTGTGCGACCGACATCGGCGCATACTGTTTCTGTTTCAGCAGCTCGGTCACTTTCTGACCGTGGCTCAGCTGTTTGCGGGTCGCGTCGTCCAGATCGGAGGCGAACTGGGAGAACGCAGCCAGTTCACGATACTGCGCCAGCGCGGTACGGATACCGCCGGACAGTTTCTTCATGATCTTGGTCTGCGCGGCGCCACCAACACGGGATACGGAGATACCCGGGTTAACTGCCGGACGAATACCGGAGTTGAACAGGTTGGATTCCAGGAAGATCTGACCATCGGTAATCGAGATTACGTTGGTCGGAACGAACGCGGAAACGTCACCCGCCTGGGTTTCAATGATCGGCAGAGCGGTCAGTGAACCGGTTTGGCCTTTAACTTCACCTTTGGTGAAGGCTTCAACGTATTCGGCGTTAACGCGCGCTGCACGCTCCAGCAAGCGGGAGTGCAGGTAGAATACGTCGCCTGGGTAAGCTTCACGACCTGGCGGACGACGAAGCAGCAGGGAAATCTGGCGGTAAGCAACGGCCTGCTTGGACAGGTCATCGTACACGATCAGCGCATCTTCACCGCGGTCACGGAAGTATTCGCCCATGGCGCAACCGGCGTATGGCGCCAGGTATTGCAGTGCAGCGGATTCGGAAGCGGTCGCCACAACCACGATGGTGTTGGCCAGTGCGCCGTGCTCTTCCAGTTTGCGCACCACGTTAGCGATGGTGGACGCTTTCTGGCCGATAGCCACGTAAACGCATTTGATGCCGGAGTCGCGTTGGTTGATGATCGCATCGATCGCCAGCGCGGTTTTACCGGTCTGACGGTCACCGATCACCAGCTCACGCTGGCCACGGCCGATTGGAATCATGGCGTCAACGGATTTGTAGCCAGTCTGAACCGGCTGATCAACGGATTGACGCTCGATAACGCCTGGCGCGATAGCTTCTACCGGAGAGAAACCGTCGTTCTCAATCGGGCCTTTGCCGTCGATTGGCGCGCCCAGGGTGTTAACTACGCGGCCCAGCAGACCACGACCGACTGGAACTTCCAGGATACGGCCGGTGCATTTAACCTTCATGCCTTCGGCCAGATCCGCGTACGGACCCATAACCACGGCACCGACGGAGTCGCGCTCCAGGTTCAATGCGATTGCGTAACGGTTGCCAGGCAGCGCGATCATTTCGCCCTGCATAACGTCGGCTAGGCCGTGTACGCGGATGATCCCGTCGCTGACGGAAACGATAGTACCTTCATTGTGAGCTTCGCTCACTACATTGAACTGAGCAATGCGCTGCTTGATCAGTTCGCTGATTTCGGTGGAATTCAGTTGCATGCTCCAGTCCCCTTAAGACTGCAAGACGTCTGTCAGGCGTTCAAGACGACCGCGAACGCTGCCATCAATCACCATATCGCCGGCGCGAACAACGATGCCGGCCAGTACAGACTTGTCAATTTTGCAATTCAGCTTAACTTTGCGTGACAGACGTTTTTCCATCGCAGCGGCGATTTTCGCCTGCTGTTCGTCGCTCAGCGCGCTCGCAGAGAGCACTTCGACTTCGACGGTGGATTCCAGCGAGGCGCGCAGTTCGATGAACTGCTGCAGCACGGCAGGAAGAACCAGTAAACGTCCATTTTCGGCCATTACGCGGATAAAGTTCTGGCCATGTTCGTCGAGCCGATCGCCACAAACCGCGATGAACGTCTTGGACAGCGTTTCTGGCGCGACCGCGCCAGACAGCAGTTCAGAAATCTGTTCATTGCGAGTGACTTCAGCCGCAAACGCCAGCATTTCCTGCCAGCGCTCTACGCTTTGGTGCTCAACGGCAAAGTCAAAAGCTGCTTTGGCGTAGGGGCGAGCTACAGTGACAAATTCAGACATCAGCCCCTCCCTCCTTACAGTTCAGCGACCAGTTTATCAACGATGTCGCTGTTAGCAGCTTCATCCACGGAACGTTCGATGATCTTCTCGGCGCCGGCAATTGCCAGCATCGCGACTTGCTTACGCAACTCTTCACGAGCGCGCTTACGTTCGGCTTCGATCTCAGCCTGAGCCTGCGCCACGATTTTGTTACGTTCCTGCTCGGCTTCGGCTTTCGCTTCATCCATGATCTGAGCTTTGCGTTTGTTCGCTTGCTCGATGATCACCTGAGCTTCTGCTTTAGCAGTTTTCAGCTGGTCGGTCGCATTGGCTTGCGCTAAGTCCAGATCTTTTTTGGCACGCTCTGCAGAAGCGAGGCCGTCAGCGATTTCTTTCTGACGTTTCTCGATGGCAGCCATGATCGGCGGCCATACGTACTTCATGCAGAACCAGACAAACAGAACGAACGCGATGGCCTGGCCGAGGATTGTTGCGTTAAGATTCACAGCACAATGCCTCTTTAAAAGTTAATAGTTTGGTTACGTCGTAGAGGGTTGCTCTACTTACGCGACGGCGAACATCACGTACAGACCCAGACCTACAGCGATCATCGGGATGGCGTCGACCAGACCCATAACGATAAAGAACTGTGTACGCAGCAGAGGAATCAGGTCAGGCTGACGAGCAGCGCCTTCCAAGAATTTACCACCCAGGATGCCGATACCGATCGCAGCACCGATTGCCGCTAAACCCATCATCACAGCGGCAGCCATGTACAGCAGATCCATACTCAGGTTTTCCATGACAGTCTCCAGTTTGTTTCAGTTTAAAAGTGCAAGTGTTTTAAGAAAATCAGTGCTCTTCAGACGCCATCGACAGATAGACGATCGTCAGAACCATGAAAATAAAGGCTTGAAGCGTAATGATCAGGATGTGGAAGATAGCCCAAGGCAAGCTCAGGACCCACTGTGACCACCACGGCAACAGGCCGGCAATCAGGATGAAGATCAACTCACCCGCATACATGTTGCCGAACAGTCGCAGACCCAGTGAAACAGGTTTGGACAGCAGGCTGACACCTTCAAGAATCAGGTTGATAGGAATGAATACAGGGTGGTTGAACGGCTGCATGGTCAACTCTTTAACGAACCCGCCAACGCCTTTCATTTTGATGCTATAGAACAGAATCAGGATAAACACGCCCAGCGCCATAGACAGCGTGACGTTCACGTCGGCGGTAGGCACGACGCGCAGCGCAGGCAGACCGAGAACGTGGGTGCCGAGATAAGGCAGGAAGTCAACCGGGATGAGGTCCATCAGGTTCATCAGGAACACCCAGACGAACACGGTCAGCGCCAACGGCGCAATGACCTTGCTCTTGCCGTGGTACATGTCGCGCACGCTGCTGTCGACGAAACCGACCACCAGCTCCACGGCGGTTTGCAGTTTACCCGGCACGCCGCTGGTGGCGTTTTTGGCCACTTTGCGGAAGATCACCAGGAAGAGCGCCCCGAGGACGACGGAGAAAAACATCGAGTCGAGGTTAATCGACCAAAACCCAGTCCCGACCTGAAGCTGCGTCAGGTGGTGACCGATATACTCCTGTGGAGTCAAGACTTCTCCTGCAGACATGATGCCTCTTACCCTTATTTAGTTAAGTTCGGTAACTGTTAATCACGGCCGGTGCCACTATCTGCACCACTAACACCGCTAAATAGGTCAGGCCAAGCGGTATAAACTCCGCCTTGAACACCCCCAGCGCCACGATCAGCAAAACGATGGTGATCACGACCTTTAGCCCCTCGCCGATGGCGAACGACCAGGCAACCCTACCGGGCGCCGGCGTTTGCGCCTGATGGCGCAAGGCAAACAGCATAAACATTGCACTCGGCAACCAGGCGGCGAGACCGCCTGCCAGCGCCGAAGCGCTCCATTCCGGGCTTTTCAGCCAGAAAGCAACGCTGATCAGAACAAAAGTCATTAACTGCAAAAACAGCAGTTTGCGTGCGACTTTCCCGCTGTAAAGGGACACAGACATGACGTTTGTTCTCTCCGTACCCCAGAGGGGGTATGCTGAGTGACGTATACAACTGTTTTTGCTGTCCAGAGTCAAGCAGCAAAAAACGAGCAAATTATACGGGGCATACCAACGAATTCAATCGATAAGTAGCGAAAAGGTGAACAATTATTTAAATTTCCCTATTCCAGCCTATTTTCACAAGAAAACGGTCGGAATAATAGGGCGCATTTAATTGTCTGATTATTCCAGCGTTGCGTTTAGAAACGCGAAGCCGATCACAGTAATGTCCCTTCCTGATTTATAGCCGATGGTCAACCAAACCGTCTTTAGCAATTTGAGCGATCAAAAGATTATATAAATCAAAACATTATCAGTTAACTGTTCAAAAACAATCCGTATACCCGACGAAAACCTTTTATTGACAAGCCGCAGGGCAATATTCCAACAGCCAATTAACATTAGCAGCAAACGCCAATCTTTCGCACATGATTGCTAACGTGACTATTTCCAAATGCAATTACTCTATTGTCGCTAATTAGCCGCGTTTTTTGTGTTAATAGAAAGTAAATTAACTAAAAAAAGCGACCAACTAATTAGCCTGCTTATCTTTCTGCCTGGTACTGCCTTTAATTCACGCTTGTTTGATCAAAAGCAAACTCAGTTTGCCTTAAGAATCACCAGGTGGCGTTCGCCTTCCAGTTCAGGCACCTGCAGCCGCACGATGGATTCCAGGCTAACGCCCGCCGGCAGCTGCGCCAGCTCTTCATCCGGGCGCACGCCTTTCAACGCGTAAAAACGCCCCTGCCCTTTCGCCGGCAGGTGATGGCACCAGGACAGCATATCCTGCAGCGAAGCGAACGCGCGGCTGATCACGCCGTCGAACGGTGGCTCGGCCGGAAACTCCTCAACGCGGCTCTGCACCGGCTCGATATTGTTCAGGCCCAGCTCATGCTGCACCTGACGCAGGAAACGCACGCGCTTGCCCAGGCTGTCGAGCAGCGTGAAATGCGCGTCCGGGCGCACGATCGCCAGCGGAATGCCCGGCAAGCCGGGGCCGGTGCCGACATCGATAAAACGCGAGCCCTGCAGATGCGGGTTGACCACGATGCTATCGAGGATGTGGCGCACCAGCATTTGCTGCGGATCGCGCACCGACGTGAGGTTATAAGCCTTGTTCCACTTATCCAGCATGCCGACATAGCCCAGCAGCTGCTGTTTCTGCTGATCGGGCAGCTCAATGCCTGCTGCCGCGAGCAGCGAGTCTAATTTTTTTTGCACAACGGATCCTTTGGCAGGCGCTGAACGACCAGCGGATGGTTAGCTGGCGCAATGAGGCGCCTATGATAATTCAGGGCGCAAGTGATGTCAGCGGCCGTTTGGCTACGGGATGAGCAAACGGCCGCCTGGATGCGGGATTTATGCGCTGCGGCGCAGCAGTCCCTGCTTTTTCAGCCAGATCAGCAAAATCGAGATCGCCGCCGGCGTAATGCCGGAGATGCGCGAAGCCTGGCCGATGGAGTTCGGTTTGTGATCGTTCAGCTTGGCGATCACCTCGTTCGACAGCCCAGAAACCTGACGGTAGTCGAGATCCAACGGCAGCACGGTGTTCTCGTTGCGCTGTTGTTTTTCGATCTCTTCCTGCTGGCGAGCGATGTAGCCTTCGTATTTGACCTGGATCTCGACCTGTTCGGCGGCTTGTACGTCGTCCAGCGGCGGCGCGAAGGCCTCGGTGCCAGTCAACTGCGCATAATCCATCTCCGGGCGGCGCAGCAGCTCTTCGCCGTTCGCTTCGCGCGACAGCGGCGCCTTCAGCAGCGCATTGACCTGTTCGACGTTCTCGGCGTGCGGGTGCATCCAGATGTCGCGCAGGCGCTGACGTTCGCGTTCGATTCGCTCCAGCTTCTCGCTGTAACGCGCCCAACGCACGTCGTCCACCAGGCCGAGTTCACGGCCTTTTTCCGTCAGGCGGAGATCGGCGTTGTCTTCGCGCAGCATCAGACGATACTCGGCGCGCGAGGTAAACATGCGGTACGGTTCTTTGGTGCCGAGGGTGCTGAGATCGTCCACCAGCACGCCCAGGTAGGCCTGATCGCGACGTGGCGCCCAGCCTTCCTGATCGTCGGCGAAGCGCCCGGCGTTCAGGCCGGCCAACAGGCCCTGCGCAGCGGCTTCTTCATACCCGGTGGTGCCGTTGATCTGGCCGGCGAAGAACAGCCCCTGAATGAATTTGCTTTCCAGCGTCGGCTTCAGATCGCGCGGATCGAAGAAATCGTACTCGATGGCATAACCAGGGCGAATAATACGCGCGTTCTGCATCCCTTCCATCGAACGGACGATCTGCATCTGCACGTCGAACGGCAGGCTGGTGGAAATGCCGTTAGGGTAAATTTCGTTGCTGGTCAGGCCTTCCGGTTCGAGGAAGATCTGGTGCGCGTTGCGATCGGCAAAGCGCATGACCTTGTCTTCGATCGACGGGCAGTAACGTGGGCCGATCCCTTCGATGATCCCGGCATACATCGGGCTGCGATCGAGGTTATTGCGGATCACGTCATGGGTTTTTTCATTGGTGTGGGTGATGTAGCACGCCATTTGTTCCGGGTGCTGGCTGGCATCGCCCAGGAACGAGAATACCGGCACCGGCGTATCGCCGTGTTGTGGCGCCAGTACGCTGAAATCGATAGTGCGGGCGTCGATGCGCGGCGGCGTACCGGTTTTCAAGCGATTGACGCGCAGCGGCAGCTCACGCAAACGCTGCGACAGCGAGATCGAAGGAGGATCCCCCGCGCGGCCGCCGCTGTAATTCTCCAGGCCGATATGGATCTTGCCGTCCAGGAAGGTGCCGACGGTCAATACCACCGCTTTGGCGCGGAATTTCAGGCCCATTTGGGTTACGGCGCCCACTACGCGATCGTTTTCGACGATCAGATCCTCAACCGGCTGTTGGAAGATCATCAGGTTGGGCTGGTTCTCCAACGCGGTGCGGATCGCCTGGCGATACAGCACGCGATCCGCCTGCGCGCGAGTGGCGCGAACGGCAGGGCCTTTGCTGGCGTTTAGTATCCTAAACTGGATGCCGGCATGATCGATCGCCGTGGCCATCAGGCCGCCGAGTGCATCAATTTCCTTAACCAGATGCCCTTTACCAATACCGCCAATCGCCGGGTTACAGGACATCTGTCCCAGCGTATCGATATTGTGTGTCAATAATAAAGTCTGACGTCCCATGCGCGCCGCGGCCATGGCGGCCTCGGTACCTGCATGGCCACCACCGATGATGATGACGTCAAATTGATCTGGATAAAACATGGAACTGCACCTCGCCGTATTGCGAACGATCGTATTTGCCCTAGGGTGGGGGATTCTACTCAAGTTTAGACGATCGACCAAGCGGTCAGGATCGTCGGTAATTAAAAGAAGATCTTTTTTATTTAAAGATCTCTTTATTAGATCTCTTATTAGGATCGCGATCCTCTGTGGATAAGTAACTATTCACGAAGAAGATCAGCAGATTAAGGAGGATCGTTTGCTGTGAATGATCGGTGATCCCGACGCAGATAAGCTGGGATCTAAAAGGCTTGTTATGCACAGGACAAAAAGCGACCTACGGTTGTTATTTGGATAACTACGGCTTTTACCCTGCTTTTAAGCTTAGTTATCCACAATCGTTCGCGCGATCTTTAGACAAACTAGAGTAAATTAATCCAGTTTTTTACCCATTCCTCGGCCGGATCCTCGGGAATTTCATGCTCGGTCACGTCGATCTCGAGACGATCGCCGATCCTTTTCGCGCCTCTGGCGATCAGCAGATCGTCGATCTGTTTGATCGCGCCGCAGAAGATGTCGTATTCCGAACTGCCTAAACCGACGGCGCCGAACTGCACCTCGGAAAGATCCGGCTGTTGTTCGGCGATCTGCTCCAGCAGCGGCTGAAGGTTATCCGGCAGTTCGCCGGCGCCGTGCGTGGAAGATACCACCAGCCAGCGGCCGGTCAACGGCAGTTCATCCAGTTCAGGGCCGTGCAGCATCTCGGTAGAGAAACCCGCGTCTTCCAGCTTTTCAGCCAAATGTTCAGCCACGTATTCGGCGCTGCCAAGCGTACTGCCACTGATCAGAGTAATGTCTGCCATGAACCAACGATCCCAACCTTCTCACTCAAAGTGGCTGCATTGTACGCTGTGAATCGGCTGGGATCTACCTGTGGATAATGTGGGTATGCAATTTGGCGGGTTACGGCACGATGGTGCGCATAATGGGGTTCTGCAGCGAGATCAGCGTTTCGGTAGACTGGATCTCGTCGATGGTCTGGATCTTGTTGATAAGTACCTGCTGCAGTGCGTCGATCGATCGGCACATCACCTTGATAAAGACGCTGTAGTGGCCGGTGGTGTAATAGGCTTCCACCACTTCCTCCAGGCTTTCCAGCTTTTTCAGCGCCGAAGGGTAGTCCTTGGCGCTCTTTAATATGATGCCGATAAAGCAGCACACATCGTAGCCCAGCTGTTTGGGGCTGACGTCGATGCGCGCGCCGGTGATGATCCCGGCCTGTTTCATCTTCTCTACCCGCACATGAATGGTGCCGGGGCTGACGGCGAAGTTTTTCGCCAGTTCGGCGTACGGCGTGCGTGCGTTGTCCATCAGAGCGTTGAGGATGCCGCGATCGAGATTATCGATCTGATAAATTTCCGCCATTTAATCCCCCATTAATTAACGATTGTTGAATTCTGTCCGGATAAAAATGAACGATTAAAAGTGAAAAGGCAATATTGATTAATGGATATTGAATTGACATGTCATTTTGTTGCTTAATCGATGGCAACAGAGACAGGTTTACAAGAGATACGGCAATGAAAAAACAGTTTATCCAAAAACAACAACAAATCAGCCAGGTCAAATCCTTCTTCTCCCGCCAGCTGGAGCAACAGCTTGGCCTGATCGAAGTGCAGGCGCCGATCCTCAGCCGTCTGGGCGACGGCACGCAGGATAACCTCTCCGGCAGCGAGAAAGCGGTGCAGGTTAAGGTGAAAACCCTGCCGGACGCCACCTTCGAAGTGGTGCATTCACTGGCGAAATGGAAACGCAAAACCCTGGGCAGCTACGATTTCGGCGCCGGCGAAGGCCTGTACACCCATATGAAGGCGCTGCGCCCGGATGAAGATCGCCTGACGCCTATCCACTCGGTGTACGTCGATCAGTGGGACTGGGAGCGGGTGATGGGCGACGGTGAGCGCAGCCTGGACTACCTGAAAAGCACCGTGCGCAGCATTTACGCCGCCATCAAGGCGACGGAGGCGGAAGTCAGCCGCGAGCATGGCCTGACCCCGTTCCTGCCGGAACAGATCCACTTTGTGCACAGCGAAACCCTGCTGCAGCGTTACCCGGATCTGGACGCCAAAGGGCGCGAGCGGGCGATCGCCAAAGAGCTGGGCGCAGTGTTCCTGATCGGCATCGGCGGCAAGCTGTCGCACGGCAAATCGCACGATGTGCGGGCGCCGGATTATGATGATTGGACCACCCCGGCGGCGGATGGCCTGGCGGGCCTGAACGGCGATATCGTGGTGTGGAACCCGGTGCTGCAGGACGCTTTCGAGCTGTCCTCTATGGGCATCCGCGTCGACGCCGCCGCGCTGAAACGTCAGCTGGCGCTGACCGGCGATGAAGAGCGCATGAAGCTGGAGTGGCACCAGTCGCTGCTGCGCGGCGATATGCCGCAGACCATCGGCGGCGGCATCGGTCAGTCGCGCTTGGTGATGCTGTTGCTGCAACTGTCGCATATCGGCCAGGTGCAGTGCGGCGTGTGGTCGCCGGAAGTGCGCGGGGCGGTCGAAGGCCTGCTCTGATCCCGCCTAGCGCCGCCAGCGGCGCATCAAACGGCTTTTCAGCCCGGTATCGAAGCGCCAGATATGATCGAAGATGCGCATGATGCCGGGTTTGCCGTAGGCGGACATCGCCACCGCATGGAAACGCTGCTGGTGGCTTTGCTGCTGCTGTTTCACCTTCTTTATTACCTCCTCCGGCAACCGCTGAGCGATAAAATCGGAAATGATCACCGCATCGGCGTCGAACCAGCCGCTCTCCGCCATTTTGGTGACGGTGGCGTTCAGGCAGGCCGCCAGATCGGTGCCGCCGCGAAACTGCTGGCCGAGAAAGCGCACCGCCTGTTCGATGCCGCTGGCGGCGGTGAGCTCGTAATGCACGATCTGGTTGGCGAACAGCATGATGTAGCAACGGCGGTTGTCCGCCAGCGCAATGCGCAGCAGCGCCAGGCAGAACGCCTTGGCGCACTGTTCGTTGAAGCCGCCCATCGATCCTGAGGTGTCCACGCAGACGATAAACGGCCCGCGCGGCTGTTGATCCTGCTGCTGGTGGGTGACCTGGCGGATCAGGATCTGCTCCTGCCAGACGTCGCCCTGCAGGCGGTAGCTCAGCAGCCGCTTTTCCAGCAGGCGGCGATAAAATTCGAACTCCAGCTCTTCAATGCCCAGCGTCGCCAGCTCCGGCGGCAGCAGGCGCAGGATGTCGTCGCTCTGATGAATGCCGCTCACTTCTTCCGGTAGCGTGGCCGGCACCTGCACCATCACCCTGAACGGCTCCGGCTGCGCGTCCTGTTGCTGCACCGCCTTGGCCTGATAGCTGCGGCCCAACTGCTGCGCCAGCTTTTTCAGCTCCGGCTGCTGCTGCAAAAAGTTGCCATACTCCACCAGCCGTTGGTAATCACCGCGCTGCAGCTGGCCTTTGCTCATGTCCCACAGCCTGCCGGCGGCGGTGTCGTTTTCCGACAGCAGCGGCTCCAGCGCGCCGCTCAGCGCCAATCGCTCCTGCAGTTCCGCCATCAGCTGCTCGCGCTCCTGTTCCAGCAGCTGGTGGTGCAGCATGGTGGCCTGCAGCGTCAGGCTGATGCGCCAGCGCTGCAGGAACAGGGTTTGGAAGCTGTCGTCCAGCGGATGATTGGGCAGATCGGCGGCGTCCACCAGGGCGCGCGCCTGTTCATAAAACGGCGAGACCAGCTGGCGCAGCAGCTCCATCGTGTCGTTGAGGTTGTGATAGAACTGGGTGTTGTTCTCCAGCTGGCACTGTTGGTAGCGGTAAAATTCCTGCGCCAGCGCCGGCGGCACCATGGCTTCCTGCAGACGCTCCTTGAGCTGCAGTTTCCAGCGTGGCAGATCGCGATCCAGCGCCCGGCGAAGGGCCGGAAACTTTTTAAAGAACACCGACAGCTGCGGCGCCGCCAGCATGCCGACGATCATCTCCTCGATCATTTCGCCTTCGGCGATCGCCAGCAGCAGATCGAGCGTCTCCAGACTGAGCATGGTTACTGGCCGCGCATTTGCTGCAGTTGCTGTTTAACCTGCTCCGCCACCTGCAGCAGACTGGCTTCGATCTTGGCCAGGCCGGCGGCGGGTGTGAACAGACAGGGCTGATGTTGGCTGAAGGCGCGGCGCTGCTCCGCCAGGCGTTGGGCCAACGCGTCCATTTCGTCCAGCAGCGCCTGCGGCGTGGCGGTGGCCTGTTTGCCTGGCAGCGCCAGCAGCGACGGCTGGCGGCTGACGTCCAGCACCGTCAGGTGCAGTTGGTCGTCGACCTCCAAATCGATCGGCTGCGCGAAGCCGATGCCGTTCAGCTTGGCGCGCACGTCGCCGCCTTTTTGCAGCCAGTTGTCCAGCACGCTGCTTTCGATGCTCAGATGGTTGACCTGAATGTCATGCAGCTGCAGCGGCTTTTGCAGCAACAGGGTGAGGGTGCCGCCGGCGAACGGCGTGGCCGGCGCGTATTGCGGTTTACGGCTGAACATGCCGCCCTTTTTCACCAGGCTGATGGCCTGCCGGTCGCTTTGTTGCTGCTGATCCTGCAGCCAGCGGGTGTGGATTTGTTGCAGTTGGATCAGCATCGACTGTTGCTGGTAGGCCGATTCGGTCAGCAGCTGATCGATCTGCTGTTGCAGCAGCTTCAGCGAGGTGAGATCGTGCCACAGGCAGTCTTTCAGCAGCATCAGGTCGAGCGGGGCGATGGCGTCGCGCCCGCTGAAGAAGGCGCAGGCCTGCAGCAGGCGCAGGGCTTTTTTCCAGCGTCGGTCAGAGACGTACGGCGCCTGTTCCAGCGCGTCCAGCCGCTGGCGTAGCTGGAAAATCAGCTCAAAGCAGGCTTCCGGCAGCACCACCTTATCGATCTGCGGCTGCCACTGCAGAAACTCTTCGTCGCTGACGCTCAGCGCCGCCGGCACCGGGTTTTGGCTTTCGCTCTGGCGGTTGACCAGCAGCGAGCGGAAATTCTGCTTATCCTGCACCTTATCCAGCCACAGGCGGATCAGCATGCGGTCATATAAGGCTTCGAGGCTGTTGTCCGCTTCGGGCAGTTCGTTGGAGGCGGTGACCAGCAGGCGCAGCGGGATCGGTTCTTCGCTGTTGCCGTTGCGAAAGCGCCGTTCGTTGATCGCCGTCAGCAGGGTGTTGAGGATCGCCGGGCCGGCCTTCCAGATCTCGTCCAGAAACACGATCTCCGCTTCCGGCAGGTAGCCGGCGGTCAGGCGCTGATAGCGCCCCTCATCTTTCAGCGCCTGAATGGAGAGCGGGCCGAAGACCTCTTCCGGCGTGGAAAAGCGCGTCATCAGGTATTCAAAGGAGCGGGCGTTGCGGAAGGCAAACTTCAGCCGGCGCGCGATCAGGCTCTTGGCGATGCCGGGCGGGCCGAGCAGGAATACGCTTTCGCCGCTCAGCGCCGCCAGCAGGCACAGGCGAATCGCTTCTTGCCGCTCATAAAGACCGCTCTCCAGCGCGCTGCTGAGGCGGGAAATTCGTTCTGCCAGAAGGGATGATGGCGTCATATAATTGTCGCATTGTCCGAGAGTTAGCCAATCTTGGTCGATAATCCGATGATAAACCACCATTATTTTTAGTGGTATAGCTTGTTGATTAGTAATATTTTTCTAAGTTGAGCCGGATATCCGGTTCACATTTTGTTTATTTTTCGGCTCTGATATAAGGGTAGGCAAGCCGTATAAATGGTGCATACTGTGCGGCTTTCTGGTGGGCGTGACGGATCTTTGAGCCCGTATTTTGCCTGATGCGGATGCATCGCTAACGGATGTTCTGATAAAGAAACGAATTATGAGCGCAGAGCATAAGCAGTCCTTATCGGCGGTAACCCTGGCGGCCATCGGCGTGGTCTACGGTGATATCGGCACCAGCCCTCTCTATACGTTGAGAGAGTGTTTCTCCGGCCATTACGGCTTCGATGTTCGTCCAGACGTGGTTTTCGGCTTCCTGTCGCTGATTTTCTGGATGCTGATCGTGATCGTTTCCCTCAAATATCTCACCTACGTGATGCGCGCGGACAACGCCGGCGAGGGCGGCATTCTGACGCTGATGTCGCTGGCCGGGCGCAACACTTCGGCGCGCACCACCGCGGTGCTGGTGATACTGGGCCTGATCGGCGGCAGCTTCTTCTATGGCGAGGTGGTGATCACCCCGGCTATCTCGGTGATGTCGGCGATAGAGGGGCTGGAAATCGCCGCGCCTGCGCTCGATGCCTATATCGTGCCGCTCTCCATTCTGGTGCTGACGCTGCTGTTCGTTATTCAAAAGCACGGTACCGGCAGCGTCGGCAAGCTGTTCGCCCCGGTGATGCTGCTGTGGTTCATCGTGTTGGCGGTGCTGGGCGCGCGCAGCATCATTTCGAACCCGGAAGTGCTGCAGGCGCTGAACCCCAAATGGGCGCTCAACTTCTTCATGGAATATAAGAAGGTGTCGTTCTTTGCGCTGGGGGCGGTGGTGCTGTCTATCACCGGCGTCGAGGCGCTGTATGCCGATATGGGGCACTTCGGTAAGTTCCCGATCCGCCTGGCCTGGTTCACCGTGGTGCTGCCTTCGCTGGTGCTCAACTACTTCGGCCAGGGCGCGCTGCTGCTGAAAAACCCTGAGGCGATCAAAAACCCGTTCTTCCTGCTGGCACCCGACTGGGCGCTGATCCCGCTGCTGATTCTGGCGACCCTGGCGACGGTTATCGCTTCGCAGGCGGTGATTTCCGGCGTCTTCTCGCTGACCCGCCAGGCGGTGCGCCTGGGCTATCTGTCGCCGATGCGCATTATTCACACCTCGGAAATGGAATCCGGCCAGATCTACATTCCGGTGATCAACTGGACGCTGTACATCTCGGTGGTGCTGGTGATTGTCGGTTTCGAACACTCCAGCAACCTGGCGGCGGCGTACGGCATCGCCGTCACCGGCACCATGGTGCTGACCAGCATTCTGGTCACCTCGGTGGCGATCAACAACTGGCACTGGAATCGCTTCCTGGCGCTCGGCATCGCTGCCATCTTGCTGATCATCGACGTGCCGATGTTCTCCGCCAATGCCCTGAAGCTGTTCTCCGGCGGCTGGTTGCCGCTGACCTTGGCGCTGGTGATGTTTATCATTATGACCACCTGGAAGAGCGAGCGCTTCCGCCTGCTGCGCCGCCTGCATGAACACGGCAACTCGCTGGAGGCGATGATCGCCTCGCTGGAGAAATCGCCGCCGGTGCGGGTGCCGGGTACCGCGGTGTTCCTGTCGCGCGCCACCAACGTCATTCCTTTTGCGCTGCTGCACAACCTGAAGCACAACAAGGTGCTGCATGAGCGCGTGGTGCTGCTGACGCTGCGCACCGAGGATGCGCCTTACGTGCACAACGTGCGCCGGGTGACCATCGAACAGCTGTCGCCGACCTTCTGGCGGGTAGTGGCCAGCTACGGCTGGCGGGAAACGCCGAACGTCGAGGAGGTATTCCACCGCTGCGGGCTGGAAGGGTTGCCGTGCCGCATGTCGGAGACCTCGTTCTTCATGTCCCATGAATCGCTGATCCTCACCAAGCGGCCGTGGTACCTCTACCTGCGCGGCAAGCTGTTCGTCGCCCTGAGCCGCAACGCGCTGCGCGCGCCGGATCAGTTTGAGATCCCGCCGAACCGGGTCATCGAGCTCGGCACACAGGTCGAGATCTAACCCGCCAGACAGGGGCTCAGCATGGCTGAGCCCCTTTTGTTTGCGCATTGTTCGTGCGTGAACGAAACGTTTCGATAGCGATCACACTTCTGCATTGTCCCGGTTGCCTTCCCCTGCCGTTTTTTTAAACTCCCCCAGAGAGCGAAACGTTTCGCTAGCGGAGTGAGAAGATGAAAAAAGGCGTATTACTGAATTCCGACGTGTCTGCCGTGATTGCCCGGCTGGGGCATACCGACCAGCTCACCCTGTGCGACGCGGGCCTGCCGATACCGGCGGCGACGCAGCGCATCGATCTGGCGCTGACGCAGGGCGTGCCGACCTTCATGCAGGTGTTCGCGGCGGTCACGCAAGAGATGCAGGTAGAAAGCGCCATCCTGGCGGAAGAGATCGTGAAACAGAATCCGTCGCTCCACGAGGCACTGTTGGCTGAACTGACCGCACTGGGCCAACGCCAGGGCAATACCATCAGCGTGCGTTATATCAGCCATCAGGCGTTTAAAGCGCAAACCGGGCACAGCCGGGCGGTGATCCGCAGCGGGGAGTGTTCGCCTTACGCGAACCTGATCCTGTGCGCCGGCGTAACTTTCTGAGGCGTTTATGCAACCTTTACTGCAACTGAAAGGGATTGATAAAGCCTTTCCCGGCGTGAAGGCGCTTTCCGGCGCCGCCCTCAGCGTTTATCCCGGCAAGGTGATGGCGCTGGTGGGGGAAAACGGCGCCGGGAAGTCCACCATGATGAAAGTGCTGACCGGCATCTATCAGAAAGACGCCGGCAGCCAGTATTTTCTCGGTAACGAGGTGGCGTTCAACGGGCCTAAAGATTCGCAGGAAGCGGGCATCGGCATTATCCATCAGGAGCTGAATCTGATCCCGCAGCTGACGATTGCGGAAAACATCTTCCTCGGCCGCGAGTTCGTCAACCGTTTCGGCCGCATTGACTGGAAGCGTATGTACGCCGAGGCCGATCGCCTGTTGGCGCGCCTCAACCTGCGCTACAGCAGCCACCGGCTGGTGGGCGAGCTGTCGATTGGCGATCAGCAGATGGTGGAGATTGCCAAGGTGCTGAGCTTCGAATCGAAAGTGATCATCATGGACGAACCGACCGACGCGCTGACCGACACCGAAACCGCCTCGCTGTTCAAAGTGATCAACGAGCTGAAGGCCGAAGGGCGCGGCATCGTTTATATCTCGCACCGCCTGAAAGAGATTTTTGAAATCTGCGACGACGTGACCGTGTTCCGCGACGGGCAGTTTATCGCCGAGCGGCCGGTGAGCGAGCTGCAGGAAGATTCGCTGATTGAGATGATGGTCGGCCGCAAGCTGGAAGAGCAATACCCGCGCCTTGATTTGCCGCGCGGGGAAAAACGGTTGGAAGTCAGCCACCTTTCCGGCCCCGGCGTTGAGGACGTCAGTTTTACGCTGTATCGCGGCGAGATCCTCGGCGTGGCCGGGCTGATGGGCGCCGGGCGCACCGAACTGATGAAGATCCTGTACGGCGCCGCGCCGCGCAAGGCCGGCACCGTCAGCCTGGACGGCCGCGAGGTGGTCACCCATTCGCCGCAGGACGGGTTGGCGAACGGCATCGTCTATATCTCGGAAGACCGCAAGCGCGACGGCCTGGTACTGGGCATGTCGGTGAAGGAAAACATGTCGCTGACCGCGCTGCGCTACTTCAGCCGCGCCGACGGCAGCCTGAAACAGGCCGACGAGCGGCAGGCGGTGGGAGATTTCATCCGGCTGTTCAATATCAAAACGCCGTCGATGGAGCAGCCGATCGGTCTGCTTTCCGGCGGCAATCAGCAAAAAGTGGCGATCGCCCGCGGCCTGATGACTCGGCCGAAGGTGCTGATCCTCGATGAGCCGACGCGCGGCGTCGACGTCGGCGCCAAAAAAGAGATCTATCAGTTAATCAACCAGTTCAAGCAGGAAGGGCTGAGCATCATTCTGGTGTCTTCGGAGATGCCGGAGGTGATGGGCATGAGCGATCGCATTCTGGTGATGCACGAAGGGCATCTCAGCGGCGAGTTCCCGATTGAACAGGCCACCCAGGAAGCGTTGATGGCGGCAGCCGTCGGCAAGCAATACGGCGTAAAGCAGGAGTAATCAGATATGAGTTCCCAGACTATCGCAGCCAAGCGCTGGTTCAGTAAAGAGTGGCTGTTAGAGCAGAAGTCGTTGATTGCGCTGCTGGTGCTGATCGCCGTGGTCTCTTCCATGAGCCCGAACTTCTTCACCCTGAACAACCTGTTCAATATTCTGCAGCAAACCTCGGTGAACGCCATCATGGCGGTGGGGATGACGCTGGTGATCCTCACCTCCGGCATCGATCTGTCGGTGGGATCGCTGCTGGCGCTGACCGGCGCGGTGGCGGCGTCGATCGTCGGCTTTGAAGTCAACGCGCTGGTGGCGGTGGCGGCGGCATTGGCGCTGGGCGCCGCGGTTGGCGCCTGCACCGGGGTGATCGTCGCCAAAGGCAAGGTGCAAGCCTTTATCGCTACGCTGGTGATGATGCTGCTGCTGCGCGGCGTCACCATGGTGTACACCAACGGCAGCCCGATCAATACCGGTTTCACCGACGTGGCCGACACCTTTGGTTGGTTCGGCATCGGCCGCCCGCTGGGCGTGCCTACGCCGATCTGGATCATGGCGATCGTGTTCATCGCCGCCTGGTATATGCTGCACCACACGCGCCTGGGCCGCTATATTTATGCCCTGGGCGGCAATGAAGCGGCAACCCGCCTGTCCGGCATCAGCGTCGATAAAGTGAAGATTATCGTTTACTCGCTGTGCGGCCTGCTGGCGGCGCTGGCCGGGGTGATCGAAGTGGCGCGCCTGTCGTCAGCGCAGCCGACCGCCGGCACCGGCTATGAGCTGGACGCCATCGCCGCCGTGGTGCTGGGCGGCACCAGCCTGGCCGGCGGCAAGGGCCGCATCGTCGGCACGCTAATCGGGGCGCTGATCCTCGGCTTCCTGAACAACGGCCTGAATTTACTGGGTGTTTCTTCCTACTACCAAATGATCGTGAAGGCAGTGGTGATACTGCTGGCGGTTCTGGTAGATAACAAAAGCAACAAGTAACCTCCCCCTACAGGAATCACGATGATGAAAATGAAAAAACTGGCAACCTTAGCTTCCGCCCTCGCGCTGAGCGCCACCCTGAGCGCCAATGCCATGGCCAAAGACACCATCGCGCTGGTGGTATCCACCCTCAACAACCCGTTCTTCGTCTCGATGAAGGATGGCGCGCAGCAAGAGGCCAACAAGCTGGGCTACAACCTGGTGGTGCTGGATTCCCAGAACAACCCGGCGAAAGAGCTGGCCAACGTGCAGGATCTGATGGTGCGCGCGCCTAAGCTGCTGCTGATCAACCCGACCGACTCCGATGCGGTGGGCAACGCGATCAAGATGGCCAACCAGGCTAAGATCCCGGTCATCACGCTGGATCGCGTGGCGAGCAAGGGCGAGGTGGTGAGCCACATCGCTTCGGACAACCGCGTGGGTGGCAAAATGGCCGGCGACTTCATCGCCAAGAAAGTGGGCGCCGATGCCAAGGTGATTCAACTGGAAGGCATCGCCGGCACTTCCGCCGCGCGTGAACGCGGTGAAGGCTTCAAGCAGTCGCTGGATCAGAATAAATTCAAACTGTTGGCCAGCCAGCCGGCCGATTTCGATCGCACCAAGGGCCTGAACGTGATGCAGAACCTGCTGACCGCGCACCCGGACGTGCAGGCGGTGTTCGCCCAGAACGATGAAATGGCGCTGGGTGCGCTGCGCGCGCTGCAAACCGCCGGTAAAACCGACGTGATCGTGGTAGGCTTCGACGGCACCGCCGACGGCGTGAAAGCGGTTGAAGGCGGCAAGCTGGCGGCGACCGTGGCGCAGCGTCCCGATCAGATCGGCGTGATCGGTGTGGAAACCGCCGATAAAGTGCTGAAAGGCGAAAAAGTGCCGGCGACCATCCCGGTCGATTTGAAACTGGTCACTAAATAAGTCATACCAGCGCCATCGGAACGGGGCGTTTACGATGGCGCGCAATTCAGGAATCAATGCGATGGAAACAGGTAAGCTGGTGGTTCTTGGCAGCATCAATGCCGACCATATCCTCAATATTGAACACTTCCCCCACCCGGGCGAAACGGTGATCGGGAAACAGTATAAGGTGGCGTTTGGCGGCAAGGGCGCGAATCAGGCGGTGGCGGCCGGGCGCAGCGGGGCGGAGATCGCCTTTATCGCCTGCGTGGGCGCCGACGACATTGGCGAACGTGTCCGCCGGCAGCTGGCGAGCGATCGCATTGATACTCAACCGATTGAAGCCATCGCCGACAGCACCACCGGCGTGGCGCTGATCTTCGTCAACGCCGAAGGCGAGAACGTGATTGGCATCGATGCCGGTGCCAACGCGGCGGTGACGCCGGATTACCTGGCGCGCTACCAACAAAAAGTGATCGATGCCGACGCTTTGCTGATGCAGCTGGAGTCGCCGCTGGAGACGGTGATCGCCGCCGCCCGCCTGGCGAAGCAGCATCACACGCAAGTGATCCTCAACCCGGCCCCGGCGCGTGAGCTGCCGGACGAGCTGCTGGGCATGATCGATATGATTACCCCGAATGAAACCGAAGCCCAGCGCCTGACCGGCATCGCCGTGGACAACGACGCCGATGCGGCGCGGGCGGCGCAGGCGCTGCACGACAAGGGCATCGCGACGGTGATCATCACCCTCGGCAGCCGCGGCGTGTGGCTGAGCGAAAACGGCAACGGCAAACGGGTGCCCGGCTTCAAGGTGCAAGCGGTGGATACCATCGCCGCCGGCGATACCTTTAACGGTGCGCTGGTCACTGCCCTGTTGGAAGGCAAGAGCATGGCCGACGCGGTGCGTTTCGCCCATGCGGCGGCGGCGATCGCCGTGACCCGCCCTGGCGCGCAGCCTTCGGTGCCGTGGCGTGAAGATATTGACGCCTTCTTGCAGCAGCAGGGGTGATCCTTTGGCCACCATGAAAGATGTCGCCCGCCTGGCGGGCGTTTCAACCTCTACCGTTTCGCATGTGGTCAACAACAATCGCTTTGTCAGCGACAGCGTGCGCGACAAGGTCATGGCGGCCGTGGAACAGCTGAACTATGCGCCTTCCGCGCTGGCGCGCAGCCTGAAGCTCAATCAGACGCGCACCATCGGCATGCTGGTGACCGCCAGCAACAACCCGTTTTATGCCGAAGTGGTGCGCGGCGTGGAGCGCAGCTGCTATGAACGCGGCTACAGTTTAATCCTGTGCAATACCGAAGAAGACGCCGCGCGCATGAACCGCAGCATGGAGACGCTGCTGCAAAAGCGCGTCGACGGTTTGCTGCTGATGTGCACCGAAAACCACCGGCCATCGCAAGATGCCCTGAGCCGCTACCCGTCACTGCCGATCGTCATGATGGACTGGGCGCCGTTCGAGGGCGCCAACGACATTATTCAGGATAACTCGCTGCTGGGCGGCGAGATGGCGACCGATCATCTGATCGCCCGCGGCTACCGCAAGATCGCCTGCATCGCCGGCCCGCAGGATAAAACTACCGCCCGTCACCGGCTGGAAGGCTATCGCAACGCGATGCGGCGCGCCGGATTGCCGGTTCCGCCGGGGTATGAAGTGCACTGCGATTTTGAGTTTGAGGGCGGCGTGAACGCCATGCGCCAACTGCTGGCGCTGGACGAGCCGCCGCATGCGGTGTTCGCCGGCAACGACGCGGTGGCGGTGGGCGTTTATCAGGCGCTGTATCAGGCCGGGCTGTCCGTGCCGCAGGATATGGCGGTGATGGGCTACGATGATATTGAGCTGGCGCGCTATCTGGCGCCGCCGCTCAGCACCATTCATCAGCCGAAGGATTCGCTGGGCGAACTGGCGATCGATGCGCTGATCAATCGCCTGCAGAACCCGGAGCGCGCCCCCCAGGTGCTGGTGCTGACGCCCGAGCTGGTGGAACGCGCCTCGGTGGGCCGCCGTTAACTCGCCGCCTTCGCTTCTTTCTTGCTTTCCTGGCCGCTGATCAAATTGCGGCCATCCTTCCTTCTCAGCAACATAAACACCAGCGCCGACGCCACGGTGACGATCCCCATGGTGATAAAGGTGTAATGGAAGTGGTCGATCATGGTGCCTAACGACAGAGATTCGTAAAAACGCAGCACCGCCGCGCTGATCGCCACGCCGAAGCTGATGGACAGCTGTTGGGTGACCGCCAGGACGCTGTTGCCGGCGCTGGCGTTGGCGTCGTTCAAATCCGCCAGGCTGATGGTGTTCATGGCGGTGAACTGGGTGGACATCGCCATGCCCAGCACGAACAGCGGCAGGATCATCAGCCACAGCGGCATGCCCGGGCTTTGCAGGGCGAATTGGGCGATCAGCACCCCGATGATGACGGTGATACCGACCAGCGTTTTACGGTAGCCGAACCAGCGCAGCACCTGAGTGACGGTGGATTTCGCCATCAGCGAACCGATGGCGGTCGGTGCCATCATGCAGCCGGCGACGATCGCCGTATAGCCGAATCCCACCTGCAGCATGAGCGGCATTAAAAACGGCACGCAGCCGGTGCCCAGCCTGGAGGCGACGTTGCCGGCGATGCCGACCGAGAAGGTGCGGGTTTTGAACAGGTCGAGACCGATCAGCGGCTGAGGATGGCGGCGGGCGTGTGCGATATAGCCGAACAGCATCACGAAGCCGCTGAGCAGAATGCCCAGCGAAACGTAGCTCGCCAGCACCCGCTCGCCAAACAGCTCCAGCCCGGTAGAAATCAGCACCAGGCTCAGGCCGAACAGCATAAAGCCAAGGAAGTCGAAGCGGCGCTTGGGCGTGGTGAAGTCCGGCATGTATTTACGCGCATAGAAGATGCCGAGCAGGCCGATAGGGATATTGATCAGGAAAATCCAGTGCCAGGTGGCGTAGGTGACCAGCCAGCCGCCCAGCAGCGGCCCCAGAATCGGCCCGACCAGGCCGGGCATGGTGACGAAGTTCAGCACCGGCAGCAGTTCGCTGCGCGGGTAGGCGCGCAGCAGCGCCAATCGCGCGACCGGCATCATCATCGCGCCGCCGATGCCCTGCAGCACGCGAGAGGCGACCAGCGCGCTCAGCGTAGGGGACAGAGCGCACAGCAGCGAGCCGAGGGTGAATAACGTGACGGCGAAGATGAACACGCGCCGGGTGCCGAAGCGGTCCGCCAGCCAGCCGCTGACCGGGATCAGCATCGCCACCGTCAGCGTGTAGCTGATGACGGCCGATTGCATCGCCAGCGGCGAACGCCCCAGACTTTGGGCGATCGCCGGCAGCGCGGTATTGAGGATAGTGGCGTCCAGCGCCTGCATAAAGAACGCCATTGCGGCGATCCACGGAAGTCCTGCCATACTGCGCGCGGATTGGGTCATGGTCGGTCCTGGTTAAATGGTCGTCTGTCCCTCGTCTCTTTCTTCTATATATAAGCGGGGAGCGTGTCTAGTCTTTCTCTTTCAGCAGTACCTGGCAGGCGACGAGCGCGCCGGCGCTGTCTCCGGCGAGTATCGCATCGACGATAGCCTGATGATGGCGCAGCTTGATCACTTCATTGCCGGTGATGGCGCGGAAGTAGCTTTGGTACACCGAACTGAACAGGTTGGCGAACGAGGTCAGGAACGGGTTGCCGCTGGCCTCGTAGATGAGCTGGTGGAATTGGGTATCGACCTGGATCCAACGCTCGCGATCAAACTGGGTATGCAGCGCGCGCATTTCCGCCATCAGCTCCGCCAGCAGCTTGGTTTGCTGCGGGCTGGCGTGGTTTGCCGCCAACGCGCAGGCCTGCGGCTCCAGCGAGGTACGCAGGATAAGGAAGTGTTGCATCACCTGATCGAAGTTTTCCCGCGTCATCCACCAGGTCAGTAAATCCTGGTCGAGGAAATTCCATTGGCTCTGCGGCATCACGCGGGTGCCGATGCGCGGGCGCGGTAGCAGCATGCCTTTGGCGGCTAACATCTTTACCGCTTCGCGTACTGCGGTGCGGCTGACGCCGAATTGCTCGCCCAGTTCCATTTCACCGGGCAGGATGCTGCCGGCCTGATAATCGCCCGCCAGAATTTGTTGGCCAAGTTTCTCTGCAAGCAGATAAGAAAGATTGCGTTGGGCGGCCTGTTGTTGTGCATTTAACGGCATGGCTGCGGGTCCTTACTGACATCGTTATTTCTATTTTACTCCAGTGATCGCCAGCTTTTATGGCTGTTTGCCTGAAAAAGTGACATAAATTCGTCGCTTTTTCGCCCTTTTGTTGAAAAAAAGCGCGCTTGAAAAGTTTTTTGCAATTAGGGGTTGCGGCCTGCCGAGAACTCCCTATAATGCGCCTCCACTGACCGGGAACAACGACTGACAAGCCGCCGGGTCAGCGAGAAGACAGCGAAATAAACGCTTGACTCTCCGGGCTAAAAGCGTAATATACGCAGCCCGCGCCGATGAGTTTCTCGGCACTGCTCTTTAACAATTTATCAGACAATCTGTGTGGGCACTCCACAAGACGATATCCAGC
>NZ_JBJZOU010000001.1:0-54714 GCF_057808395.1 Serratia sp. TSO36 | reverse complement strand
GCCTTTTCGCCTGCCGGCGACAACATTTTTCTGCATATCTGACATTTTGGTTCCCACTACTATTTGGTGGGAACCACTTTGTCGAATGTGTCAGAAAATCACCAGACGGTACACGGTGTACGCTTACGATAAAGCTGGTAATCATGCTGCTCCACTTTGCCGCAGTACTCTGTGCCCCTGTCAGTCAGTATTCTCAGCATTGGCAGGCCCTCAGATGCATAAAATGGCAACACGCGATCATTCAACAGATCTGCCGCTGTAATCGGCGTTTTAGTAACTGTAGTGGCACAGTGAATTTGGCCACCTGATTAAAGGTGATATTCTCACCTCAACATAAAATAGGTGACTTAATGAACAAGAAAACTAAGCGTACTTTTACCCCTGAGTTCAGGCTGGAATGTGCACAGTTGATCGTTGATAAGGGTTACTCATATCGACAAGCCAGTGAAGCGGTTAATGTTGGTTCTACCACGCTTGAATCTTGGGTACGCCAGCTCAGACGAGAGCGCCAGGGTATTACGCCTTCTGCCACCCCCATTACCCCAGAGCAGCAGCGTATCCGCGAGCTGGAAAAGCAGGTTCGCCGCCTGGAGGAGCAGAATACGATATTAAAAAAAGCTACCGCGCTCTTGATGTCCGACTCACTGAACGGTTCACGATAATTGCCAGGCTGAGCGACAGCCACACGGTAGTCAGACTTTGTTCCGCTCTGGGAGTACACCGTAGCAGTTACCGGTACTGGCAGAAACGATGCGATACTGTTAATCCGGCGCGAGTCAGGTTGTACAGCGAGATACGCCGGGCATGGAACCAGAGCCGTGGCTCTGCTGGCGCGCGCACTCTGGCTGAAATGCTGACCCAAAACGGCATTCCGATGAGCCGTTACCGTGCCGGGCGTCTGATGAAGTCCCTGAGCCTGAGCAGTTGTCAGCCCGGAAAATATCAGTACAAAAATGCCCGTCAGGAGCATACATGCCTGCCAAATCTGCTCGAGCGCCAGTTCGCTGTACCGGAGCCAGACCGGGTATGGTGCGGAGATATTACTTATATCTGGGCAGGAAATCGCTGGTGCTATCTGGCGGTCGTAATGGATCTTTTTGCCCGCAGAGTTATCGGCTGGAGTCTGTCAGCGAATGCCGATACAGCATTGATAAGCAACGCTCTGCGGATGGCATATGAGACGTGTAGCCAACCGCGTGATGTCATGTTCCATAGCGATCAGGGAAGCCAGTATAAAGGCCTGAAATATCAGCAACTTCTCTGGCGTTACAGAATAAAGCAAAGCGTCAGTCGGCGGGGAAACTGCTGGGATAACAGCCCGATGGAACGCTTCTTCCGCAGCCTGAAAACAGAATGGGTGCCAGCGAATGGCTACGTGGGAAAAGACGAAGCCCGGCGGCAAATCAATCGCTATATATTGAATTACTACAATAGCGTCAGACCACATCATTATAACGGTGGACTGACGCCAGAAGAATCAGAGAACAGATACCGTTCTTACTGTAAAACCGTGGCCAATATTACTTGACCACTACAAACATACAGCTTGCAGTGCGCAACCTTCGAGTACGTATCAACGAACGTCTGCTGATAAATACGTCCGACACCTTTCAGGTTGCCCACGTAAAACGTGTCCTGAGAACCCAGATAACCAGGATGCGCGGTTTCAATTTCGCCACAGGCCTCGTCATCACTGGCTTTGCGTTCCAGTGCGGCGATCTGGCTGTCAGTCAGTTCGATACCCTCACGAGCCACTTTTTCTTCCAGTGCTTTCAGACGCTTTTTGAAGTTTTCAAGATTGTGGCGCAGCCAGACAGAGCGGACACCACTTCCTGAGAGAAAAACGCCCTGTTTACGCAGCTCATTGCTGGTCCGGTGCTGACCATGTGCAGGGAACGCGACAGCATAATCAACAACAGCCTGTTCAGTTGCGTCGTCGGTACGATTTTTGAGATTGGGAGCGCGTCGGCTGCGGTTAATCAGCGCGTCCACACCGCCTTCATCAGCCAGTTCGCGATAGCGGTAAAATGTATCACGGGAGACACCCATGATTTTACAGGCTTTAGATACGTTGCTGAGTTCTTCAGCCAGATTGAGCAAACCGGTTTTGTGTTTTATGACGGGATTGGTAGTATGAAGCATGAGAGTTACCTCGTGTTTTGTATAAGGATTCGACACCTATATCAAAACCGGTAACTCTCAACCTTTCAAGGTCATATGTCAGATCAAGTCGCGACTAATACACATTAAATGTAATACTTTTGTATTTCTTTTTATAAGATCCGCTTGCGGGCTGTTTCATAGGCCTTGTCGTCTTCCCGTTTACCTACAGCGACTACCCATATAACAATCTCGTCATCGATAACCTTATAAATCAATCGAAAACCAGAGGCTCTCAGCTTTATTTTAAAGCAGCCGGTCAGATCACCATGAAGACGAGCTGATTCGACGTAAGGGTTTTGCTGAAGCTTTTTTAACTTTTTTTTAAATTGCTCTCGGATCGTCTTGTCGAGCTTGTTCCATTCTTTAAAAGCCCTTTCGTCAAATTCAACATTAAAGGTCATCAACGTTAACCCTGATCCGTCTGGCCGGATTTTTCAGCCTTTCCCGAACGACAGCCAGAATATCAGCGTCTTCATCATCTTCACTGACCATTACGGAGACTTCGGCAAAGGGGAGTTTTTCATTCTCTGCGACATACCGCAGAAACAGACGAAGAGCATCTGAAGGAGACAGGTTAAGTTTTTCAAAAGCTTGGTAGGCATCTTTTTTCAGTTCGTCATCTACTCGGATCTGGATTGTGCTCATTGATGTAACTCCGGTAACGTCATGTGCGACTATTATACCTGTATTATATGTGTAATTACAAATGTAATGCATGGTTCGCCTTGAAAGTAATGACGGCAAAAACTAATGCAATACAAAAAGAAGAAAAATGAATTGCAAGTGTAATACATTGGTATTCTATTTTTGCATCAGCAGGTGCGTATACTCGCGGTGATCCAGTGAGAACGTCACCCCCAACTGCGGCGCCACGTCCAGCGCAAACACCTTCAGGTACACCTCCGTGCTTTCATAACGTTCATGGCCCATGTAGGCCTGCACCACTTTCGGCGGTACGTGATTGAAGAACAGGTGCATCGCAAAGCTGTGCCGGAGCGTCTTGGGATTAATGGCCGGCAGCGCAAATTCAATCCCCTCCTCCCTGGCGCGCGCGACGGCCTGCTGCAGCCACAGCCAGGCTGTTTTCCGGCTGACGTCAAACAAGGGGCGTCGACGGCCGGGCCTGAATGTGGCCAGGAACCGACGCAGCTGATCGACGTAGCCGGCATCGAGCAGCGGCACTATCCGGGCTATCTTTTCATCGGCCGATGGCCGTCCTCTGCCCCGCCGACGCTGTTTCAGCGTGCGCAGCCGAACACAGGGGCGCGGTCCCTCGAGCAGCAGATCTTCCGGCGTCAACGTCAAGGCTTCGGTAATGCGGGCGCCGGTGTTCCACAACGTGGCATACAACATGCGCTGCCGCTCATCAGGCAGATAATGCAGCAACACCGCCACCTCGGGCGCCAGCAGGTATTTAGGGAGGTAAGGTTGCAGCAGCGCCATGCGCCGCAGCGCGAGTGCGGTCTCATACTGCGTCACGGCAATCGGCCGATCGCTGCTGGTCATCAACATGGTACCCCCTCGTAAAAAGCTTATATGTATGTCTTTTGTATTACATATGTAATTCTATTAAATTACATTACCCGCAGATGATCCCCTGCAGGCTGGGCGATGGCCAGCGGAGTGTTGGGCGCCGGCATGTGGTCGGTGCCTGGTCGGTTGCTGATGATCGCTTCCCCCTGGCGGAATTTTAAAGTGAAATACAGATGTATTACATCGGTGCGCTGTGAAAAATCTGCAGGGTAACGGCCCTTGCCCGTTATAAATTTTTCACGTAGCGCAATCTTGCCGACTGCGTCTATTTTGACAGCCCCGTAAAGCGGACGCCACGGGAATAAATCGCCGATGCACCGGTACTGAGGTAACAAAATTCGAAATGAGCGGAAGTTGTTACCACTCTATTTTAGACAAGATGGGGCGAGCGGTAGGCAAAAACCTCCTGCTTTATCGGCGTGTCAGGCGGGAACGGGGCTGGCGGCGATCGGCGGCCGCGGGCTCGCCGGCGAAACAGTCACCTGTTCGGTTACATGCGGGGAAAAAGTGAGATGAAAATGACATTCGGGGGGGGTTAACGTTGTCGCGATGCCGGGGGCGGGAGTCCTAAAGTTTACGGCGCCGCAGTTCGGCATCGATGGCCTTGAGTTGGCGCTTGTTAACTTGGAGCCACTCATGACTGGTCATTCCCCCGCGCGAAAAGATGCGCTCGCGCCATTCCGGGCTTTCCCATCTCGCAATGCGTTGCACATTCTCGATGCCGAAATAGGACAGCGGGAAAATGCGGAAGTAGCGATCCCAAATGATGTAGGCCACCGGAATGGCGGCGATGATGACAGCGAGGAATACTTTCATTCTGTTACTCAAGTAGGGTTGGACAGAAAAGCAGCAGGCGCTGCCTTTTTTATCTAATCACACTCTGGTTCAGGTGGCTTCTGACCGCCGCCAGCATCTGTTCGCATTCCCTCTCTAACTCTGGGTTTTTATCGCGGTACATTGCGTACTCCTGCACCGCTTCAAAAATACGGCAAACTATCAGGCTATCCGTTTGGTGAACAGTAGCCCGCCTGCGGTGGGAGCTAAGACTTTGTAAGAAAGGCGCTTTTTTCAGCTGCTGTAACTCGTTATAATCCCGTGCATGTATATCCCCAGACCCGCAAAACTCCTCTTCCAGATTGATGATGGCTGAGGCCAGTTACTCGCTAAACACGGCGATTCCATCCCTGAATGGACCCAGCTGGTCATAGAGCGCATGCTCGCCTGCGGCACACCCCCATGGACTCCCGCCGATACTGTTGCGCCTCACCCCATTGCTCCCACACCAAATACATTTGCCACAGTTGTAAAGGCAAAGGCTGCAGCGCCTGTGCATGAAGGCCACCGAGCAGTGGATTGCTGAGCAACAGCACATTCTCCCCGACTGCGAATGGCAGCACGTCACCTTCACCATGCCCGACAAACTCTGGCCCGCCTTTGCCAACAACTGGCCGCTGCTCAACCGGCTATTTTCCTGTGCGGCCAACACACTGCTGAAGTGGGCCAAAAAGCTCGGGGTAGAAATTGGCCTGTTTGTTGCGTGTCAACGCCACGATCTTTGACCGTTTTTCACCATTCTTAATGTCCGCTATTCATCAACCAGGTTGACCGCTTTTCTCCAGCGATGCCTCGTTGTTTTCTGGCGCCAGATTTTTGCTCAGCACGCCTGCTTTTCGTTTCTCTCTTAGCCGGTAGCTCTCCCCCTTGATATTCAGCGTCGTTGAGTGATGCAGCAACCTGTCCAAGATCGCCGTTGCCAGCACATTGTCGCCGAACATCTCTCCCCAGTCCGCGAACCCCTTGTTCGACGTCAGGATGATGCTTGCCTTCTCGTAACGTCGATTCAGCAACCTGAAGAACAGGCTCGCCTCCTCACGGTTCATCGGCAGGTAGCCGATTTCATCGAGGATCAGCACGCGCGCATAACTCAGCTGCTGCAGCTGGCGCTCCAGCCGGTTTTCCTGTCGCGCCTTCATCAGCGTCGCTATCAGCCTGTCCAGCGGCATGAACAGCACCCGATGCCCTGCATCGGCGGCCTTTACGCCCAGCGCCACCGCCAGATGCGTTTTCCCCACGCCCGGCGGACCCAGCAGGATCACGTTTTCGCTGCGTTCCACGAACGCCAGGCCAGCAAGCTCTCTCACCACCTTACGGTCGATGCCCGGCTGGAAGCTGAAGTCGAACTGTTCCAGCGTCTTCACCCAGGGGAGTCGGGCCTGTTTCAGTCGCGACTCCATACCGCGCTGATGGCGCCCGCTCCATTCCTGTTGCAGCGCGCGGCACAGAAACTCGCGGTAGTTGAGTTCTTCCTTCGCCGCCTGCTCCAGCAGGTTTTCCACCTGGTACCCCAGATGCTCCATTTTCAGGCGGCCCAACAGCGTTTCCAGTTCATGCATCACAACAGCTCCTCATAAGCACTCAGCGGTCGGTGTTCTACCATGCTCACCTGTTGCCACAGCGGTGCATGGTGCTCCGGAACGGTCTGCCACCCGGCACCACGGTTGTTCAGGCGATGAGTGGCCACAAGCTGCTCATTGCCGTAGATCCTCAGCTCATCATCCAGTGTGATCCGGATGGAGACCGGGCGGCCGCACCAGGCTTCCGGCACGGAGTAACGATTACCCCGTACCTCGATATAGCCGTCCCAGGCCACGTGACGGATATCGAAGTAGCTGGTATCGAAGTCCGTTGCCGGCAACGCCTGCAGGTGCGCTTTTTCTTCCTCGAAGCGGGTCGTCGGCGTTTGCCGGAACTGGCGCAGCTCACGCTGGTCCGCGACCTCAGCAAGCCACTGCTCCAGCAACTGGTTAACGTGCGCGAAGCTGTCGAACTGCG
Source organism: Serratia sp. TSO36 (assembly GCF_057808395.1). Classification (NCBI taxonomy): domain Bacteria; kingdom Pseudomonadati; phylum Pseudomonadota; class Gammaproteobacteria; order Enterobacterales; family Yersiniaceae; genus Serratia; species Serratia sp. TSO36. The sequence goes on along the minus strand of NZ_JBJZOU010000001.1, from coordinate 48,186 downwards.
TGTAACGGACGAAGAAGTTGTATTTCAGGTATTCGACCATGCGTTCAACCTTGCCCTTGGTTCGCGCGCGGCGGGGGCGACAAGCCCGGGGCTGGAAGTCATAGTGCTGCGCCAGTTGCAGGAAGCCTGCGTTGAACACCACATTGCCGTTGTGATTTTTCAGCACGGCCGCTTTCTGGTTATCGACCAGCACGGTTTTCACGCCGCCACCGAAGTAACGGAAGGCCCGCACTAGGGACTCGTAGGTGTGCTCCGCATCCTGGCTCGGCGCCGCAAAGACGTGGAGGCGACGCGAGTAACCCAGCGTGTTCACGGCGAAGTTGATTTTGCAGCGCTCACCGGCCACTTCCGCCTCGATTTCTCCCCAGTCATGCTGCAACTGGTAACCTGGCTGGGTTTCGAAGCGTACAGTCTTTTTACCCGGCCGCATTTTGCGTTTGGGCTGGATGTAAGCCCGAAGCGTGGAGCGTCCGCCGGGATAGCCCATCTTTCTGATTTCATGGAATATCACTTCGGCGTTCCAGACGTTTTCGGTCAGCCGCATATCGATGTACTCCATAAAAGGGCGGAGTTTTTCCATTCGCAGTCGCGTCTTACGCGCCGGCGGTGACGGATAACGCAGATACCGTCTGACGGTGCGCTCGGAACAGCCGATTTGGGTGGCAATATCGACAATGTAAGCGCCCTGATGGCGCATTTGCTTTATCATGAAAAAGACCTCTCTGCTCAGCATGTTGATATCCTTTTCGGTGTCGGAACCATCAGGAAACAACATGTTGGATGGAGCGGACAAATCAAATGGTGATTTAGGGACTTATATCACTGGCGCTGACATGCGCTGCATACCTACGGCCGGCAGCTTAACCGGCACCCGCATATTCACCTGTCCGTAACCCGCGGCGGATTGTGCCTTAAACACAACGTCTGGCGGCCGATGTACTTCAAAAAGAAGGTTGTCGAAGCTTACTGGCGTCAGGCTGTCATCAAACTGCTGCGGGAAAGCTACGCCGCGCTGGACTTGCCCGCCGCCGGCTATGAGCACATTCGGGATTATCGCGAGTGGTGCCAGTTCCTTGAGGTCCAGTTCCTGCGGCGCTGGAAAATCCACTTTGCGAAAAAGACCAAACACGTGAGGCAAAACGTCAACTACCTGGGCCGTTACCTGAAGCGCCCGCCGATGGCGGCGTCCGCGCTGCGGCATTACACCGGCGGCGCCGCTGTGCATCACTATTATGACCACCGTACACAGCGGCACCAAAGGCAGGTGCTGAGCCAGGAAGAGATGCTGCTGCGCTACATCAGCCATGTTCCATACCGGCATTTTAAAATGGTGAGGTATCACGGCGTCCTGTCCAACCGTAAACGCGGTGCTCTGCTGCCAAAGGTATATGCGGCTCTGGAGATGGAGGTAAAGATGAAGATGGCCAAACCGGGCTATGCCTCATTGATGAAGCAATTTACGAATGTGGATCCGTACCAGTGCGTGCTGTGCGGCAGCCGGATGGTATTTTCGAGTGCAGAAGCGGGTGTTCGTGCAGAAGACTTGCTGGCCCAACGGCATCAGCGGCTGGAAAAAGAGCGCTGGTTGCTGACAGCATAGGGAAGATCTGCCTGAAATTTGGGTTTACGCTGAAAAGCAATTACTTTTCAGTCAATTGACAATCATGCTGTATTTTTATGGTTTACTTATGAAAGAGGGAAATAATAAGCAACCATATAATCAATATTAGAAATTTAATAATAACCGATTGAGATTCCTAACCATCAAGGTCAATACTGAAATCATTAAATGCGCTTTTCTGTAAAATCGTATTTGTAATTAACAGTAAATACGACTAAAAACTATCTTGCACCAGGCAGTGCCAACAACCGCCGTGCCTCATCGGCCGGCAGAGAGAACGCCAGATCCGGCGTTACATCCAGCGCAAAGATCTTCGTATAGACCTCTGTGTTTTCCAGCCGCTTGTGCCCCATCAACGCCTGCACCTGTTTGATGTGCACACCGTTCATCAACAGATGCACCGCGTAGCTGTGCCGAAACGTGTGCGGGGTGATGGGGCGTACCGAGAAGATCACACCATCCTGGGCGGCACGATGGACCGCCGCTCGCAGCCAGTTGCGCGGTGTTTCCTGACTGGCCACATCCCACATCGGCGTCGCCCGTCGGGTGAGCAGTTTGAACGTCGCAAAGTATTCCTGCAGTCGGCGCACATAACCGGCATCTGGCAACGGTACCGCCCGAAACGGGGCCTCCCACAGCTGCTGTTCTTCTTTGGTTGGCCGACGGCGCGGACGGGGGACGCGTTGCTTTAAGGTGCGTAACCGCACAAAGGGCAACTCGTCATTGAAAAAAACATCGGCCGGCGTCAGCGCCAGCGCTTCGTTGATGCGGGCACCGGTATTCCACAACGTTTCAATCAGCATGCGCTGGCGTAGATCGGGAAGGTAGTCGAGCAGCACCGCAATTTCCGGTGCCAGCAGGTAGCGGGGCACATCCAGTGAGGCGGCAAGGGCCATTTCGCGCAGCCGAACGGCGCGCGCGAAGCCGCCAGGCAGACTGATCGCGCTACGTGAAATCTGTCCCATCTCGAGGGGGATGATACTCAATTTTTTATTCTCCGCACTCTGCGCACTTTTCGGCCTTCAGACTGCTATTGTGCCGTACCGGCACCGGCGCAGTGAAGCCGAATAAATCGGTGATCGGTCAGGACAGCATCGCATAAAAATTGGGGAAAAAACGAAATGTGCGTAAAAAACGCATCCTCTACCGACGCCGGTTTGCACTGGCCTGACGGAAGGGAACCGAAGGTAAGCACCAACCCTCTGTTATCACAGGGTAAATCAGGCGAACACCGGCCGGGCAGGGCGGTTGGGGAGTCTACCGGTAATGCCCAACCGGGGACTTCTCCGTGTAGTTGTAGATAACCACGATCTTAACCTTGGTAACCCTGACTCACATTTTGCTGTATTAGGCCGCGATTTTATGAAGCAGCACAAGTATAATTATTAGGCTAAAATCAATCATAGGAAAATAAAATGTCGTATAAGAATGGAAACTATTGTGCCTTTTACGTACAGTCGCCCTTTAATGAAACCTCATTAGGTGCGCACGCCACAAAGGATTTTGTTTATTACAGTATGTTGAAAGCATGGAAAGGTGCTGACTCCACATTTCCTTTTAATAACTCACATGACAAAACATACAACGTCCGTGATGGAAGTAACTGGGAATCAACACTAAAACCCAGATTACGTGAAAGACTAAGTAATTCAAAAAATATCATTCTATTCCTAAGTGTTCGCACGGTGAGTTCATTGGCATTGAATGAAGAAATAGATTATGGGGTAAATACTTTGGGGTTACCTGTAATTGTTGTCTACCCGGACTATAAAACCAAAACTGACCTGTTAGATGGACAAAGCTTAAAGCAAGCAATACGGAACCTATGGGACAAGCTACCTACTTTCAGAGATTTAATGAGTAAAGTGCCAACCTTGCATGTCCCCATGGATAAGGAACTCATTAAAACCGCATTAAACGATAAAGACTTCATGGTTAACAGTAAAAAGGAAGCTAATATCTATCGCTATAACCCATGAAAAACAAAACGCCATACTCTATGGCGCTACATTTCAATTTCAGGATGAAATCATGAGTAAAGTAGGTTTCTTTGATCGACGGATTTTCGAAAGGTTTTTTAAACTTGCCTCTGCTATAACGGCGTTCATTTCTGCTGCCGTGATTTTTAAAGATATACCAACAGACTCAAAAATAAACTGTGGTATTGCTCTGATCGTAGTTTTAATAATTCTCTACATCTCCTTATGGTTACGGGCAAATAATTTAAAAAGCATAATTTTATCTGTAGAGGGTAGCGAAGTAAACATAATAACCGGTGACATATTCAAACAGGATGGGTTCAAAACCATTGCATTTAATGATTACTTTGACACAATGGTTGACGAAAAAATAATATCAAGCAAAAGCCTCAATGGGGTCTTTTTAAAACAACATTTACCAGGCAGCATTGCAGCGCTAGATGCTCATATTGAACACTATCAATTTGATGATGGTGATTTTTTAGAACACGATGAAGAACGTAAAACCGGGAAAACCAAGAAATTCAACATTGGCACATTGTGCGTTTATGATGACTATCTCATAACTGCATTTTCAAAATTCGACAAGAATAACCAAGCTCGGCTTACCATGCCTGAGTATCTTGAATTCTTGATAAAGTTCTGGGATAAAGTAAATAAAGTTTACGCCCAAAAAAGCGTTTCCGTACCGATCTTTGGTTCAGGAATAACACGTATAAAAGAGCATAAAAACATAACAGATGAAGAACTTCTTAAGATCATGCTCTGGACATTTCGTATCAGTGAAATGCGTTTTAAGCACCCGGCAAAGCTGACTATAGTCATTCATGAAGATAAAATAGATCAGATTAGCCTTCTCGATTTGAAACTGGCTAGGAATGGATTGTAGAACCATTATCGGATAGACCAAAAACATCACAGAAGCCTAATGCAAATTATATTAGGCTTTATGAATGACCAGAAAAATTTAGCTTATTAGACGGATAACGGAACGTGTTACTCTACCATCATGAAAACGACACCTACGGCACACGATGCCTTGTTTAAACAGTTTTTGACTCATCCGGAAACCGCACGTGATTTTCTGGAGGTTCATTTGCCGCCGGCATTACGCCAAGCGTGTGACTTAAACACTCTACGACTGGAGTCCGGGTCGTTCGTTGAAGATGATCTGCGTGCCTACTATTCTGACGTACTGTATTCGTTGAAAGCTGGGCAGGGTGATGGTTACATTTACGCGCTGATCGAGCACCAAAGCTCCCCAGACAAGCATATGGCCTTCCGGTTGATGCGGTATGCGATTGCCGCCATGCAACGCCACCTCGCAGCTGGAAACGACCAGCTACCGCTGGTTATCCCGATTCTTTTCTATCATGGACAAGTTACGCCGTACCCTTACCCGATGAGCTGGCTGCAGGCATTCAATGATCCAACACTGGCCAACCAGCTGTATGGTGGTGACTTTCCGCTGGTCGACGTCACGGTCATTCCGGATGACCAAATCATGCAGCATCGCCGCGTCGCCATTTTAGAATTGCTGCAAAAACACGTCCGTCAGCGCGACCTAGCCGAACTGCTGGAACAACTGGTCACGTTGCTATTGGCCGGTTACACTACAAATGAGCAGCTGACGTCACTGATGAATTACATGCTGCAGGTTGGTGAAACCCGCAACCCGGGCGAACTATTATCAACCCTGGCATCACGGGTGCCGGAACATGAGGACACACTGATGACGATTGCAGAAAAACTAAGAGAAGAAGGGCGCCAGAAAGGGCACATGGAAGGGTGGCAGGAAGGACGTCAGGAAGGAGAGCATGAAGCCGCCATAAAAATTGCCTGCGCCATGTTGGACAGCGGTCTCGATCGCGACTCGGTAATGAAAATGACTGGGCTCACCGCCGACGACCTGGCGCAAATCCGTCATTAATCCATCGTCTTAACGGGCAGGATAGGCATTGTTAGACAAGACCGAATCTATTACCACAGAAAACACCACTTCAACACTCAGCCATCTGGCGTTCTGCGCCCTGGTGGCGCTGGGGCTGGCACGCCAGAACGGTATGGCCAGCACACCGTATGCCGAAAATTTGTTTCTTATTCGCTGGCTGGCCACCGCCCAAAAGCAGAAGCGGTTCCCCAAAAGCGTAGCCATCGACATCAGCTGGCTACTCGAACGCGGGCGTAAGCACGGGCCGGCTGGCAAACTGCGCCAGCACCTGGACTACCTGTGGCGCTCCTGCAGTGGCAATCTGGCCGCACAATCCGATCTGTTCCGACTCACCTACGCCTCAGAAACGCTGAAAGACCAGGGTTGGGACAATTACGTGATGGATGCACGGGAGTGGAAATCCGGAGTTATCCTGACGCCGTCACTTAACAACGGCTTCTACGTCGAAAAAACAGCGCTGAATGCGGCCTTTACCCAGGACGGACGCCACCTGCACCCCGTACCCTTTCGCATCATTGGTGACACTGTCACCTTTATTCGTATCATGACGGAATATGGCCTGAACGCGAGGCTCGTTGACAGCACCCCAGATCACCATACGGTCGCGCTGGAGCCCGCGTAGCATTGCTCCCTGCCAAACCGGTAAAAGGAAACACCGATGACAATGGCCGATTTTCGCCGAATGGCGGCAAAAATGGATCAGCATATGCAGCAGTTGGACGCGCAAGGCGTCACGGAGCCGCACCAGGTTATCAACCGCATGATGGGCTATACCCCTGAACTGCATCAGATTTGGACCGGCACCACGGATAAAGAACTGATGGCATTAACCCAGGAATATCCGGGGTTTTACCGTTACGCCCTCATCATGGAAACTGCGTTCGAGCAGGAGAGCCAGAGGTCATCCCGATCTTATGACGGCATGCCTGAATTCTCTGCAGCCCATAAACACACCATGGAACAGATACTCACCACGGCCGCAACCCTGGAACGGGGATACCTCGCTTATCAGGGCAATGCCCTGTCGGTGTTTGATGAACAAATAATCCGGCTGGGCCAGTCGTTCAGGCTATGGCAGGAATGCGTAGAAGACTTCAGGAAAGTGCTAAATGCCGATGAGAACGTCACCTCCATGCAGCGTGACTACGTTCATGCGGGGTTGACACGGATTGCCGATCGGCTCATGGATTTACAGGCAAAAATCCAGATGCATAGAAAATGATGTCTATGCCGGAACCCCGGAAAATTCCGCATTATTTTTCACTTCATGCGACAACTTATTTGGCTCTATGGGGCGAAGCTGCAACATGCGACATTTGTTTACTCAGCCAGTGGAGATGTCGCCCGCCAGTATTCTGATCCGCTGGCGTAGAGTATGCACCGGCAGAGTATCAATGTCCGGTAACATGGCCACCAGGGACAATGCCTGGATAGCTAACACAATAACCCTCGGCGGCTTAGTCTGCTCATAACGGATGTAAGTACGCATCGAGATACCAAACTCCTCCGCCGCTCGCGCCTGCGTCCAGTCAAGCCCCGTCCGCCAAAGCTTTAACTCGAATCCCGTCATATTTCATCACTCTAAACATGCCAATTTGTCACATTATATCTTTATAACCTTGTTTTTCATACCGGCCAAAATTTTGGCGGGTTCCCGCTAAGAACCCCAATCAGGGCGTCGGAAATTTCGGCGGTTGCGGCGAGCAGGCATAAAATCGTAAGTTTTTGGGTTCAATGCGCGTTAGCGCATGAAGGCGACAAATATGGCCATAAAGAACTTAGATGATGAGGGTCGCCGGTCGCGCGGCGTAGCCGCCCAGTCCAGATAGGTTTCGCCTATCCCATCCCTCGCCCTGGAGAGCCAATCCAGTAACAGCGATGTGGGAGGTTAATTACGCGGTCGGAGTGGTCCCGACAAGGCGTAGCCGCAGACGGGGCGTATCTCCGCGTTGGTGCCCGTTTACGGGCGCTTACGAGCGTGTTAATGAACAGTAGCCCGCCTGCGGCGGGAGCTAAGACTTTGTAAGAAAGGCGCTTTTTTCAGCTGCTGTAACTCGTTATAATCCCGTGCATGTATATCCCCAGACCCGCAAAACTCCTCTTCCAGATTGATGATGGCTGAGGCCAGTTACTCGCTAAACACGGCGATTCCATCCCTGAATGGACCCAGCTGGTCATAGAGCGCATGCTCGCCTGCGGCACACCCGCCATGGGCTCCCGCCGATACTGTTGCGCCTCACCCCATTGCTCCCACACCAAATACATTTGCCACAGTTGTAAAGGCAAAGGCTGCAGCGCCTGTGGCATGAAGGCCACCGAGCAGTGGATTGCTGAGCAACAGCACATTCTCCCCGACTGCGAATGGCAGCACGTCACCTTCACCATGCCCGACAAACTCTGGCCCGCCTTTGCCAACAACTGGCCGCTGCTCAACCGGCTATTTTCCTGTGCGGCCAACACACTGCTGAAGTGGGCCAAAAAGCTCGGGGTAGAAATTGGCCTGTTTGTTGCGCTGCATACCTACGGCCGGCAGCTTAACCGGCACCCGCATATTCACCTGTCCGTAACCCGCGGCGGATTGTGCCTTAAACACAACGTCTGGCGGCCGATGTACTTCAAAAAGAAGGTTGTCGAAGCTTACTGGCGTCAGGCTGTCATCAAACTGCTGCGGGAAAGCTACGCCGCGCTGGACTTGCCCGCCGCCGGCTATGAGCACATTCGGGATTATCGCGAGTGGTGCCAGTTCCTTGAGGTCCAGTTTCTGCGGCGCTGGAAAATCCACTTTGCGAAAAAGACCAAACACGTGAGGCAAAACGTCAACTACCTGGGCCGTTACCTGAAGCGCCCGCCGATGGCGGCGTCCGCGCTGCGGCATTACACCGGCGGCGCCGTTGTGCATCACTATTATGACCACCGTACACAGCGGCACCAAAGGCAGGGGTTGAGCCAGGAAGAGATGCTGCTGCGCTACATCAGCCATGTTCCATCCCGGCATTTTAAAATGGTGAGGTATTACGGCTTCCTGTCCAACCGTAAACGCGGTGCTCTGCTGCCAAAGGTATATGCGGCTCTGGAGATGGAGGTAAAGATGAAGATGGCCAAACCGGGCTATGCCTCATTGATGAAGCAATTTACGAATGTGGATCCGTACCAGTGCGTGCTGTGCGGCAGCCGGATGGTATTTTCGAGTGCAGAAGCGGGTGTTCGTGCAGAAGACTTGCTGGCCCAACGGCATCAGCGGCTGGAAAAAGAGCGCTGGTTGCTGACAGCATAGGGAAGATCTGCCTGAAATTTGGGTTTACGCTGAAAAGCAATTACTTTTCAGTCAATTGACAATCATGCTGTATTTTTATGGTTTACTTACGAAAGAGGGAAATAATAAGCAACCATATAATCAATATTAGAAATTTAATAATGACCGATTGAGATTCCTAACCATCTAGAATACACTAGTAATCCATAATAAATACCTGTGTATTGCATTTGTATTACTACAATCTGCACAGATGACGAAGTTACATCCGCGTCTAAACGTAATACAATAGTATTTCATTGAGAGGGAAATCCCGATGACAGAAGCTCCTGTGCAGTCCATCCTCACGCCGCTGAGCAACACGGTGGCCAGCATCATCGCCATCATGAACAACAAAGGCGGAGCAGGTAAAACCTCCACGATCACTAACCTCGCCATGACTCTTGCGCAGGCAGGCCGTCGCGTGTTGCTTATCGATGGGGATCAGCAAGCCAACTCAACCGAGGTGATGGCCAACGGCAAAAAATACTATGCGCAATATGGCCATACCATCTGCGACCTGTATAACAACCCGCGCTTTAATATTTTTGATGCCATTATTCCGGCCGTCAGCGGCGAAGAGGTGATCGATAACCTGTTTATTATCCCATCAGATCCGTCGTTTGAACGCGTTATGGAAAATTGCCTGACACGTCATCACCGGGAAAAGATTCTGTTTCGCCATTTGCAGCCCGTGATGGACAGGTTCGACTATATTCTGATCGACTGCTCACCCGGTCTGAACCTGTCGACCACCAATGCAGCCTTTATGGCCGATCACGTGCTCATCCCGGTCGATGGCGGCAGCTTCGCCCTGACGGGGCTGGATGTGGTTCTCGACTACCTGGACGAGATCAGGGAGACCCGCTTTACCCAGTTCAGCGTATTCCGCAACGAGTACAATGGCGCCAAGAAGAAAATGAATACCTATCTTCACGATCAACTGGAAAGCAACGATCGGACCAAGGATAACTACCTGAAAACGCGCATCCGCGCCGATGAGAACATCTCACAGGCACAGGTAGCCTGCGTACCGCTCTACTTTTATAACAAGGGCTCGCTGGCCCTGAACGATTACCGCGCGTTGATGCGTGAACTCGAAACCGTCTTATCGAAAGAGGCTGCATAAATGGCTAAAGGCCCCCTCACCCGTCCCGCGATGGTCAAACCGGAACCTGCCCAGGGCGAGACTAAAACCCGCCTTTCCAACGTAAAGGTTAACCGGAACAGAACGACCAGCGAGAACCCGAAGACCATCCGTATGACGCCGGCAGAAAAAGTCATGTGCAGCGAGCTGGTCGATGAGATCCAAGATCTGACCACCAAGACCATCACGGACTCGACGGTGTTACGCGCCGCACTGTACCTGGCCAAAGAAGTTGGCCCGGAGAAAATGCTGGAGATGATCAAAGAGTACCTGTAATACAGATGAATTACATAAGTAATCTTTGTGATCTGCAGCTCGAGGAACCTCGCCCCTGTGTTCGGCTGCGCACGCTGAAACAGCGCCAGCGGGGCAGGGGACGGCCATCGGCAGATGAAAAGATAGCCCGGATAGTGCCGCTGCTCGATGCCGGCTACGTCGATCAGTTGCGCCGGTTCCTGGCGACATTCCGACCCGGCCGCGACGCCCCTTGTTTGACGTCAGCCGGAAAACAGCCTGGCTGTGGCTGCAGCAGGCCGTCGCGCGCGCCAAGGAGGAAGGGATTGAATTTGCGCTGCCGGCCATTAATCCCAAGACGCTCCGGCACAGCTTTGCGATGCACCTGTTCTTCAACCACGTACCGCCGAAAGTGGTGCAGACCTACATGGGCCATGAACGTTATGAAAGCACGGAGGTTTACCTGAAGGTGTTTGCGCTGGACGTGGCGCCGCAGCTGGGGGTGACGTTCTCGCTGGATCACCGCGAATACACGCACCTGCTGATGAAAAATAGAATACCTATGTATTACATTGGTAATTCATAGTGATGTGATATTGTATTACATTATATGTGCTGAAGCCGATGATAAGCGGGCTTTTATCCCGAGCAAGAACGTCGGTGCCACCTGTGTTAGCATGACGGCCATCCGTTGTTTCGTGTGTCAAGATCATCAGGGAGAGTCATGTTGGGAGAGTTTCAAACGTGAAAATTGATATTATTCCATTGGACTTTAAACCTCTATGACAAACGTGCTCAATGCGCGGGGCTTCAACAGAGCGACCGGGCAGATGTGGATGCGGGACATTGGATTGATGAATGGCTAGGCAGAATAAGTACGTCGGCATTGCTGGCTCTCCAAACAGCCCCATAGGTCACCCGGACGGGTTGGCTTGTTATGGGCGCGTGCCGGAGATAGAAACGAAAAATGACTTTATTCCAGCAGGTGACATTTTCCTGCGTGTGGGGAGGCATACAGGGCCTAATCGTGGCTTTGGTGTTAACCATATTTGGGCTGAGCATGAGAAGGAATTAGCCCGGCTTGGCTATGAGACGATCAGTGATGTTGCTCGCTTTGTGCGGGATATTATTCAGCCGGGAGCACCAATTTATTGCGAGTTTAATCATCCGGGTGGGAAGCACAGAACGACCGTTCTAAAATCTGCTTTGGGTATAGTGATACTGGAGCCCAGAGAAGCACCAGAAACTGATTCTGGTTGGATCTATGTGGTTGTAACAACTTACTCGAAGCGTAATCCACATGGCGTACAGATAGGTAGAATTGAATAAGAAAAGGGCGCATATGGCGCCCTTACGAAGGTGTTGGTAGTCGCAGCATTTCTTTAGCACTAAGGGTTCAGAAACCGACTCGTGTCGTAACTACCCGGCAGGTGATCAGCCACCTGACTGCCCGGCACAGAAGGCCTGTATCTGATTTGCGCCCCCTGCGTATGCTCTTGCAGTAAGACAATACTAGACTAATATGGCAGGATATGCAACCGCCATTATCAACGTCAGACGGCACAGGGAGCGACTTCACCGTTGTCTGGCTGTCGCTGCCGATGTAAATCTGACACTCCCTGTCTGGCCATCATACGAGACCGCACTCGCGCTGCGGAGCATGACGCTGCTGCAACCTTACCTCCCTAAATACCTGCTGGCACCCGAGGTGGCGGTGTTGCTGCATTATCTGCTGACGAGCGTCAGCGGGGCAGGGGACGGTCATCGGAAGAGGAAAATATAGCCCGGATAGTGTCGCTGCTCGATGCCGGCTACGTCGATCAGCTGGCGCCAGTTTCGGGCCACATTCCGACCCGGCCGGCGACGCCCCTATCGCTTGAAGCCAGGATAATGAACACAAAAGAAATACACCTGTATTACATTTTTCGCAATGCGTTGCTGGTCACTGTCCGGATTGCCAGTTACACTGGATGGTGATGGATCGCAGAGTCCCTTTAACCATTCGTCAACACGGGCAGGGCAGACAACGTTGTTAGACAAAACCAAATCCGTTACTACGGATAACTCCACCGCAGCACTCAGCCATCTGGCGTTCTGTGCCCTGGCAGCATTGGGGCTGGCCCGCCAAGACGGCATCATTGGCACACCCTACGCCGAAAATCTGTTCCTGATCCGCTGGCTGGCCACCGCCCAAAAACAGAAGCGATTTCCCAGAAGCGTCGCCGTGGATATCACCTGGCTGCTCGAACGTGGCCGCAAGCACGGCCCAGCCGGTAAACTGCGCCAGCATCTGGAATACCTGTAGCGCTCCTGCAGCGGCAATCTCGCCGTGCAGTCCGATTTGTTCCGGCTCACTTACGCGACTGAAACCCTGAAAGATCGGGGCTGGGACAACTATGTGATGGATGCCCGCGAGTGGCGGTCGGAAACTACACCCACGCCGTCCCAGCACAACGGTTTTTACGTCGAAAAAACGGCGCTCAATGCCGCCTTCTCTCAGGATGGCCATCACCTGCAGCCGGTCTCTTTTCGCATTGTCGGCGATGCCGATACGTTCATTCAGGTCATGGCAGAGTATGGACTGCAGGCCCGCCTTGCAGACAGCAGGCCGACATATCAAACGGTAACACTGGAGCCAGGCGAGCACAGCAACGCGCCAACCTGACATCCCCTACGGTAAAGGATAACCTATGGATACGGTTGAAGAATTAAGCGGTACGTATTTCTACAAGGGATATACCCAGTTGACTCCCCAGCAGCCGAGCCTTACGCGCCGGTGGTGACGGATAACGCAAATACCGTCTGACGGTGCGTTCGGAACAGCCGATTTGGGTGGCGATATCGACAATGTAGGCGCCCTGACGGCGCATTTGCTTTATCATGAAAAAGTCCTCTCTGCTCAGCATGTTGATATCCTTTTCGGTGTCGGAACCATCAGGAAACAACATGTTGGGTGGAGCGGACAAATCAAATGGTGATTTAGGGTCCTATATCACTGGCGCTGACACCTGAACCTGTTGTCGGCAATGAGCCTGGTGCCGGCCAACAAAGTAAGTAGCTTGGCGCATCGCGGTGAGAGGGGAGGCTCGCGTCAATTCAGGAGGCCTGTGGCCTTGTTCATGCTATCAGACATAACAGGGGGCATGACGCATGCCCGTCAGGTTGGCCACTAACGCTAATTGTTGCCCACTCTCCAGCTCGGGGAGTGCCATGTGGTAGATGTGCCGCCATTCCCCGGCAGACCGGCAGGCGAAAGTGCTGCCTGGTTCCTTGATGAGTGCAAAGATACCCTCCTCGGGCAGGGGATTCTGCCAGGACAGGAGTAGAGCGCGCAGGGGCGTAGTGATGTCAGACAGGCAGAGATTGATTTCCCGAGTGACCTGATACAGTGTTTGCCAGAGCGTTTCTTCTAATACGAATGCCAGCGCGTTGTGCCCATATCGCATTTCCTCAAAACCGACCCTGATTTTTTTTCCTGACAGATGTGGATAATCTTTCTGCGCCAGTATGGCGCTGTACTGACGTAGTTCATCGGGGGTACCGATCCCTGTCTGCCACGGCACGACCAGATGGGTCACCAGGCTGGCGTCCAGCACGAATTTGACACGGCGGCGCCAGGGCAATCGGCTAGCGCAGGGGCGCAGGAGTCTTTGCAGCACCGTCCCCAGCGATTCATCCGCCTGGCGCTCCGCGTAGCTTATTTCTTTATCGCTCTGAACCAGGCGAACCTGTTGCGGTAAAATCTCGCAGGTCAACACGTTAGGTAGGCGCAATAACACGATTAATCTCCTGTAATGTCGTTTTGCCTTCCAGCACAGCGCGCAAGGCGATGTCGTTGAGCGGAATAAAGCCTTCGCTGAGGGCTATCTCACGCAGATGGCGAGCGGATGAACGGGCCAGTAGCGCGTCTTTCATTGATTCACTGAACGTCAGTACCTCCGCGAGAGCCAGACGCCCGCGGTAACCACTCTGGCGGCATGATTCGCAGCCCTGTCCGCGCATCCAGCGCGGCTGCACGTCGTGCAAGGGGCTTTCTTGCCAGGCGGCCAGTTCCCGATCATCGGGTGTCGTCTCAACCGCACAGGAGGGACAAATGCTGCGTACCAAACGTTGGGCGACCACGCCATTCAGCGCCGTGATCAGGCTGGCGGGTTCAACCTGCATATACAGAAAACGCTCCAGTACGCTAAACGCGTTATTCGCGTGTACGGAAGACAAAACGACGTGGCCGGTGAGTGCCGCCTGGACCGCGATGCCTGCCGTTTCGCTATCTCGAATCTCGCCCACCAGGATCGTGTCCGGATCATGGCGTAAAATTGCGCGCAGCCCTCGGGCAAAGGTTAACCCCTTTTTATCGTTTACCGGGATTTGCAGTACGCTATTGAGTTGATATTCCACCGGATCTTCGATAGTGATGATTTTGCTCTCCCCGCTGTTAAGTTCGCTTAGCGCGGCGTAAAGCGTGGTGGATTTGCCACTCCCGGTGGGGCCCGTCACCAGGACCATTCCGTGTGGCATATGGGTAAGTTGGCGGATGGCCAGCAAAGTCTGTTCACCAAACCCCAGCGATGCCAGGCACAGGTTTTGGTCGTGTGACTTATCCAAAACGCGCAATACCGCATCCTCTCCGTGAATCCCTGGCACGATGGAGACGCGGAAATCTACCGGAAGCTGATGGATCAGCGCTTTGAAACGGCCGTCCTGCGGGATCCGCCGTTCGGCGATATCCATACCGCTCAACACTTTGAGCCGTGAAATGACCTGTTCAGCTTGCTGATTGCCATTACAGTGGCGGATCGTATGCAGGACCCCGTCGATACGATATTTAACCGTTAATCCATCTGGCACGGCGGAAAGATGGATATCGCTTGCCCGGCTTTGTAGCGCATCAAACAGTGTGGCATTGACCAGTTTGACGATAGCATGACTTTCCTGCGCAATGGTTGTTGGCGAAATGACCAACTGGGTCTCATTACTGCTATCGTCACCGTTTTGTTGTTCAAGTTGATCCAGTGTACGTTGCTGTTTGCCTAATATATCCAGTTGTTCATTGACCCAACCTGGCGGCACCAGGGCGGGGCGCAGCGGGAAACGATGCATCCACTGACGTACGGACAGCGATAGCGGGTCCGCCGGCACCAGCCAACCTTGTTGTTGATATTGCAGCGGCAGAACACGGTGTTCCAGCGCATCGGTCAGTGAGACATGGGTAAAATCGGGTTCGGCATTGGCTAACTGTTCCATCGTCAGAGAGGACAGGCCCAGCAAGCGTGCAATTCCCGGCAGGTTTTCAGGGGTGTTATACAGTGCCTCTGCCAGCGTCTGGCCGTTTTGTACCGCCGAATGCAGTAATTCATCCAGCATATCCCCGTTTTGAGCGTGCATCATTGACATCAGGAAAGGCCCCCAGCCAGTTCGAAAATGGGCATATACAGCAAGAACACCACCAGGCCGACAATGCCTCCGACCGCCATCATCAATACAGGCTCGAAGACTTTGCTAAAAGTTTCAATCGCCTGTTCGAGGGCCTCATCGTAGAAAGCCGCGATGCGTTCACACATGGCCGGCAAATCGCCGCTACGTTCGCCGACTTGCAATAAACGGCTGGCGATCGGTGTGGTCAGCGCCTGGCTCTCCAGCATGGTGGACAGAGACTGACCGGCATTAACCCCTGCCAGAGCGTGATTCAAGGCTGTCTGATGAGCCGCCGGCAAGATGCTTCGCGTTAGGTTCAGCGCTTGTGGGACGGGCAACCCGCCCAGCAATAACAAACCCAGCGTGCGATAAAAACGTACCAGAATGGTGAGCTGATGCTGATGGCGCAACCGGGGTAATTTCAGGCATCGTTGCAGCAGTGCCTGACGAACGGCAGCCTGACGTAGGAGAGTCATTACGCCCAGGACAGTCGTTACGGTTGCGGCCAACAAGAGGTAACCGTGGTTCTCCACCAGATTGCCCCACCATAAAATAAGCTGTGCGCTGCTGCCGGGATTTTTCATTCCCGCAAACACCTGACTAAAGCGTGGGATAATGAACCCCAACAAAAAACAAAGGATCAGGCCACCCGCACTCATAACGATGGTGGGGTAAAGCAGAGTGGCTTTTATTCGTTTACGCAATATATCCATGCGTTGCTCATAATGTTGAAAGCGCAGCAATGCCTCTGGCAGATGTCCGGTTTGCTCCGATGAGGCGACAGTATTGAGTAACAGTGCCGGGAAGATGGATGGCTGAGCAGCCATCGCTTGAGAAAGCTGGCTCCCCTGGTAGAGTTTCTCCAGTAGGTGGTGATAAATGTTCTGCACATGCGTTTCATGGCAGTTGGCTTGCAGGGCTTCGATGGCTTCGGTAATCACCAGGCCTGCTTCCAGCAAAGCTACCAGTTCTTGAATAAAAAGATTTAATGGGAAGGTTTTTCTGCGCAATGGGGTGCGGTTTTTTACCTGCACCACGAGATACCCTTCTTCGATAAAGCGGAGTCTGGCATCTTCAGGGGAGTTCGCGGTAACCTGAACGGTCTTGCGATGGGCGTTATCCAGATAAACTACGTCATACAGTTTCATCTCGTTGCTTATCCCTTTGCCCTGTTTTTCTTTAATTTTTGATACTGCTGGGCGACTTTCTGGATATATTTCTGTCGCAGGATCTGTTTTTTAGGTGTGTCGGCATAACCCACATTGTAGGCACCTACGGCATCCCAGGAATACCTGAAATGGCGGATGTTTCCGGCCAGGATCCAGGCGCCGGTCATCACGTTATGGCATGGATCGTCAAGAAGATGCCGAGGCGTGATATTGAATTTTTTCAAGGTTGCCAAATGAGCGCTGTTAATTTGCATGAGCCCATAGTCAACCGTGCCGTTAGGGTTGACATTGGTAGCTCGTACGTTAAGTCCTGACTCAACAATGGCTATCGCTTGCAACAATTCGGGCTCAATACCATAGCGTTGCCCCGCCTGGAACCAGCAATCGGCAAACGATGACGAGGGCAACAGTAATGCCAAAATAAAAAACACCTGTTTCATTGACTAGAATCCGTAAGTCAGTGGCTTTCCGTCCCTTCCATTCGACATGATATCCACTTCATTCAGGCCGTCTTTTTCTCGGGTCGGATTATGCCATTGGTAAGGATTCCCCCAGGGATCGAGAGGGACTTGTTGACTGAGGTAAGGACCGTTCCAGTTTGGCACATTGGCTGGTTTTTTCGTCAACGCGTTCAGACCCTGAGCCTCGCTTGGCCAGGCCCCGTTATCCAGACGATATTGACTCAAGGCGTCACTCAGGGCGCGCATCTGGCGAAATGCGGTTTTTTCTTTTGCCTGATCGACATTAGAAAAAATTTTCGGGCCGACAAAGCCGGCTAGTAACGCAATAATCATGAGCACCACTAAGAGTTCTAACAAGGTAAAACCTCCCTGACTGCGCCAGAGATTCAATGATTCTTTCATCTATGATATTTCTCTTAATGTGTTGGTTTTTGTTGTGAAGCGATATGCTAGTGAAGTTTAGTAAAAAAAAAAACATGAATATTCTTTAGCACGATGAGAATTTACTTATTTTTGCGAGGAATTTCTTGTTTTTATTTAAACATCAATTTCTGACTAGTTCTATAGATGATCCTTGCCTTTCATTGTAATTTCTCGCGCGTCCGGCATTGAACAATTACGATTCTCGACGCGAGGAAGGATTTATGGCTATTAATATTGTAATTGCCGACCAACATACTATCATTCGGCGTGGTGTATTATCGATGATAAGTAGCATGCCAGCTGCTGAGTATGGTCTAGGGGATGGTGATTTCAACGTTGTGGGTGATACAGACTCACCTAATGAAGTCTATACGATGTTGAGTCAATGTAAGGTTGATATCTTGTTTCTTGGTTTTTCGCTGAAAACAAAGAAAACGCAAAGCCTTATCTCAGAGCTAGACGGGACATCCCTGGTCAAATTGCTGGCGAACAAGTTTCCAGACACCCGCATCGTGGTCTTATCCCCTTTCCGGAATCGCAATATCATCCGTCAGGTCTTGTTGGATGGGGCCGTAGGTTATATCAGCCGTGAGACCTGTGAACTAAGTCTATGGCGCACCATTGTTGCCGTCTGCAACGGTGAAACGTACATTGAGCGTAGCCTGATGAATTTTTTATTCCGCAGTAGTATTCTGGCCGAGCAAGAATTGACGCTTCGTGAAAATGAAGTCCTCCGTATGCTTTGTCATGGTCTCTCATTAACGGCGATTGCCAATAAAATGAACTTAAGCAATAAAACCGTTAGCGCTCATAAGATAAAAGCGATGGAAAAACTTGGGGTGAAAACTGACTGTCAGCTCTATTGCCTGCTGTCACAAACTCAGATGTTTGATATCACTATTTAGCAGTCATTAATTTTATCTCTATATATTTTTTTAGATGATGCGATAGAGCCCAGCGAGTGAAAGATGCTTCTTTGATTCTTGGTCTGTTCGAGACATTTCTTCCTTTTCATTTCGCTATAATCGTTTTGAATTTTTTTGTAACATCAATCGTCAATAAACAGGTATTATTTTGAATAAACTCTCCCTGGCTTTACTCATCAGTACATCTTTTCTGGCGCAACCGACTTTTGCAACAGAGGCTAATCGTACCCTCAGCTATTTAACATCATGGGGGAGTTATGATCAAAACTCCGTTGGGGCATTGAATCAATCCAAAGTCGATACCTTCCTGCTTTCTTTTGGTGGCTGGGATAGCGCGGGAGATATCTCTTCCTCCGACAACCTGATTTCTGCTCCGGACTATAATGCGTACTGGCTGCCGTCAGCTTATGTCGCCTGGTCTCAGATGAAGCTGGCCCATCCCGAGAAGAAAATGATGGTGGCATTTGGCGGGCAAACCTATGAGGGGATGTGGTCTCATCTGGGTAATCCTGAGAGCCTCGAAAATATTGCCCAGGGGCTGGTTAAGCTGCTCAAGACGGATTTCCCGGTTTATAAGAAAGGATTGAAACCTGAGGAGATGGAAGGTAAATGCCAGGAGTTTAACTGGGGTGGTTCTGCCTGCAATATGGCCGTTTATCAGCGGGCAGGTACGATCCAGCTCGATGGGATTGACTTTGACTATGAAAAAGAAGCCCGGCTTACCCCACAGGAGAACGACAATCTGTTGGCGCTGGCTAAACGCGTACGTACGCTATTAGGCCCGCAAAGCAAAAAATTACTCAGCCTGACCACCTACCATGTCGGTGCCGATCCCGATGCTTGTGCGAATGCGAACGTTACCGAAGGCTGTTCTTTTATTGAGGATAAACGTTCTTCCCACCACGGTGAAGTCATGCCTTTACTGGTGAAAGGAAAGGATGTTTTTGACTTCTTCAATGTCATGACTTACGACGCAGGCCCTCGCTTTAAGTACGATGTGGCAATGGCAAACTATGCGAAGGCTGTTGGAGATAAATCGAAGATCTTATTGGGTAATACGATCAATGAACAGTGGGGGCCTGAAGGGCGTTTTACTGAGTCACGTGAGAATAATATCGCACGTGCAGCCTGGCAGGCGAAAAACAACTATGGTGGTTTCTTCGTTTGGACTCTGGGGGCATCAACTGCCCAGATGAGTCTCGCAGATCAGGTGCAGTATATCAATGAGATGCACCAGGCGGCAAAAGACGCGAAGGTAACCGACGGTAACCAGAAGCCGAGGGCGGTTGTCGCATTCCCGAAAGAGGTCACGGGGGCGAAAACCGTTATTCTGGATGGTTCGGCATCTATTGATCCTGAAGGTGAAACCCTTAGCTATAAATGGGAACAAACGGGGGGGCCGGCTGTGACCCTCGAAAATGCCGGACAGGCACTGGCCCGATTTACACTGAATACCACGGATAAGGATGTTGACCTGAAATTCCGTTTGACGGTCAATGACGGTGAGCTCGATTCTGATCCATTTGAATTCACGATTAAGCACAAAGCCGAAAGCGCCGTTATTGAAAACCAAAAGCCGACGGCGGTTGCCACATTCCCGAAAGAAGTCACGGGTGCGAAAACTGTTACCCTGGATGGGTCATCGTCAGTTGACCCGGAAGGCGAGGCGCTGAGTTACACATGGACGCAAATTTCAGGACCCAAAGCGACGCTTAACAATAGTCGTCAATCCGAGGCACAACTCATTCTGAGCAAAACGGATAAAGATGCTGAGTTAAAATTTAGCCTGACGGTAAATGATGGTGAGCTGGATTCAGACCCATTTGAATTTACCATTAAACACAAAGCTGAAGAGCATAGCGATGTTCACTATGCCTGGCAGAAAAGTAAAGTTTACGTTACCGGTGATGTGGTGAGCTTCCAGGGAAAACAATATAAAGCGAAATGGTGGACTCAGGGCAATGAACCGGGCAGTAACGATGTCTGGGAAAATATGAATAAAGTGGATAATGAAGCATGGGACGTAAACCGGACTTACCTGGGCGGTGAAAAAGCGAAATGGCAGGGTAAAACGTGGGTTGCCAAATGGTGGGTTAAAGGGGAACAGCCTGGCAGTGGCATAGCCTGGAAGTCAGAGTAATAACTGTAATTCGGAGTAATAAAATGTCGGCGGGCTACCCGCCGATTTTCTTTGTTCATTTAAACGATGTGTTGAAATTATTGAGTGAGTGGAGCACTTCACTATTTTAAGTCCTTTTATATTTGATTGCGACGTCCATTTCACCATTAAGTACAGCATGTTTATAACATGCTATTTTTTATTAAATAGAGATTAATCATGAAGAAAACACTGAAATACACCGCGTTGGCAACCAGCTTGCTCTTGGCCGGACTATCGGTATGTGCACATGCCATAACACTTGATGCGGCGACAAAGATGCCCGATATCAGTGGAAAGAATATTTTGGTCGGTTTTTGGCATAATTGGGCCAGTAAGTCTGATGGTTATCAGCGAGGCACTTCTGCAGAGGTGAACCTTTCAGCTGTTCCCGAGGCGTATAATGTAGTCACCGTGTCTTTTATGACCGGTGAGGGGATCCCTACGTTTAAACCTTATAATATGTCTGATGCGGAATTTCGCAGCGAAGTGGCCGCACTGAATGCGCAGGATCGTGCTGTTTTGCTCTCTTTGGGTGGGGCTGATGCCCATATTCAGCTGGGCAAGGGCGACGCGCAGAAATTTGCGGATGAAATTATTCGATTGGTCGAGAAGTATGGTTTTGACGGACTGGATATCGACCTGGAAGGCGGTGCGATCACTGCCGGTGCCAACGCCACCGAAATTCCGGAGGCGCTGAAAATTGTTAAAAAAAGTTATCCTAAATTTATCATCAGCATGGCACCAGAGTTTCCGCATCTGCGAGCCGGTGGGCCTTATGAACAATTAATTAAAAACCTCGAAGGCTATTACGATTTCATTGCTCCACAGTATTATAACCAGGCTGGAGATGGCGTGGACGTTGCGGGGCGTGGTTGGGTTGCTCAGGGGAATGATGCGGTTAAGGCGGACTTTCTATTCTATCTGACGGATTCTCTTATCCATGGCACTCGTGGCTTTATACAAATTCCTGCTGATAAGTTCGCTATTGGTCTGCCCAGCAACCCAGATGCAGCAAATAACGGTTATGTCAAAAATGAAGTTGATGTGCGTACGGCGATGGAAAAACTCGCGGCTCAAGGGACGCCAATCAAAGGGCTGATGACGTGGTCAATTAACTGGGATGCCGGGCACGACAAGAATGGAAACAACTACGGCTATGAGTTTGTTAACCGCTATGCCGATCTGGTGCATAAATCCCCCTTGCCGACACCGGATATTGAAGCGCCTACGGTGCCGGGCAAACCATTAGCCAGCGTCTTGGCGGAAGGGATCAATCTGAAGTGGCAGGCTTCTACCGACAATATTGGCGTCCATCATTATGAAATCTGGCGTGATAGCGTCAACGTTGCCCAGTCTTTCTTTCCTGTGTGGCAAGATCGGCACGTTAAGCCTGCTACGTTATACAGTTATTACATCATTGCGGCTGATAAAGCGGGCAACCGTTCAGCAGCCAGTGAGTCAACCCAGGTAACCAGCGCTGAGCGGGTTAAACCGATAGAAGATACCGAAGCGCCGAGCACGCCGGAAAAACTGATGCTTTCAAGCGTGACCGAAACCAGCGCATCAATCCATTGGCAACCTTCCACAGATAATGTAGGAGTGGCAAGTTACCAAATCTGGCGGGATGGAAAAGTGGTCGCGAATACGGCCCAAACACGCTGGACGGATAATGCGTTGAAGGCCGACAGTGAATATCATTACCAGATTACCGCGACGGATGCCGCAGGTAACCAGTCGGAAAAAAGCCGGCAGCTGACAATAAAAACGCAGACTGAGCACAGTGGTGACCATGCTCGTTGGAGTGATTCTAAGGTGTATGTGGGGGGCGATATTGTTCGTTGGAATGGTAAAAACTATAAAGCGAAATGGTGGACACAAGGCAATCAACCAGACAGTAATGAGGTCTGGGAATGCCTGGACAAAGATGTCGGAGGGGAGTGGAATATCCATAATGTCTATGTTGGCGGCGATGAAGTGACCTATCAGGGAAAACACTGGGTCGCTAAATGGTGGACAAAAGGGAATACGCCAGGTTCCGATAATGTGTGGCGAGCAAAATAATTCCATGACGCTAATGTAATCACCTCCGCCGGCATTGAGGGAAACCTCACTGCCGGCGAGTATGCTCACTGGTTGTTGATCTGCCTGCTGAATTCAACTCGATGTCCGTTATGCAGCAGCCTGTCCATTAAGGCATCGGCCACTGTCGGAAGCGGGTCACGATATCAGAGATGGTGCTGCTGCCCAGGTTCAGGCACACCGCGATACTCCTGTTGGACAGGTGACAGTCAAATTTCAGGCGTAAAACTTCTTTGATTTTACTCATCCGCGTTCTCAGTCTGGCCATGGTGACACTCCTCCGGAAGATGCGTTATCAGGAGAAAGTGTTGTCCATTGTTTTCAAAGTGAAAAGCGCGAGATTCCGACGACAGGATTATGGATTCCGACAATTCGATCACGTATTCCGAAGCCAGGATCACCGATACCGAAGAGCGGTAAAAAATTGGCCGGTTTAAGTCGGAAACAATGATCGAATTAAATCGGAAAGTGCGATCGGCTTAAATCGGAATCGATGATCGGTTTGGGTCGGAATACGCAATTTCTTCGTTTTCTCTCCGTTAACGCGACAGTGCCATTAATGTTCAAACATGATCATTCGCTTTTTCTGACTAGTACTATAGTGAACCCCCCCCCGCGGCCGCTATCTTTTGACGCCTCAGATTGAATACCCCATTTTTAGCGTTAAAATACAACGTTTTTATTGCAAAGGCGGAGACCGATGGATTTAACATTAGGCACATTACCTCCCTGGGCATGTCGAATATCGATGATAGTGTTCTTGTTATGTTTACCGCTTTTAATCATCACCCGACAAAGTCAGCTGGAAATACAATCTCTGACCGACATATACGAACAGACACAGCACAAATTATTTGTGCATCAACGTGCCGAACGTGCAATTAAAGAAAAACTGCAGCAGCAGAATGCAATCACACACACGGCTCCGGCCTCAATACACAGCCTATTCCCAATAGGACGTGCGTTAAATGACGACGTTACTCTGTTAAGACTGGACGTCAATTTTAAGAAACAGCGCGTCCGGTTGGACGTTGCGGCAAAGTCATTGCCCGCGCTTCTTGATTTTATTTCCCGAGTGCAACGTATCCCGTTACAGGTGGAGTTACAGAAGCACCACAGAGAGAAAAACAACATGCAGATATGGTCCATCCGGGCCACCATGGACATTCACTTATCCGCGGAGGTAGAGAGTGAGTAAATTAAATCTCCCATCATCACGCGCCTTACATTGGGAATGGACGTCTCTCTTAGAAAAAACAGGGCGGTGGCCGCTCGTTTTCTGTTTACTGCCCGTGGCGGTGTTACTTTATTGGCTAATGGTATGCCAGCCGCAAAGCCAACGGCTGAAAACCTCGATTGATGCCATGCAACATCAGTTAAATTCACCGCAGCCCTTGTTAGCAGAAAAAAACAACGAGTTGGAATCGGAATTAAGCGTGACGGAGTATGAGCAGATAAAAATGCTGTTCGATACTTTTCATAAATATCACCTGCATGTTGAGAGCAGTAATTATCAATTTATGCCTGCAGAAGAAAAGGACGCCAGCACACTCACCTTAATTATCCCATTGCAGGGCCAGTGGTTGTCTTTGGCGCAGGCGTTGCGCGATATTTCTCGTGCATTACCGGTTAATGTGGAAACCCTGCAGATGAGCCGACCCGATCCGGATAGCGGCACTCTGTCGATCGCCCTGCAACTGGTACTGCGCAGGGGGGAATTTTGAAACTCCCTCGTTACCTCATTGTGTTACTGACCATCACGCTCGGCCTGGTACTCTGGGTTCAATTCGCTGGACATGAAGAGTCTGAATGGACATCTTCCGCGCCGCCACGTCAGCAAACCGAAGCCACGCCTCCCCGTTCAGTCGGCGCTGAAGAAGAGGAGATCGTTGAACTTTTCCCGATCCCTCGCCCCCCGAAAAAGAGCGGCGCCTCCGGTCAAGCGCCGCAACCGGCGCAAAAGAAGGAACCGGTTTTCCCGCTGCAGGTGGTGGGGGCCTGGTGGGAAAACGACCAAAGGATCGTCATTCTGGGCGGCCTGGAACACCATTATTTGCTTTGCAAACACTGTCAACGTACAGGTTATATCCGCCCAGGTGAAAAACTCCTCCCGGCATGGAAACTCGTTGCTCTGGCCGACGATCACCTGGTCGTGGAGTCTCAGCCGGAACACATGACGAAGCGAATCGAACTTGACGACTTAATCTCTCAACCGGCACGATAATATGAAAACCATCACTGTAACGTTAACACTCGTGTGTTCAATGCTGGCTGGCTGTACCCAGCAGCAGCATGAACCACAAAAAACAACGGCACCAGCCACCCGTGAAGCGTTAATCGCGTCGCTCAAAGCAATTGATCAGGCTCGCATACAGACCCCAGATGACGTCTCATTGCGCACCCGGCAATTGCAAGTGACGGAGCAACTTGTCAGTGGTTATTTGCAAGAAGCCGAACGCGCCGTCACGAATAATAAATATAATCAGGCCTCTTTGTTATGGCACGATGTCCTGGTTTATCAACCTGGCAATCAGAAAGCGCATCAGGGCCTAAGTCGAATTGATAGTGCCCGCGCGATGTATAAACTATACCAGCAGGCAATGGAGCTGCATTCTGATGATCCGGAACAGGCGCTCTACAAAATCCGCCAGATCCTGGAGGAAGAGCCAAACTGGCCCCAGGCCAGGGTGATGCAAGATCATCTGTTGCGCGAAATATCCGTGCAAAATCAGCCGGAAATGAAGTTAAAACGAGATCTGCGGAAACCTGTCTCGTTGAACTTCCGCCATCATAGCTTAATGTCTATTTTCGACACCATCAGCCAATTGACTGGGGTGAACATTATTTACGATAAAGATGTGCCAAAAAGCCTGACCGCCAGCCTGGCGGCGAGGAATACGACAGCTGAAGATGCCTTGAATTTGCTTTTGCTCTCTAACCAGCTGCGAAAAAAAATTCTCGATGGCAATACCATCCTGATTTACCCGGCTTCCCCGAAAAAAGAAAAGTTGTATCGTGATGTGGTCATGAAAACCATATTTTTGGGTTATGCACGGGCAAAAGAGACTAACCCGGCATTACGTAACCTGGTGAAGCTGCGTGATATACATATCGATGAAAGGACGAACTCGGTCACTATTCGCGGCACAAAGCAAAGCGTTGAAAAAGCGGAGCGGCTGCTCATGACGTTGGATCGCCCGGAGGCTGAAGTCACTCTGGCTGTCGAGGTATTGGAAGTCTATTCGAAAGATATTGAGAAATTAGGCGTGAACTACCCGGGCAAAATTGGCGTGGGGTTTAGCGGCATAGAGGGTAAGAGCGAAAATATCGCCATGAATGCGTTTAATGCCGGCAATATGTTTGTCAATCTGGGCAGTTCACAAGGGATCAATGCCGATCTGCAGAAAGTCCGTACGAATGCTAAAGTTCTGGCCAACCCACGCATTCGGGTAAAAAACAATAAAAAAGCGGTTGTGGATATTGGTGAACGCATTCCCGTCCTGACCAGTTCAGTGTCCGACGGTATTTCTCAGGAAAAAGTGGAATATCAGGATGTGGGGTTGAAGCTGGAAGTGATGCCGGATATTAGCGTGGACGGCATGATTTCAATGGATGTCAAATTCCAGCTTAGCTCTCAAGGAGGGGCGGAGCGCTCTAAAGATGGCGTGAATTACTACCGCACCAATAACCGGGAAGCCAATACAGTGCTCAGCAGCCAAAACGGTGAAACACAAATGTTGGCGGGCCTGATCAAAATGAACGACCAGAGCGGGCATTCCGGCATTCCTTTTTTGAGCGATCTTCCCGGTATCGGCCATTTGTTTGGCAGCCATGAGAAAGACAGCGAACGCACCGAGGTGGTCTTGCTCATTACCCCGATGATTGAGCGTAATATCGATCTCCCGGGCAGCCATGTCAGCACCATCGATATGGGAACGGAAGAGATGGAAGGCGACAGCGATTTCCCGTTAAGGGGCCCGAAAACGGAGACGAGCAACGACACGTTTGATGCGCCATCACTGGCACCTCCGGCACAATTTCCCGCGAAGGATACAGCCTTACCTGTGCCGCTCGGCCGTCAGCAACTGATGAAATTCTAAGGCGCCTCCATGAGCAAACAGCAGGGATTTACCTTGATTGAAATGATGGTGACGCTGGCGATCCTGGCGTCACTGGCCGCCGCCGCCATCCCTCTGGCACAACACCAGAAGCAGCATCAGGATGAATATCAGTTACGGGAATCGCTGCGTCAGATCCGCAGCGCGCTGGACCGCTATTCTCAGGCCGTACAGGACGGGCGTATAGATCATGAGTCGGGTGGATCCACCTATCCGGCCACGTTGGATGTCCTCGTGAAAGGCGTAGTGGATAAGACATCGCAAAACAAAACGCGCCTCTATTTTTTACGCCGGCTCCCACGCGATCCTTTTAGCGATAGCGAAGGGCTTCCCAGTGCGGAAACCTGGCGTACCCGCAGCTCAAGCCAACCCCCAGATGATTTTAGCGGGGGAAAAGATGTGTTTGATGTGCGTTCCAGCAGCCATGCCATTGGGTTAAACGGAGTCCCCTATGCGCAATGGTGAAAATGGCTTCACCCTGATAGAGCTACTGGTGGTGATGGCCATCATCGCCACGTTGATGACGCTGGTTACACCGCGTTTCTTCAGCCAGACGGTGCGTGCAAAACACATCGTTCAGGAACACAACCTGAATGCCCTGCACTCAGCGCTGGATGCCTTCCGACGAGACCGTTTCATCGGGCCTGAAAGTTTGGATGACCTCGTGCAAGCCGGTTATTTACGCCGGCTACCCTTAGATCCTTTCAGCCAGAGCCGGGATAACTGGCAAATAGTGACCGACGAACAGGGGCGGATTATCGATATTACGCTCCCTGCTGCAAATAACGGGATAAACGACAATGGCTGGTAACAATCAGGGCGGGTTTACCTATTTGTTTGTTCTGCTGGCATTAACTCTTCTTTCCTTCATGTTGTTAAAAAGCCGGGAAGGTGAACAGATCCGACACCGTCAACAGCAAGAAGAGGAGTTGCTATTTCGCGGAGAGCAAATTCGGCGGGCCATTAGCCTTTATCAGAGCGCCCCCTATGGCAATGGGTGCTATCCCACCCATTTTTCACAACTGCTTGAGGATCGGCGAGGCCTCAAAATACGCTATCATCTTCGCCGCGAATTTCCCGATCCCCTCACCGGCAGCCCTCAGTGGGGAATGCGCTATGATCCTCAAGGCCGCTGGATTGGCGTCAATAGCCTGGGTTACGGCCGGCCGCTTCGTAAAGAAGGGTTTGACGCCAACCTCGACAGCGCGCGTTTTAAAAAAGCGAGCAGCTATTCGGAATGGATCTTTACGGTGAAATCGGATACAACGGCGCCTCTGCCGTCAGCCTGTCAAAGCCCGGGGGCGAGGAAGGGAAAATGACGGAAAGTGTCTTTTTTGCCCTGTTCGGCGCCATCATCGGCAGCTTTCTAAATGTGGTTATCTACCGTCTGCCACGTACCCTGGCCGGTGAACCCTTAACCTTATGCTGGCCCGGGTCCCACTGCCCGGCATGCAAAAAGAAAATCAAGGCTCGCCATAATATCCCCCTGCTCGGCTGGCTGTGGTTGAGAGGACATTGCGCAGACTGCCGGCGCGCCATCCCTGTACGCTATTTTCTGGTTGAATGCCTGAGTGCGGCCCTGTTTCCTCTCATCATTGAGCTGCATGGAATAACGCCGCAAAGCGCGGCTGATTTAATAATCCTGAGCTTATTGATCCCACTGTTCTTTATTGACTTGACGTGGTTGTTATTACCTGACCGCTTAACATACCCTTTGCTGCTGATTGCCTTCGCTCTGGCCGCATCGGGCGACGGACGCATCTGTTTGCCCGAAGCCTGCTTCGCTTCCGCTTGCGGATTCGGCCTCCCCTGGATGCTGAACCAGCTGTATACCTGGCGCCACCGCCATGCAGGGATGGGGATGGGCGATATGAAACTGTTTGCTGGCGTGGGGGCCTGGCTTGGTTGGGAATCGTTAACGCAGGTTATGCTGCTGGCCTCGCTCTCGGCCATCGTTATCACCGTGTTTTTCTTGCATAAAAAAAGGGCGGAGAGGTTCCCCTTCGGCCCTTATCTCATTTCGGCCACGCTGGGCCTTTACTTTTTACGGCACATTCCTCTGGGATGAAAGCAATGCAATAAATCGTAAGATCAATGCGTTGAGTTGCAAGCGATACACAGGAAATACCACTGAATCTTCCTCCCTGAGCGCAAGCTCCATCTGCCGGCACAGATTTACCCCCACCTGAAAGCCCGCTAAGGCAAAACTGCCTTTTTGCCGGTGCAGCACGGCACCGTACTGCTCAGGCTGCTCGGGAGTCATGTCCAACAGCCGTTGGCGATCCTGTTCGCTTCCTCGCTGCAGTTCATCAACGAGTGAAGCGATAATCTGGGGTTGCCCCGCCGCCATTGCCTGAATTTCAGCCATATTCAGGCGCACCAACCCTTGATCTGACAACATCTGACGTAAATCCTGCAACGTCAGGGGCTTGATCAGCACCGCATCCAGACCCGCCTCCAGGCAGCGGAGTTTTTCGTCACTAAACGCATTGGCCGTACAGCCAACAATCACCTGATAACCCCCTTCCGCACTTTCCCGCCGCCGTTGTCGTGTGGCGAGTTCATACCCCGTCATCACCGGCATCTGGCAGTCAGTCAATACCAGGTCAAACGTCTGCCGGGCAAGAAGCCGCTCTGCCTGTTTACCGTCATCACACGTCATGACCTGATGGCCCAGCGTTTCCAGTTGCAGTTTCATCACCACAAGATTTGCCGGTTGATCATCGACGACCAGGATCTGCAAAGAATGTCCCACACTTGCCGGGTTCTGGGAGCTCACGACAGCGGTGCGTTCTTCGACCCTCTCCAGCTGTAGAGAAAAGGTAAAGCCGGAACCGTTTCCGGGGGAGGACCGGATATGCAAGCTGCTGCCCATCAGTTTCAGTAGCTGTGCGCAAATGGCCAGTCCAAGCCCGCTGCTGGCGGGAAAGTTGGGATCCAGTTGGACGTATGGCTGTAAAATCCTTTCCTGCATGTCCTTTGCAATCCCCAGCCCACTGTCCTCTACCTGGAAGGTCAGACGCTCTTTTCCATGAGCTGCGGGTTCACAAGCCACCTTAAGGCGAACAAATCCCCGTTCGGTGTACTTGATGGCGTTACTCAGCAAGTTACTCAATACCTGGCTCAGTTTGGCGCCATCCATGCGGTAAAGCCGTCCACGGCTGGCCTCCAGGTCACTTTCAAGTTTCAAGCCTTTCTGCGCGGCTAGGGCAGTATAGGTATTCACAATTTGCGTTACGAGCGGGTACAACGCGCCGGTTTGCAACTGAAGCTTGATTTCCCCCGCTTCAATTTTGGAGATATCCAGCACCCCACCCACGATTTGCAGCAGTTGGCGCGACGCCGCATAGGCAATATTCAGTGCGGAATCCGCGCCGGCGTGTTTTTGCTGCTCCAGTTCCAGAACGCCAAGGATGGCGTTCATCGGGGAACGGATCTCATGGCTCATGCGGGCCAGAAAATCACTTTTTTCCCGGCTGGCGTTCACCGCCTCCTGTGAGGTAATCGCCAGTTTGCGCTCCAGTCGCTTACGTTCACTGATGTCATACCAACCGATCAGCAAACCCTGTGGGACACGGCGGCTGTCGCAATAGACGACCAGCCACTGCATAATTTCACGCGCCTCACCCTGTATACAGAGAGTGCGGTCGGAAAATTGCGGGTGAAGCGTACTGATGGCCGTGACCCACTCCTGATGCTCAAGGGGCGGCACCATCGGATTATGTCTCAGGAATTGATCCAGCGTCACGCCGATCACCTGCTCAGTCGTCAGTTGCAGTAATGCCAGCAAGGTCTGATTACAGTGCGTTATTTCCCCCACGGGATCGCACACCAGAAGTGGCGTAGGAACACTGTTCAACAAGGTTTGCCAGTATGTCAGGGCATCCTGCAACCCCCGTTCCGCGCGGCGGCGACGCAAGATTTCAGAAAGCAGAAACGCAATAAGAAATAGCGATATAACACTACTCACCGCCACAAAAGAATCAAAAAAGCCATCATTTGATTCCGGACTGGGGTGCATATCGTTGAGCGCAGCGTTTAACAACCAGCGCGTGATAATGGACGACGCGGTTCCAGGCGGGAGGGCATCAATACGTTCATTGACATGTCTGAGCAAGTCTTCCTGACCGGGAAGCAGCCAGAGAGTTTGGCTGCTGCTGATCTCAGGCAGTATTTCACTGCTTAATTGCCCCGGATACAGGTTATGCATGAGCATATCGGCCAAAGCGGCATCGCAAACCAACCCATCCGCAGCCCCGGCATTTAATAGTTTTAATGCCTCACTCAACCCCATGCCTTCTTCCAGCACAACACCGGGCCAGGCCGCGGTAATTTTCGGCCCAACGGGGCTGTTGCGCAGCAACAAAATACGTTGCAGATTCAGGTTCAGCACATGATTAATATGGACGGGAAGATGATTGCTGCGAGAAATCAACGCCCAGTGCTGCTGCAATAAGGGGTGCGAAACCAGTATCCCCGGAGGGGGAATACTGAATGGGGGGGGTAACGCCATAGTGACGCCGCGCTGTTTGAGCATACCCGTGAGTTGCGCTAAGTCAGCCGCCGCTTTAGGCGTAAACGACGTTTCCCCCGGTGTTGACAGCAAATCCAGTAACTCTGGCAGGGCGCCGTTTGCACGCTGCCAGACAGTAAAATCACTGTAGGGTGCGCGATCATCGAGCAAGCCAACCTCTATATTATCCGCGGCCTTCACCAGTATGGGCAACAACAGGCTAAGCAGGAGTAAACGCCTCATCCTTTACAGACCCACGCTGTGCAGATATTCCAGAAGCTCCGCCGTTGAACTGACACCGATTTTATTCATCGCGCTTTTTTTCTGTGCGCTGATCGTCTGTTTAGTCCGGCTCAGCATCGCGGCAATGTCATTCACACTCTTTCCCTGAGCCAGCAGACGCACCACTTCCAGTTCACGCGGACTCATGTCTGCCGAGCCCCCTGCCGCTACCGGAGTGATATAGCGACGCCCCCGCAACAAACTTTCCAGACACAGCGTCAATTCCGCCGTCAGACTTTGTTTATTGATGACCGCATAGACGCCCGCAGCCAGTATCGAATTAATCACCCCCGGATTGGCCAGCACAGTAACCACCACAATAGGCAAGGCGGGATATTTACGTCGCAGCGTGTCAATTAAGCGCAACCCATCAGATTGATGTTGCCCTGGCATGTTAAAGTCCGTGAGCAGAACGTCTGGCAACGCCTTTTCTAATGCCCTAAGCAATTGGTCTACATTCGTAGCTTCATCACTGACGATAAAGCGCTCGTTGAAAGCAGAAGCAATCACGGCGCGCAGGCCGATCAGGAAGACCGGGTGATCGTCGGCAATCACGATCCGTTGTTGCATAGCGAGCTCCCTTTAAGAGAATAGAATTAAGTATAAAGTACCATAGCAGCAACGGCTCCAGGTTGAAGACGATACGTCACACTATGGCAACGCACTCTGTGGTACTGCTTATCGGGAAGCAACAGGCGGAAGGAACACTGCCGGACCGTCTCACTGTTATCCGGCGTCACTGAGATGAACTGTCTAAAAGCGTCGCGATCCTCCGGATGAATTCTGGCCTGAAGCAAAAGCAAAGTGGAGAGTTCCTGAGACGGTATGCCGAAAACCGTTTGATTTCCGGACCAGTCCAACTGCGCCATATCGGAAGAGAACTGCAAAAAAACGGGCTGTTGTTTTTCAAGTAGGTTACGCAACAACAGCGCCTGTTGTTCCTGTTTCTCGTGGCTCAGGGTGTTTTCTTTTTCGCGCATCGCCAGGATCAGGCTCAGGCTGATGACAACCAGCAAATAGAGCTGAGAGACCTGCATCCCCAGAGATTCGTCCATCGCCAACGGGCCATAATCCGATAACGTCGCCAGACTGACCAGCAATGTCAGATACAAAAAATAAACGGTCAGGATACGCAAAGGCCACAACATTGCCAATATCAAGGATCCGCCCATCGCTAAATAGAGCAGAGTCTGAGCCAGCAAAGCGTGATGAATCAGCGCCGGGGGCAACAGGAAGATGGCCGAAACGCCCAATAACACCACCAGCGCTCGCCATGAGACCGTAGGATCCGCCTCCTTGAGAAAACGACGAAAAATAAAGAAAGGCGCCCCTGCCAGACAACCGGTGGCGTTCGACAAAGACCAGGTGAAAAAATGAGTGAATACCACCGGATAATCCAGCAGCATCAGAATGAATACGCTGACCACCCCCCCGGTGATACTGACCATATAGACGCCCAACAATAATAACAGCGTTTCCGTACGCCAGGTGTCATGCCCGAGATAGCGGTGCACGCTGCGCCACATCTTCGCCAGAGGAAAAAGCACCGCGAGGTCAACTAACGCGAAAATCAACGCCACATCTAAAGATCGCCCATACAGCAGGCTGACAAAGATATGCAGCAAGCCGGCGCTGACGCCCCAAAGCGGCCAGTATATGCGCGGGTAAGTGCATAATGCGCCGAGCACCAGCCCGGCCGGTAACCAGACTGAACTGGACAGGCTCCAGGGATCGCGGGTTTCAAGACTAAACATGGCGAGAACAAAATAGAGCAAACAAAACACCAGCCAATACCCAACGCCTTTGCGCCATCGCCTCATCCTGTACTCCAGGTCAACAAACTGAAAACACACGGGTATGTTGTTCGTTTAATCCCCCCCGATACCAGAGCGCGTAGTCTATATTCTCCCCGCAGGAGTATGCAAATTATTATTAATACCCTCCATTTACTCAACGGGTGATGTTCAAGGTGCCAAGAGTCCCATAATGAGACATCTCAATACATAGATAATAGCGTGTTTTTAGTTATTTTATCGTTCAAACACTCGATTGAAGTACCAACGACAAAAAATAAACAACCCCCATTTGTGTTTATCTCATTTAAGAAAAACTAACCTAATCCATTCTCCATAAGCTCTTTCCACCTCACCTCAATATACCGTCTAAAATCACTGAACAAACGCGAATAGTGTTCCCGGTAGCGCCAGACAAGATAAATCTGCAGCCTCGGGAATTTCCACTCTGGGAGAACAACAACAAGTTCATTACTTTTGACATATTTAGAGGCGACCCAGTCAGGCAAAGCCAGGCAAACACCTGCACCTTCCAGCGTCATCTTCAGCAGGCTGGGGATATTATTTGACGTCAGGCTGGTGTCATTTTCTATATTGAGCTCGAAGGACTCCCCTTCCTTTGACAAGGTGAGCGGATAACTCAAAAAAGGGTGTTCGACTTTCATAATCCAGTGTTCAGCTAAATCCTGTGGTGTATTGATTGCACCATGGCGCGCCAGGTATTCCGGGCTCGCACACATGTTAAAGCCCATGGCGCCTAAACCATGATGTACCAAATCGGCGGAATCCAGAATGCCACTTTTCAGAACCAGGTCATCGAATTCGGGTGAAATAACGGTAAGCTCACTCCGGTCGCGCGACAACAACCGAAGCTCAACATCTTTGTTTTCACGCATGTAATCATACACCCAGTGACTGGCTGTCAGTTCACAGAGAATGGATGGGGCAGAAAATCGCAGTTTTCCCTTGATTCTGTTATCACGATTGCTTATTTCAGAAAATAATTCATGGTACATCTGCAGGATTGACTTCGCTCGATTAAACGCGATGTCTCCCGCCGCGGTGATTTCAACCTTATGCGCATTTCGACTCAGCAGAACAACTTCAAGGGTACTTTCCAGTCTGGAGATGGATTTACTGACCGATGCCACACTAAAGTGAAGTTTTTTTGCAGCCAGTGTAAAACTACGCTCCTCTACGACAGTGATAAACACCACCCAATCTTTCATTATCCTATTGTTCTTAAAATGCATAACTCATCCTTTCCTGGTTATTAATATAGTTTATTCCTAGCTAACCCAAAATATAAAAAACGACAAAGCAGGACATACGTCGTCACTTTCCCCTCAGCATTCAGGAAAAATTCATACTTTTCAGCTTGTGACTCACGTAACATCCTTAACATAAAATCAGACCCTGTAAACAATAAAATCGGCAAGCTAATATCAACAAAATGGAAATTTCCCTCATTCCGTTCGGCTTAAAAACTTGACGTAGATCAATAAAGAACAAAAAAAACAAAAAATATCAACATGCTAGAATAAATAAAATTTAAGAATAAACCATTAGAAAAAGACCTTACTCTATTTGATTGCAAGAAATATCTGCCGATCCGGGATGTTTTTCACATAAAATATATCTTCTTTCTCGCACACCGTCGCCCATAAAAATGCGAGATCATCTCAAGCCAACTTTACAGTCTAAAACAACCGACCCGCTTAGCCAGTTAAAAATAAATGTAGCCAGAAACATTGACAATCTACCTACACTGCACCAAAAAGATAACATTATCTGGTTTCATATCTTGGCATCCATGCCCTCACATGTTTTTATTTAGAGCGCATTAAAAAATGAACTCAGGTTATTTAACTTAAATAAAACTCACCATTTCCTATCCGGGAGTTAAAAAACCACCAGCACCACCGTAACGTTTTATACTCCTCGTCAAAATATTTGCATTTAGCCAATTGACGATATAACGCAGTTACCCGATCGGTCAAGGTTATATGATGTACACCGCCACCAAATAGGCGGCAGGGTAATATATTTCATACTTTCCACGCTGAGCACTCAAAAACAATCCCTGAGGAGATACTTCAATAAAACTCATAATCCAAGACTTATTCATAAAAACCAGAGCGTATTAAACAACCCATATTTGTTTAATCAGAAGGGTGTTTATTCATCATTAATAATAGTTCACGCTCAGAATAGAGGACCCACTATAATTTCCCGGTTTAGCCCCACTATCAATATGCAATTCACTACGTATACTGGCCTGATTATCCCCTGCGTGCGTTGCCAATCGACCATGATCCGTACCAGGAAACGAAAGTTTGCTTTGCACCCCTGGCGCAAGAGTTACCGTTTCCTGACTAAGGCTAAGCTGTACAGACATAGGAGAACTGCATCTAACAACAAAATTTTTACTTACCTGGTTCATACCGCTACCAAGGTTGATTGTACCATGATCAATATTTATCTCGTTGGTGGCGATACTACACCACTCAGGGGGGGGAGGAGGGGAATCACAAGCGCCTGCCGGGATATAAACAGAGCCCCATGGCAAATATTGATTACCTCCGGCTTGATCGGCAACACCGAATGCAGGGCAGGCTCTATTCGGGGGAACATTTGTCATAAATGATTGATAGTTTTTAAATTGGTCATATGCACGTTTTGCCGCATGTCCGATGGTTTCACCTGATTTTATTTGCACAATAAAATTTTGCGGCACAGTTTTAAATTTGTATTCACCACTCACCTTATGTGCATACCCATACACAATATATTTCCCGAATGGCGGGATAAAATCTGCTGCAGAGCCAATATCAACGAGTCGGCTTGACACGTAAATCATATAAATCCCTCCACCACTTTGAGATTTATCAATACGAGTTACTGGATACTGACTCGCTGCACAATAAGAACCAACACTCACTAAAAAACAAAACAAAAGAGATCTCATACGTACCTTACCTTACTCGATGAAAATACAAACCCTATCGCACCCAATGATGAATAGCACTAACAGAGCTACGGATAGTTAACAGTCAGCGTGGTGCTGGCTTGATGAGCGCCCGACGTGCCTGATGGTTTCGGTTCTGTTTTTTGAACGATTTATGCTATCCGGTATGCCACACAGACAAGGCTTCCGTTCGCTCGGTGATGAGGTATCGTGAAGGCCGCTGTACCATAAAGTTCAACCGTAGTATCTGCCGAAGCAGACGCCCTGTGGACACTACGCCACAATACGCTGTCAAAAATACGCTTATCGCCTTTATCCCGGTAAAAAATACTGTCCCTCCCCTATTCATATTCCAGCCCAAAGGTTGCCGTAGCGCTAAACTCCCCTCGCTTTATGCTGTGGCCCGTTATCGCTTGCGGCTCCGCCTGCACATACGCTTGAAACGGTACGTAGTTATCCCCTGACCGCAGCGGAAAACGATCGCTGGCCTTATTCAGCGGAACAGGTTTGACCTCCGGGGTTTCCAACCCGATAGCGATGCCGCTGCCAGAACCTACTGCCAGTAATCCTGGCAGAGCGGCACTCTCCGTTCCGATAAAACGCGTCGTGACCGTCGAACCCAGCGACAGGTCACAATCCGCCAGATGAATGGAAAAACGCTGGCTGTGCGTACGGGTGTTGATATACAGGTACTTATCCACGATAACGCCAAAATCCAACGGAATTTCATCCTCTCCCGGCGGGATAACGCACGGCTCCGCCACCAGCGTGCCGTGCAGATGCAGGTTATTGTTCCCGCCCGCCGCCAACGCATGCCCCGACAGCAGGGCAATGAGCGTCGGCGCCAGCAACCACGTTCTTACGCCGGGACACCTCCGCCGCTGCCGCCCGTTTTTTTCCTCAGGGTGTTTCATGACCGACTCCTCACTGATACTCTGCCTGCAGGGTGGCCCAGGCCTCAAACCCGCCTTTTTCCAGCGTGGCGCCGGCTTGCTTCACCGGCACCGCCTCCAATACAGGCGGGCTGTTCAGACTAATCGCCAGCGTGCTGTCCGGCACAAACGGCTTGTCATTCTGGTATATCCGGATACCCAGGCCATCCTTACTGGTCTTCAGGGCTTTCGCATCAAAGCCTGCCGCCGTCCCGTTCAAGCTGAGCTTGAGCGCCCAGCCAGCGTCGCCCCCCCTTTCACAGGCGATCTGGTAGTTCACGCGCTGCCGGTAATTCGTCCCGTCCACCTTTTTAATCCCAACACGGTCGCCAAAGTCCACATCCACCTGTTTTCCCTCATTGATGGTGCAAGGCGGTGGCGCAATCAGGGTTCCGCTCATCGTCATATCTGCTTGCCCCGCGGCCCACAGCGATGACATGTAACCCGACAGCAGTAGGGGAATCATCATCAGTTTCTTCATTCGTTGCTCCCGTTTACTGGTAATCCACTTGCAGCAACGCCGTGGCGCTGAATTTCCCGCCGGGTAGTGTCACACCAGCCTGTTTCACCGGAACCACATACAAATTAGGGGGGGAAGAGTACGTAAAGTTCAGCCAGTTATTGACCGGCAGCCGGGAGCTCTCCTTCAGCACTTCAATCCCCAACCCTCCCACGTTCGTCTGCAGAAGCTGATTATCGAAGGCCGAAGGGGTTCCCTCTATCTGCAGCTTCATCGCCGTACTGACGCCCTTTTCACATTCCGGGTTGTAATACACCGGTTGCCGGTAATTTTTGCCATCGATCTGCGTGGTCAGAACATCCCCGAAGTCAATGACGATAGGTTTGCCGCCATTGAGGCTGCACGTCGGCGCCACCACGTTCACTTTGACGGTTACGTTCGTGACCGCGGGCGCCATCAACGGCACCGCCCCCAGCACCCCGGCCAGCAAATAATGCGCCTTCAGTTTCATCAGTACGTTGCCCACAGGCTTCACCTCACTCATAGTCCAGATGAAAATCCACCACTGCCCGGTAACTGCCCGCCACCAGATCTGCCGGTGTGCGTTCGGGGGTGACGGTATAACTCAGCGTGTTCTGCCCCGGAGCCAGCAACAGCGCCGCTCCCCGCTCACCCGGCTGGACATCCCGCCCCGTACTGTCCGCCAGCCTCAGACCGAGGCCGGAGACCCCCTGCGCTTTCAGCAACTGCGGGTTGTCGGCATCCCGTGGCGCCTGAAAACTGACGGTCACCGCAGGCTGGTCGTGCGCCCAGGTCAGCCCGCCGGTACGCTCGTCACGGGTGCCTGCCGGACTGCGCAAACAATCTTCCAGCCGCAGCTCAAACCACACGGGACGCCCCCGGTCGCCGAGCCCTTGCAGACGCCCCGTACCTATTTCCCCGAGCGCCACATCCTGCCGCGCACTGCCCATTTCCAGGCGGCAGGCGCTCGCGGTCAGCGCGCCGTGGACATACAGCGCACCATTGGCGCCTTGCACCTCCCAGTTATCCGTCGCGACCACCGGAAAGGCCAGAAACAGAACCCCTCCCATAAATAACGTCGTCATGAACATCAGCCCGGTGATGGCACCGTAATGCTCCCCCACTTTCCGCACCCTGAGGCATGCGCGCAGGGTGTGTGTTATTTTCGCCATTCGCTTTCTCCTGTCCCGGTTTCCGGTCCCCTCTGTGGCGGAGGCCATGACGGCTAGTTGCCTGTCTTTTCCGGTATCACCACACATGTCATCCCGGCACAACGGAAGGTCAGCTGCGGCCGGCCACCGTAGTCATTGATGTAGGTCAGAACCGGGCTATTCCCCACGCTGGCAGCGCTGACCGTCAACGGCAGGTTCCCTTTTGGCGGCAGCATCATGGGCTCAAATCCCTTCACCCCCTCCACCCCTTTCTTCACAGCGGCAT
The DNA here is from genome assembly GCF_057808395.1 of Serratia sp. TSO36. NCBI lineage: Bacteria > Pseudomonadati > Pseudomonadota > Gammaproteobacteria > Enterobacterales > Yersiniaceae > Serratia > Serratia sp. TSO36. The sequence goes on along the minus strand of NZ_JBJZOU010000001.1, from coordinate 8,804 downwards.
CCACCAGGGTGACATAGTACGGCGTGGGATTATTGACCACATATTTCCCCCCCTGACGGGTCAGGGTCAGTTGCTCCTGCGGCGCCGGACCGCTTTTGTCCATTGTTCCGATAGCCGCCGGGCGGTAAAACAGTTTGATGCGTGTCTGCAGGGCTATCTGCAGCGTGTTAGGTTTGGTGCTTTTCGGCGGAATTTCTCGCAGGTTGAAGTAGTACACCGTTTCACGATCCTGGTGTAACAGCTTCGCCGCCGGCAGCGCCTGAATTTTTATCTGGCTGGCCTTGCCCGGTTCGATACGCTGCACCGGCGGCAACACCGTGAGGGGGCTCTGAATTTTGTTGCCTTGCTCATCTTCAAGCCACCCCTGCGCCAGATAGGGCAATTGCTTGTTCTGGTTGCTGATATTCAGACTCACCGACTTCTGGGCGCCGTCAAACACCACCCGGGTTCGATCCAGCGCTATCGCGGCCTGGCTCTGCCAGGCCACCAACCCACTGGTCAGAACCAGTCCGGTCACCACGGCCTTCAGTGAAATCGCCGGCATGGCGATTGCGTCATATTCGTGTTGTTTCATCACCTGACTCTCTCTTTCGTATTCTTTCGTTTCCGGATCTGTACCGGTCCGGTGTTATTCATTCTGTAAATGATTCTCTGCACTACCGCGCTGGCTCATCGTTCTCGCCCACGTTCAGGGCATGGCAGGGCAGCAACAGCGTATTCATCAACATCTCTGCCGGTAACGGGGCCGGCAGCCGGACCTCGCACTGCGCCCGCCCACTCCAGTGAACCGTCATGCGTTCGCCGGCCTGGATACCACTCAGATACACGCTGCCGCCATCATTCAGGAGCCCGGTTTCTTGCTTACGAGCATTCATCACCGTCGCACCGAACGGCGGCTCACTGCCATCCGCCAACTTGATAATGGCCATCGCTTTCTCGCCGGCAATCACGCCGAACTTACGGTAACCAATCGCACCTTCGGTCAGGGTCGCCTGCACCACCGATTTCGTGGCTTCCGCGTTATCCCCCAGGTTATCCAGGTCAATGCTGGCCTTATTGCGGTAGTAACTGTTGACGTCACCGATCACCGCCTTACCCCATGCGTTGGTCTTGCTGGTGTTGCCGTAACCCCGTACCGGCACATTCGGCACCCCCCCGGTATCAATCAGCATGCGGGTGCCGCCCGGCATACCGGCCCGGTGCAGAGCGCCGCCATTAGCGGTCATTGTCATCCCCCCTTGCGCGGAGAGACCCAGAGCGCTGTATCGTCCGGCCTGATAGCTGGCATTGGCGCTTACCCTGGCAATATCGCCGTCATGATCGTAATAACCGGACACGTCTGCCCCACGACGCGAGCCCCCCACGTTCAGCTGATAGTTATCCCGGTCATTAATCCGGCTGTAATACCCCACCTGCTGAGTGACATCATTCCGATTGGCCGAGGCGTTATAACTGACCGTTGCGCCGTCGCTCCACGGCACAGAGAGGGACAACCAGCCGCCGTCATCGCGCATGTTGTTGAACTTATTCCGGTACGCCGATAACGAGAGGCTGACGCTACGAAAACGCCCCACATCGAAATAACGGGACACCATCAGGTTGTAGCGGTCATTCGCCGGCCGGTCCCAGTACGTTTGGTGGCTGTAGTTGAGATACGTGCTGAGTCCCCAGTCACGGAAATGCTTATTGAAGGACACGGTGTACATTTCTTTGTTGTTGCCGGTCCGGTAGCCGTAATAACGGGCATCAAGGAACTCACTCATGCTCATGAAGTCCTGCTCCGAGAATCGGTATCCCGCAAACGTCACCTGACTGTCATATTCATCAAAATTCTTCGAGTAACTCAGCCGGTATGACCCACCGCTGAGCGTGCCGCCTTCCTGCTGCATCCGGGCCCGCGACTGAGTGACATCAAATGACAGCGCGCCCAGTAACATCAGGTCGCGACCGATACCCAGCGACAGGGCGTTGTAATCCCCGCCGACCAGCGCGCCGCCGTATAATGACCAACCGTTGCTGACCCCCCAGGAAAACTCACCGGTACCAAACAACGGCCCCCGCGAATGATGGCTGTAATCCGAGGGTTTACCGGCCGCCAGCTTGAACCTGACCGAGCCCGGGCGCGTCAAATAAGGGATGTTCGAGGTGTTCATGGTGAACTCCTGCACACTGCCATCCTGTTCTTCAACCCGCACATTCAGCTCGCCGCTGACCGCATCGTTGATGTCCTGAATACGGAATGGCCCCTGCGCCACGGTGGTTTCATACAACACCCGGCCCTGCTGACTGATCACCACACGAGCGTTGGTTCGGGCCACCCCCACCACTTCCGGCGCGTAACCGCGCAGATTCGGCGGCAGCATCGCGTCATCCGACACCAGCGTGGCACCGGCAAAACGGAAGCTGTCGAACATGCCGGAATCGAGATAACTCTCTCCCATGGTCAGCTTTGAACGCAAAGCGGGGATAGCCCGATAAGCGTAATAGCGGCTCCAGTCCAGCCGCTGGTTGGTGGATTTCCCCGACCCGGTCTGATGGTCGAGATTCCCCTGCCAGTCGGCACGAAGTCGCCAGGCCCCCATGTTGACGCCTGCCGTACCGTTACCACTCAACTGATAACCGCCCGCTCCACGCTGCTGTTGTTTTTGCGAACGAGCATTGACGTTATAATCGAACAACAGACCGGGGATCCCGTTATCCCAGCGTGACGGCGGGTCCCAGTTCTCAGCGGTATATTCCAGAGATGCCTGGGGGATACTCAGGTAAAGCGATGCCGTGGACAGGTCACCCCGAACCTCCATCCCCTGCACGCTGCTTTCATCCAGACACTCCCCGCGGTGCCACCAGGTCAATGCGCTGAGCGTCTGGGATTTAAACCCCAACTGCCCTGCCAGGCTTTTGCTGATGCAGGCGCGGCTGCCTTTATTACCGTTACCGCCAGCATAAAAAGGGATAGACTGCTCCGGCAGATCGTTTTTATTGACATGCACCACCATGCCGTAAATGCCCGGCATGATATAACCGCCATGCGAGAACTGGCTGAGGTCGATATTATCCCGGTCATGAACATCTAGCACATCCGTATTAAACTGAATATCCTCTGCCGCATAAACCAGTGTGAACGGTGACCCCAGTGCCAAAGAAATGCAGACCCACAAAATACCAACGCGAGTCATATGACCAACAGGAGAATGTCCCATACCTTTACCTTTTTAATAATCGTCATATCAGGTCAATGAGAATATTCAGAAGTAATCCAGCTTAAAGCGTATGGCTGAATAATAATCTCCCGTTCTCAGGGCACGACTGTTCGCTACCAATTTCATGGTGTAATTCAGATGTATATTTCCCGGTACGATATTCTGCGGCGGCAATGCCTTTCCCGGAAAAACAGGAAGCCCGACATCACTGATTATCTGCAACGCGACACCCGATGCTTCGCCACTGACGCCAAATAAATGCCCCTCCCGATCGCCATCGAATGTCACCTGAAACTGGCGCCAGTCCTGATGCCCCGGATGCTCGTAGGAACAATCCACTAATTTGATTGAAAAGGGCTTACCGCTCCCCTGACCATCGCGCATAATATCGGCTAGCGGCACCACGCCCATATCGATGGTTTGCGCCATGCTATCCACATCGATGGCGCAGGCAGTGGCAATAACCGAACCCAGCATGCTCACCGTGCCATGGCCTTCTGAAAATGAAACGGCCTGAGCGGGCAATACCACGGAGGAAACCAGACAAAGCCCTACGACAGAAAGTTTATTTTTCACGTGTCCTCCCGACCATTACCACATCCGATCTTTTGCATGCAGATTTGCCTGCACGCAAAAGATCTCATCTCGGGTAAGTCGTTACTCGTAGGACAAGGTAAAGTTGGTGACTGCCGTGAAACTCCCTGGAACAACGGTGGCTGTATCGCTGGCTTTTAACAATTTGGCCGCAAATTGCAGCGTATTATCACCATCTTGCAGCGTCTGAGCCGGTGTCTTCTTGCCCAGCTCGAACTCTTCATCATTACTCCCCATCAACGCAATGTTGACACCGCCGGCGGAACCCAGAACACCCAGATGTTTCGGATTGGTCTTATCCGCTGAGCCGGTAAACGTGGTGGTCACCGTCTTCAACGTGGTGGTATCACACTGCTCGAGTCTAATGCTGAACCTTGTTCCCTCTGTGCCACCGGCCTTTTTAAGCGCGGCGGTTGAAATCTGCCCCAATGGAATGACCTGATTGACGTCCTCTGCCTTAATTGAGCAAGGCGCATCAATAACCGCCCCCACGAACTTCACGGAACCGCTCCCCTGATTAACATTAGACTGCGCATTCGCAGCAGAAGCCGACATTCCCAACGCCACCAGGGTGGCAAGAACGACTTTATTTATTTTCATGGACATGACATTAACTCCCCTATTTTCGATAGTAGAAAAACTTGTTTTTTAAATTAGAAAGTAATCCACCACGTAATTTACAAGACAGTATCCCAAACAAATTCAGTAAAGAACCCGCCAATACAATGTGGAGAACAAAAAATCAAACTGGGCAGAACCTTGCCCGGCCCGACTAATCCTTACAAAAATAATTGAAATAGAAAACCCCAAAACCAAATATCAAAACAAAAACAAAGTATTTAATGGCAATAACACGTACAACCAGGGTTGCGACAGAACAAAAAAAGAAACAAACAAGAATTACCGATGCATTGTATCGACAAAGCCCTACCAACGGAAATTCAGGGTCGTAAAAAAGAAAAAAGCCGATATAATTAACGAATCCAACCGGGTGTTTTACCTTTGGGCATCTCAATTACCATTTGTCAAAGAAAGAAAAGGAAAACACACTTTTCCACTATTGAAACAATACCAAGAATCACGAGGACTACACAGGATGAAAACGTATTCTTCCTCAGCACATTCCCGGCAACCCCCCTTATATTTTGGCATATTAAAGACATTATCTGATTTCACTCTAAAACTTGGAAGTTATAATTTACCTCCGGCCACAGAATGGCCGACAACGCGGCAAATTGCTGACATGCACAACATCAGTATTTATAAAGCGCGAACGCTATTGCTGACATTGGCAGATATGAAGCTGGTTATTGTCAGTGAACACCCTATCAACAACTCTTTGCGCTGGTATCTGGCTCCCCCCAGAGGGGAAAGAAAACCATACAAGCCAGGATGATCTCCTCTACCGCTTGAGGGCTAATTTCTTATATTCACTCCCTGTTCAGTCAGGCTGACGAACAGGTTCATTAAGGTAAAAATAGAAACGATGATGTCCACTTTCCCCCATCGCACCATCCGTTACGGAATATTGTGTCTTCTGCTTGTCGGGGCAACCGGCTGTCAGAACGTTCGCGCCGTGAAGAACATCCCGGCTCCGCACGCCGATCAGGGCCTGTCGCCAGAAGCGCAACGCAAACAATACGAAGCCGAGCGGCTTAAATTGTGCCAGGAACAGTTAAGCGCCCTGCGCAACATCGACCAGAAGCAGTATGAGCACTATAAGCAGGGCTTTGACAGCCTGATGAGTGGTGCATCGGCTTACTCCCGGCTGCGTTCCCGGGTTAACAGTGACACACAAGATACGGTCGATGCCTTATACCGTTATAAAGTCAGCTATCTGTGCGCCGGCGTGAATCAGTCGGTACTGGCCGGGCTGGCGGCACAGGGGGAGAAGGTTAAATGAATCTGCGGCGACAATTCCTGAACGGATGTTGTGCAACTCTGCTGCTTTCCGGTCTCGCACAGGCCGATGATGGCGTGCCCGCCCTGTTGCAGTTTGCTGAACAGTACCAGGGGCAGGCTCAGAGTGACGCAGCCCCCGCCCGGAAAACGGACGGTACGCCCGAGCGCAAAGCAGGAAAAAGCGGGGAAGGAGCAGGAAAACCAACGGCGACGCCCCGCCAACAACAACGTGGCCATGATGAACGGTCATGGTCCACCAGAACCTTCACCCTGCGAAATGACCTGCGAGAGCGGGAGCAGCAGTTGGCTCGCCAGAGCAGAGAGTTGGCCTCTCTGAGGCAGGAAATTGCGGCGTTGAAAGCGCAAAAATCACCGCCGCCCGAGGTGGCTAAACCAGCATTGCCGGACACGACGCTGCTGCAAACATGGCTTGCGGATCTCGGCAAGGCATGGCGCGGAACCCCTGATGAGGCGCATACCCGCGCCCTGTTGGCGCAGGCGGAAACGAGTGTCTCTCAGGCAAAAAAAGCAGAAAAGCTTGCCGGCAACCAGTCGGAGGCATTCCGTGCCGAAATGAAAACGGCACAGGCGGCCCTGAAGCAACAACAGCAACAGAGCGACAAAGCACAGGGAGATCTGCACAGAGCGTTACAGGAAGGAGAACAAAAATTTGCAGAGCAACAAAAAACGCTGCAAACGGCGCAAAGCGAACTGGCGGTATTGCGGCAACAGCAGCGGTGGGTGCTGACCCCGGAACAGCTGGCCGATAAACAGCGCCGTCTGTCGTACGCAGCGGGCAGTGCGCTGGGTCATGATATTCAGGACATGATCAATGAGCGGAAAAGTTGGGGGGTCTCTGTCGAGCGCGACAGCCTGCTGGCCGGCGTTATTGACAGCGTCTCGGGCCGGCTGCTGTTGCCGCAGGCGGAACTGAGCAAACTGACAGAGCAGGCAGATGCCACCGCCAGTCAAGCGCGAGAAAAACGGGTCAGCGAGCAACAACAACGCGATAACAACTACCTGACTGCCTTCCGTAAACAGAAAGGGGTGAAGCAGTCTGGGCTGGGCTTCTGGTACCGGGTGGATTATGCCGGGCGCGGAGAACTGGCAAAAAACGCAGTCATTGATGTGGTGGTGAAAGAAAAACTGACCGACGGCACTGTGATTCAGGATATGGATCTCAGTGGCAAGGTCTTGTCGCAACCGCTCTCGGATTACCCGCCGTTATTCCGGGAAGCGATAAGTCACTTGCACGATCACGGTTCTCTGACGATGGTGGTCCCCCCGGCGCTCGCCTACGGCGAAACGGGTTACCCACCCAAAGTGCCCCCCAACGCCACCATGATTTACGAGCTGCGCATTGACAACAGCCAGGCGCAGAAAAACCCGTCAACTGACGACGAACAGAGAATCGCGGCATCGGGAGTGCGCGGATGAACACCACCCTGAAAATCGCTATTTCCGAGGAAAATAACTATTTCCGCCTGGGGCTGCAGGCCTTGCTGACGCTGTACTTTGGCACCATAGGGGTAGACGTGCAGCATGTCAATATTCGGGATGCTCAGGAAGCCAACCTGATTTTCTGCCACTATCCGGCTGGCGCCTTGAGTTGCTTCTGTCACCTCGCAACACACGCCGCCAACAGGAAAACCCTGTACTTTACCCTGCAGGAAAAGGATCAAAGACCAAGCTTCGCCATGCCCCTACGATGTCCACAGGAATCCGGCGTCATCTGTTACGCTATGTCTCGGGTATCTGTACTGCGCATAGTGAGTACGGCGCTGGAGTCCCCTTGGTTATATCCGAGCGGGAAACGGAACCGTCACACGGGTTGCACCTGTTCGTCCCCCGTATTCACTCCCCGCGAACGGGAGATCCTGCGTTACACTCGCCAGGAAATGCAGGTGGGACAAATTGCGCGCCGGCTGGGCCTCAGCGCCAAAACGGTCAGCGGGCATAAAATAAGGGTGATGCGCAAACTGGGGTTTCACCGCGACATGGATCTGTACAATTGGCTCCGCCAAACCTCACCGACGTTATACCACCATACCGGCAACCATCTTCAGGAAAAGTCAGCCACGTCTGATCCAGGTTAATATTATCGCTACCAGCCTGACCAACACAATACATTATTACCCTAGACCCTGGGTTGAAGTTAACTCAATTTAATTTTTAAATATTATTTAATTCAATTTAAAAATCGACAACATTAAACTTCAAAAGTAAAAATAAAATCCATAAAATAACGCAAAAAAAATAACCACAACGCCATGATTTACCGATAAAAAACCAAAACAGCCGAAGACTTGATTTTAAATTAAATATAATGCGACAGCTAATACTTTCATGCCATTGATAGTATTGCTCCGGATTTACATTACCCCTTAACCCACCTTAAAAGGATAAATATGTGGGCTGTCGAAATACAACACATCCGTAAACGTTATCTGATGGGGCAGATCAGGGTTAACGCGCTGAATGATATTAATATCAATATTTCACCACGTTGCTTCACTGTTTTATCCGGCACGTCAGGCAGCGGGAAGACTACCCTGCTTAATTTAATCGGCGGGATAGATACCCCGGACAACGGCAAACTGATCGTTGCCGGTCAGGATATGGGAAAGCTGAATGACAACCAGCGCAGCGCCTTCCGGGCTCATCATATCGGTTTTATCTTCCAGAACTTCAACCTTATCCCGGTACTCACTGCGTATGAAAATATAGAGCTGCCACTGATATTACAACACGCCCCGCCCGCCCATCGCCGGCGGTTAGTCGCAGATATGCTGGAACGCGTCGGCCTGGCGGATAAAGCCACGGCCTTACCCGGCCAACTTTCAGGCGGGCAACGCCAGCGGCTGGCAATTGCCAGAGCGGTGGTTCACCAGCCCGCCCTGGTTCTGGCAGATGAACCCACCGCCAATCTAGACGAAAAAACCAGCACCTCTATTTTGCAGCTCCTCCGTCATTTGCAAAAAGAACAGTAGCCCGCCTGCGGCGGGAGCTAAGACTTTGTAAGAAAGGCGCTTTTTTCAGCTGCTGTAACTCGTTATAATCCCGTGCATGTATATCCCCAGACCCGCAAAACTCCTCTTCCAGATTGAT